>JACQWV010000019.1 GCA_016209085.1 Elusimicrobiota bacterium
CTTTCATTGAGAAATAGCCGTATAAAAAAATGCACCTGAGTTTTTCGGAATTCTAAATTTTAAATTATAAATTCTTAATTTAGGAATAATTCAAAATTCAACACTCAAAACTCATAATTCCCGAATTCCAACTGAGGAATTTGGGCTAAGACTGCTTGCGGCGAAATATTTTCTGGCAAACCTCACGTCTTCAATTATCTGTCTTTGCAAAAATTCTGTTCCGCTAAACTTTTTCTCGCCTCGTATTCTTTTTAAAAGTTCCACAGAAAGGGTTCTGCCGTATATCATTTTTGAAAAATCCAGGATGTGCGTTTCAAGCAGAAGACGCTTGTTGAAAGGAGATATTGTCGGCCGTCTTCCGACATTTGCAACTCCGAAATAAGTTTCGTTTCCAAGCCCGACCTTTGCGGCAAAAACCCCGGGAGGCAGTATTTTAAGCGGGTCGGAATCCACGTTGGCGGTTGCAAATCCAAGTTTGCGCCCTATCCCGCTTCCTTTGATAACCCTGCCGCTGACGCAGTACGGCCTTGAAAGGCATTTGCCGGCGTTTTCAATCTCGCCCGACTTGAGAAAACCGCGTATCAGCGAGGAAGATATTTTACGGCCTTTGTGCCTTACAAACGACATTACCTTTAAATCAATGCCTCTGCCCATACACTGCTCCCTCAGAAACTCTATGTTCCCGCTCCGGTCTTTCCCGAAGGCGAAGTCCCTGCCCACGCATATCCCCTGAACCCTGCGGCCGGCAAGCAGAATCTCGTCTAAAAAAATCTCAGGCGTCATGGATGCCAGTCCGCTGTTGAAGGCGAGAGATTTCATTTCGCCTATCCTGAAATTTGCAAACAGCTCTTCTCTTTCCTGCGGCAGGGTAATCAGAGAATCGGAATATTCGCCTGAAAAATAAAATTTCGGGGGAATAGGGAAATATATTAAAACGCTTTTGAGTCCGCGTTTGAGGGATTGCGCAATGGTAGTCCTTATGATTTTCTGGTGGCCCAGATGCACGCCGTCAAAGGTTCCTATGGTTAAATAAATGCCCATTATTCAATATCGTGGGGAATTTTAAATATTCCGGAAGAGACTTCTTCTCTGGACATGTTTTTGAGCTTTTCGGCTGATACAGCGTCTTCCACCTTCCATCTCCCTATTTTCGTCCTTCTGAGAGAGCAAAGACAAGCGCCGCAGCCGAGCATTCTGCCCATTTCCCTGGCTATTGAACGGATATAAGTTCCTCCGGAACATTCTATCTTAAAATGAACGTCGGGAGATTTAAAAGAAAAATTTTTCCATTTAATGTCAACTTCCCTGCGTATTACCGGAACGGTCTGATTTTTTCTCGCAAGCTTATAAAGCGGCCTGCCTTTGTATCTGACGGCTGAAAAGGGCGGGACCTGCTGGATAGCCCTGCCGTCCAGAAAAGATACTATTTTTTTCACTTTTTCATAATTTAAATCGGCCAGCGGCATCTCTTTTAAGATTTTTCCTTCCATGTCCCATGTGTCCGTTTCAATGCCAAGACGTATCACCCCTTCGTAAGATTTTGACGAATGCTGGAGTTTTGCCTGCAATTTAACCGCGCCGCCCACAAGCATGACGAGAAGTCCCGTAGCCATGGGGTCCAGCGTGCCGGTATGGCCTATCCTTCTTATGTTTATTTTCCTTCGCAAAATGTCGACCGCGTCGTGAGAGGTTATTCCCGAAGGCTTGTCAAACAGAAAAATTCCTGAAATCAAATCACTCATACAATTTTCCTGATTTCCGGCAAAACTTTTTTGAAGGCTTCCTTTAGAGGAGGTTTGAATTTACAACCGGCCGCGTTCTTATGTCCTCCGCCGCCGAATTTGGCCGCAACTGCGCTTACGTCAATCCTGCCTTTTGACCTGAACGTGACGCTCAGGCGTCCGCCTTCCTCCCTGAACAGAATTGCCGCTTTTACTCCGGGAATCATCATCCCGTAGTTTATTGCGTTTTCGCTGTGTTCAACCATGGCGTTCAATTCCGTAAAATCCCTCTGAGTCAGCGTCATCACGGCGGCTTTGCCGGAAAACATCATGGTCATGCTCTCAAGCGCCCTGCCGAGGATTTTCAGGCTTTCAAAAGACCTGGTTGAGTAGAGAAAATCGTTAATCCTGGCAAATTTAAATCCGGTCTGCAGCAGTCTTGAGGCCGTCTCGTGGGTTTGGGGATTGGTAGCAGGATAATGAAATCTTCCTGTGTCGGTTACAATCCCGACATAGAGATACGAGGCTTCAATCTTTGTAATGTTTACTTTCTGGCTGTAAAAGAATCTGTAAATTATTTCCGCTGTGGAAGAGGATGCAGTGTCTATTATATTGATGTCGCCGTAAAAATCGGCTGTTTTATGATGGTCTATGTTCACTATGAGCGAAGTAATCTTGTCAAGGCCGTTCAATATCCCCGCTCTCTTGAGATTGCTGCATTCAAGCAGTATCATCGCGTCAAAACGGGAACGGGGCGGTTTTGAAACATGTATGGACTTGATATGCGGCAGGAAAGCGAGGTTTTCAGGCACGGGATCTCCCGAAAACATATAAACTTTTTTTCCCATCCTTTTCAAAACGGAAGCTATGGCGAGCATGGATCCTATCGTATCCCCGTCGGGGCCGATATGTCCGGCGAGGAAAAACTTTTTATTCGTTTGTATCGCCTCTATGAATTTTTTAAGTTCCTCTTCAAGAACCGGGGGTTTTTTCATGATTTTCCGCGCGAATGTCGTTCAGAATCCGCTCTATTCTGGAAGCTTTTTCCGGGGTATTGTCAAATTTAAAAGATATCTCGGGTATGATTTTAAGCCGGAGTCTTTTTTTACAAAACTGCCTTATAAATCCCGTTGACTCCGTGAGTATCCGTTCGCTTCTGCGTTTTTCGTCGTCAGTCCCGAATACGGAAAAAAACACGCTGAGTTTCCTTCCGTCTCCTGAAAGCTCAACGTCCGTGAGAGTAAGTATGCCGTTCGTGTTAAGGCCATGAATGTCTCTTATGGCAAGGCTTACTTCATGATAAAAAAGCTCTTTTAATCTTTCCTGTCGCCTGCGCATAAATTTTATTGTATTCTTCTTGTTTTTTCTTCACGGGTCAACGACTCTATGACGTCTCCGACAGCCGTATCCCTGAAGCCGTCTATCATAATGCCGCATTCAAAGCCTTTCTCAACTTCCTTGACGTCTTCCTTGAAATGCTTCAGGCTGGAGAGCTTTCCCTTGAAAACGATTTCCTTTCCTCTCAAGACTCTCACAGACTGGGTCCTTGCTATTTTGCCTTCCCTGACGAGACAGCCGGCCACCTTGCCCGAACTTAATTCAAATATCTGCCTCACTTCGGCTTTTCCCGCCACGGTTTCAACGATTTCAGGCTCAAGCAATCCGCTCATAGCTGCTTTGACGTCTTCAAGAATATCGTATATTATCCTGTACGTGCGGATTTCAATTCCTTCTATCTTTGCATAATTAAGGACATCGGAGTCGGAAGCGACGTTAAAACCGAAGATTATGGCGTCGGAGGCTCTCGCCAGAAGAATGTCCGATTCGTTGATGTTTCCCACTCCCGCATGAAGTATGTGTATCGCCACTTCCGGAGCGCTCAGTTTTTCAAGCGAATCTTTTATGGCCTGGAGAGAGCCGGCCACGTCGGTCTTCAAAACTATGTTAAGCGTCTTGAGCAGCTTCTGTTCCACCTGCGAACGCAGGGACAGAAGACTGACGTGCTTTTGATGTATAAAAGAGTCTTCTCTTTTGAATTGGTTTCTCTTTTCGGATATCCGCCGCGCTTCTTTTTCCGATTCAACAACCCTCAGCATGTCTCCCGCCTGCGGCAGAACCCCGGTCAATCCCAGCATTTCCGCCGGATACCCGGGTTTTACCGACTGGATTCTCTCGCCGCTATCGGTTATCAACGCCCTTACTTTGCCGGAAGCCATACCCGCCACAAAAGGATCGCCGACGCTCAGAGTGCCTGAAGTGACGATTATGGTAACCTCGTTTCCCCGTTTCATGTCAAGCCTGGCCTCAATGACTATCCCCTGAGCCTGTTTGTCCGGATTGGCTTTGATATCCATAATTTCAGCCTGAAGCATCATCATGCCCAGAAGCTTGTCTATGTTTATTTTCTTTTTGGCTGATATTTCAACCATTATGGTCTTTCCGCCCCACTCCTCGGGAACAAGACCGTGATTTGAAAGACTCTGTTTTATGTTCTGGATATTGGCGGCGGGAAGATCTATTTTATTTATGGCGACTATTATCGGGACATCGGCCGCCCTGGCATGGTTTATGGCCTCAAGCGTCTGCGGCATGACCCCGTCAACGGCTGAAACCACCAGAATAACCATATCGGTGATTTTTACGCCGTGCGCCCTCATGGCGGTAAAAGCCTCATGGCCCGGAGTGTCAAGAACCGTTATTATGCCTTTGCCGGTTTTGACGGTATACGCTCCTATGTGCTGCGTAATCTGACCCGCCTCGGTGGCAACGACATTTGATTCCCTTAAAGCGTCAAGAAGAGTGGTTTTTCCATGGTCCACATGCCCCATAATCGTAATCACAGGCGGTCTCGGTTTCAGATTCTCCGGTTTTTCGGCTTTTATTTCTTCTACGGCTGCTTCTTCGTCGCCGTAAATGGGAATGATTTCAAGATCATAGCCGTATTCGGAAGCGGCAAGAACCGCCACGTCAGGATCCAGTCTCTGATTTATGGTTGCAAAAACTCCGAGCCCCATAAGCTTTTTTATAAAATCAACCGGCTTTATGCCCATTTTCTCGGCAAGTTCTCTCAGGATTGCCTGTGTTGAAACCTTCAATTTTATAAGCGCCGGTTTTTCAGGTTCGGACGGGGGGGGCTTCGGAACTTCTTTTTTCTCAGTTTCAGGCCTGGCAGGCAAAGACGGAGCAGCCGGCGCAATCGCCGGAACCGGCGTATCCATCAGAACGGATTTCGTTCCTGCAGCCGGCGCAGGCGTCTTTTTCTCCTGTAAAACCTTCTTTTCAATCTTGACTCTGGGAGACCGGGGAGCGGGTCCGGCGACAACTTTAGGTTTTTTTTCTTTTATACGCGATTCCTGTTCGGATTTGCTCTTTTGCGCAGGAGCGGACTTTGCCGTTCTTGTCTTTTTGGCGGGTTTATTTTCTTCGCCGGCAGTTTTGGCCGCAGGAACCCGTTTTTTGGATTTTTTCTCTTCAGCTGTTTTTGTTTTTTTTGCTTTCATTTCTTTGCTCCTCTGTCCCGACTAATTTTCTGAAACCTGTGATTTATCTTTCAAATATTTTTTCACGCCGGCAACGATTTTTTGCGCGGTTTTTAAACCTATGCCCTGAAAAGAAGACAAATCTTCCTCCGTCAAAGTTGAAAGCTTCTTTACATCCGTAATGCCCATATTGACAAGGGTCTCGGCAAGCTTGGGGCCTATGCCTTCAATTTTGAGCAAATCCTGTATCGCCGTATCCATGTTTTTCTTTTTCTCTTCTACTTTCTGGGCTTCTGATTTGACATCAACCGTCCAGCCCGTGATCCTCGCCACGAGATTGATGTTCTGTCCATCCCTTCCTATCGCGATGGCAAGCTGGTCGTCGGGCAGGATCGCCAGCGCTTTTTTGTTTTCCTTGTCCAGAATTTTGATAGAGTCCACCTTGGCGGGCGAAAAAGCCTTTGCGAGAAGGACCTCCGGTTCGTCGGACCACGGAATTAAATCAATTTTTTCCCCGTGCAATTCATTCATTATCACGCGGATTCTTGACCCTCTGATTCCGACGCAGGCGCCGACAGGATCAACCTGGGGAGAACTGCTTTTGACCAGCGCTTTCGCCCTGATGCCGGGCTCGCGCACGATTGAAACTATCTCTATGATTTTTTCGGATATTTCCGGGACTTCAGCCTCAAAAAGGGCTTTCATGAAATTCCCGGACGTGCGGGAGAGAATCACCTGCAGTCCCCTGCTCCCTTTCTCAACGGCATGAATAATCGCCCTTATCCTTTGATTTACGGCATAATGCTCTCTCCTGATCTGTTCGGAATACGGCAGGACGGCCTCTATCTTGCCCAGGTCCACGAAAATATCCCTGCCGGTAATATGATGAACTATGCCGGTCACAAGTTCGCCTTCCCTTGGTTTGAACTCTTCAAAAAGCTTCAGTTTTTCTATTTCCTTTATTCTGTGAATCAGAACCTGCTTTGCGGTTTGCGCCGCTATTCTTGAAAAGTCCTTTATGTCAACCGGGATGTTCACCACATCGCCGGCTTTGACGGAAGGGTCCATTTTTAAAGCGTCCGTCAGAGAAATCTCAAGTTCAGGGGTGAAAACCTCGTCCACCACGTTTTTGACCATAAAACCCTTCATCTCGCCCGTATCAGGGTCTATCACGGCGGTTATCTGCGCAAGTTTCCCGAAATATTTTCTCAAGGCGGAAACAAGGCCGTCGGTGATTGTCTTAAGCGTTTCGTCTTTTTTTATGTTCTTTTCCCGCTCAAGTTGTTCAAGAGCCAGAATTAACTCGCTTTTTCCTTTAATATTTTTTTCTTTATCCATAAAACGAACCCCTCATTAGCGTTTACCCCGTTAGAGATAGGTCACGCTTGCGTGACCGACGACTACCCAGTTTTTCAGTTTAAACTTTCTACAAGTATTGGTTTTCAGCATCTTGAATTTAAACTCTACTTGTGTATCTCTAACGGGGTTTAAAAAGGTCTTCATGGCTTGGATTCAGCCTTATTTCTTCAATTTCTTCAAGCCTGAAATTCAGTTTATTCGCGCCGTCCGATAAAAGAATATTCCCGTTCTCACATCCGCCGAGTTCGGCATAATAAACCCTGGCGCCTTCAACAGGTTTTTTAAGTCTGACTTTGACTTTGCTGCCCTTAAATCTCTCAAAATCGCTTTCTTTCCTCAATATTCTGTCAATTCCGGGGGATGAAACCTCAAGAATAAAAGAATCTGAAACCTCGGACATGTCCAGAAAGGCGCCTATTGTTTCGCTCATTTTTTCGCAGTCGTCCAGACTTATCCCGCCGTCAGGCCTGTCAATAAAAAACTGTATAAAAACCTTGTTTTTGTGCCTGCCGATTTTTAAATCCACCAGTTCAAACCCGTCCCCGGCAAGAATCGGTTCAACCTCTTTTTCCAGTTTTTCTTTATCCAAGTCCATAGAGAAAAAAAGCGGCTTTACCTAAAAGCCACTTTGTAAACATATAATACCATTTTTTACGGTTATGCACAAGGAGAATTGAAGGCTGTAAATTTTATATACTGAGCTTCGCAGAAGCAGAACCGACCTAGGCAAATCGCAGAGCTTTTTGCTCAATAACAGCGGATTTGAATACACGGCTGATTTTGCAAAATCCGGCTTCAAGCCCGTCAGGCATTTTTTTATCGCAACGAAAAAATTTCATCTCAGGCAGAATTCAATGACGATGTTCACTATCGGGATAGGATTTTTATGGACTTCCGCGGATAAATATTCCGGGAAGCTCAGGGCGGAAGAATACCTCCAGGAGGAATTTCAGTTCCTCATCAGGCCTAACATAGAATTTTAACCAGACTTTCAAAGGCTTTGACAAAAGGCTCTGAAGGAGCGCTTACCACACCGGCGCCCACCTGGCCTATACCGGGTTTTTTGTGCGCTACCCCCGTGTCTATGAAAGGAAGAATTCCTTTTTCAACGACTTTAATCAGGTCTATTCCTGCTGGAACGCCCCTGAAATCCAGAGACGGAATCTGATACGCGTTATTCTCCCCGGCTGTTATCTCATACATCTTCAGGGTGTATTCCAGGGCATCCGAAGCTTTTCCGCCCACAAACTGCACGATTGCCGGCGATGAAGCTATGGCAAAACCTCCAAGGCCGTTTGTCTCGGTTATGGCGCTGTCTCCGATATCCGGGTTTGCGTCTTCTTTTGAAAAACCCGCAAAGAACAGGGCGTCAGGGACAGGAGCGGGCCCTGTAAACCATTTACTGCCCGTTCCTGAAACCTTTATGCCGAATTCGGTCCCATTTCTGGCCATCACGGTCACAATGCTTGAATTCTTTATGTTCCCGACAGGTTCAAGCGAGGCCTTTGAAAGGGCCATTGAAAGATTAAGGAAAAAATGGTCGTTTTTGTTTATGAACTCAAGAACGGAAGCCGCAGTCCCGCTATCCTGCGCGGTTCTGACGATTGCAGGGGCCACAGCCCTGTAAAAAAGAGAGGTAGCGGCCCTGTTCCTGTTGTGGACTTCATCGCCCATGTGAAGCGCCTGGGCTATAATGGATTTAAGGTCAATGCCGCCTGAAAATTCTATCGCTTTTCTTAAAACAGGATAAAGAACATTCTCCATCCATTTCAGGCGCTCTATGACTTCCCCTGAAAATGCTCCGTATCTCAAAACCTTGCCGAGCCCTTCATTCTGGGTGGCATAGACAAAATTCCCGGATGTTTCGTTTTTAACGATAAAAACAGGCATTGAGGCTGAAATTATGCCTGCCATCGGCCCTACTGCGTTGTGTTCGTGGCAGGGGGCAAATTCTATTTTCCCGGAACAGGCAAGTCCGGAAGCCTCTTTTTCGTTTCTCGCAAAACCCTCTAAAATCAAAGCGCCGATAACCGCGCCCCTCATGGGCCCGCACATTTTATCCCAGACAACAGGCGGACCCGCGTGCAGGATGAGGTTCTTTTTCATTCCCGGAATGACATTTATAGCCTTGTCCATATCTGTCAAAACCGGTCTGGCTTTCATTATGATATCCAAAGCTTTTTTATTTGCTTTTTCCGTTTTTGAAACCATTTCGCGTATTTTAAGCAGAAATTGCGGCTTAACATGCAAAGGAGGCCTGAATTTCACATGCGCGGATTTTACGTCGTTTTTTTTAAGGGTCTCTCTGAACGATTCAAGACCGATGTTAATGACTTTTAATTCCTCGGAGAATAATTTCATAGTCTCGTGCACTTATGATCCTGCGTCCCCTCGCTATCGTTCCTGCCAGCCGGCAAGCAGCCGCATTTGACGGCATTACGATAACCCCTGTTTTTTCAAGCCCCTGAACGACCTTTGAACAGACCTGAGGGTCAGTCTCCGTGCCGGTTACAGATGTAATTATTGAAAGACCCGGATTATTTTTAAAAGCAGTCTTTATCGCCGGAAGAATGTCATCAAGCGGATTCATGTTTGCGCCGTAGCCTAATACCACGTCCAGGAGAATCACGGAAACTTCTTTCTTTTTTGACTCTGAGATTATCAGGGAATTTCTCAGGCTGTAATCTATCATCGGATGCGGCCTGCCCTGCGTGAACTCGTCAGCGCCCAAGTCAACAACTGAATGGCCTTTGAGATTGAGCGGATTTTTCAGTTTCCACTTATCTACAATAGGGGCATTGGACCATACGGGACTTATAAAGTCTTTTAAAATTATCTGGGTTTCCGACGCAAACGTCCCTCCGCTGAACAGTCCCCTGATAAATTTTTGCTTTGCGGTTTTATTTTCCAAGGCTTTCTGCGCTATTTTCTCAATTCCTGATACTGCGTTATACAGATTCTGCTTCGCGGCAGAAGCTTTTTCAGCATCGCAAAGAACAGCGGCATTCATGGCCGCTTTTTCAAGGGTAGGAACGTTGTAAAAATTTTTCTTATCCGGTATTTTCAATTCTCCGCCTAAAAAAACGCTCACAACCGGTTTTTTGATTTTTTTAATTTCTCCGGCAATCTTTTTCAGGACGTCGGGGTGGGGGGGTTTTGAGATTATAACTATGACTAAAGTATCAGGGTCATTTGCCAATGCTTTCAGTCCCTGAATCATCGTAACGGCTCCGACTTCCTTTTTAACGTCTCTTGAGCCCGTGCCTATGGCCTGGGAAATCCCGAATCCCATGTTATTCAGGAGACAGGAAACTTCCTGCAAGCCGGTCCCGGATGCGGCTGCAATGCCGATGCCGCCCCTGCGCACGGAATTCGCAAAACCCAAAGGCGTTCCGTTGATTATGGCAGTGCCGCAGTCAGGCCCCATTGCCAGAATCCCTTTTTTAAGAGCGGTTTTTTTAAGTTGTATTTCAGTCTCAAGCGGGACATTGTCTGAAAAAATCATGAGATTCAGGTTGTTATACAGGCATTTCAATGCCAGCGCCCCCGCGTATTTTCCGGCGACCGATATGAGAGCGATATTCGCGCCCTGGAAAGCGTTTAATGCCGCTTCAAGAGAATCAAAAGCCCGGATAGAATGCCCGGCCTGCCCGGATTTAAAAACACCCATATCATGAGAGGAAGATTTGGGTTTCAGAAGTTCTTCAGCCTTTTTTGCAGCTGTTTCCGCTCCGCTGTTTGTTTTTGTTTTGAGGGCTATTACAAGGTCATTGTCGGACGCGGCGGCAAGGGTTTCAGCGTCATAAAGCCCGGAAGATTTAAGGATTGATTTGTTTTCAGGGGTCGCCATCACAACGGCCGCGTCGTCAACTCCCTGGATTTTTCTCAAATCTTTTGCAAGATTCATCAGGGTTACGGAATCAAAATACGCGCCTTTTTTAACGATAGTTTTAATCATTTCACTATTTTGCTATTTGTTTGCTGTAATTACAGGTTTATGGCGGCGTAGAAGCCGTAAAAAAAGCCGGAGAGAGAGTCTGTCCCTGAAGTGCTGCCTGAATTCATAATATCTTCTGCCGCGGAAATTATTTTCCCCTTTTTGGCGTCGGAACTCAAAATAGCGATCAGATTCTTGAATTTTTCGCCGGCCCTGCCTTCATAACTGCATTTAAGAAAGGCATTTGAAACCGCATTTTTGCCGAAACTGTTTACGTAAACCCTCTCCTTGAATATGGAGAGATTCTTCTTTGAAAATTTCTCGGCGGCCGATATGCCCAGGAGATAACCTGAAAGGAAATCGTCTCCGCTCGGAGTCAGCCCCCAGCCCAGTCCTCTCACGCCTGAAGCGCCTTTTTCATACGCGCCCAAGGCGAGGTCCAGCACGCCTTTTTTGAATTTCTCCAGGAACTTTTTTTCAAACCGTCCGCTGAACGAATCTTCCCTTTTTTCGTCCAGCAAAAACGCAAGGCTCTTGTCCGGAGCCTTAAAAGAGAGCGCTTTTCTCAAAATCTGCAGATTTTTGATGAACCGCGCGGGATTGACTTCTAATATCCTCAGCCTGGAGTCATAAATGCAGTTTTTCTTGAACTGAAGATTCATGGAATCAAGCCGGACGCAGGCATCTTTATAATAAAGTTTCTTTGCTTTTGCAGGCAGGGCATCAACAACAATATTAAAGGGGCCCGGACCTATTTTTTCCGTCACTACTGCGGCAAGCATGCCCTGCTTCTCAAAATTCAGGACATTGTCAAAGGCAGAATGAAGCTCATAAGTTCCTTCAGCGATTCTGTCGCCGAAACTCAGTATGTTTATCGTTATAGTTTTCATAATAATATTATATGAATATCGTCAGCTCCACGGAAAGTTTTTGCGCTCTTTGAGAAACGGGAATCTTTCTCTTGTTGTCCGGACAAGTTCTTCGGACACGCCGGTCTCCGACACAAACACGCCTTCCCCGTTTTTGCAGTCAATTACGACTTTTCCCAGGGGGTCGAAACACATTGAATTCCCGCTGTACTCCAGCTTGCCTTCAAACCCGGTTCTGTTGACTCCGATGCAGTAACACTGGTTTTCAACTGCTCTTGCCCGCAGAAGAGTCATCCAGTGCTCGGCTCTTCTCATGGGCCATGCCGCTATCACGACATAAACATCGGTTTTTTCAGCCATGTTCCAGAACAAATAAGGAAATCTCAAATCAAAACATAAAAGCGGCGCTATTTTCATTCCTTCAAGTTCAAAGATTTCCTGTTTTGACCCGGCTTTGTAATACTTGTCCTCCTCGCCGAAAGCGTATAGGTGTATTTTTGAATAAGCCTTTATTCTATCGCCATGCCTGTTTATGGTTATGAGATTATTGAAACCGCTTTCCACTCCGCCGTAAGAGATGTTGATATTGTTCCTTTGTGCCAGGTCGCAAAAGAACTGCCTGTCAGAATCGCCAAGTTCAGAAACAGCGGTATTCATGGTAAAGCCGCTCAAGGTCATTTCTGAAAAAATAAGCCAGTCTATTTCTCTTTTGTGCGGACAGGTTTCAATAAGAGACTCAATTTTTTTCTTATTAAATTCTTTGTCTTCCCATTTCATGTTATACTGGCAGATTGCTATTTTCATAAATACCTCTCAAATAAAGTCACAAGTCACCCGCCTCAAGCGGGCAGGTCGGTCACAAGATATTAGATAAATTTCAAGACCCCGTTTTCTACACAAATGCTTTCTATTTATTCTTTATTCCTTCGGCAATGAACTATTGGCTGGTGGTAGTTCCAAATGTGACCTTAAATATTTTTTTAATTGTTCCGATTCCCACCTACAACGACGCTTTTCATGATTTTCAGTTTTATATGCGATTTTCAAATAAAACTTTTCACTAAGTTCATCTAAATATTTACCGGCAGAACTCTTTTGGTTAATATGCTGTCTTATTCGGCCTTGCAGTCCATCTTTTCTCTGTTTTTTATTAATTCCAATGTAGATTATGTCACTTTGACCTCTGACCCTACAAAAAGCCTTTGTAGCACGAATTATATAAATTCCATTTTTATTAGGAATTTCTCTGATTACCTTACTAGAAAACTTCCTTTCGCTCCATTTTCCATATTGTACCACTGTTTTTGCCATCATATTTCCCATGATCTATTTACCTTTCAGCCAATCGACTATGGATTTTACAGCTGTAACAGTAGTTCCTGTTGCAGCAGTCGCAGCAGCTACTGTTGCAGAATCTACTGAAGTTTTAATCTCATCCAACTTTTCAATTAATTTCTCATATTCTTCTTTTTTCGCCAACTGTTCTTTGATTATCTCAATATCTTTATCAAATATCTGGCGAAAAGCGATCTTAATATTATTAATTTCATTTTCATCGATAGGAATACTTACAAGATATGTTTCCAATTGAATCAATCCTTCCAAATCCAGAGATTGCGATTCAAACCACTCCGTAGCGGCAATATGAACCGATTTGGGATATTCAGTTTCTATGATTAAAGATATTTCATCCACAGAAAACTCACTCTGGGTATTTTTTTTACTTTTTGGCAATTTAACGGAAGGATTCACTTCATCCTCATCCACTATTGACTCATCTTTAGACCCAGTAAGCAAATTCTCAAAACCTTCCCTAATCTCATTTTGCAATTTTTTAATAATTGCAATCTTATGTTTGATATTTTCAATTTCACAAAGCGTTTTACATTTTTTTATTTCGTGGCATATCTCCTTCGCTTTAGCATTGTAAGATTTTGCTTTAGTGGACTTAAACTTTTCAAACTTGTCATTAAATTTTTCTTTTTGCATAGTCCTAATTATCAAGAATAGTGTTACCACTGCGCAGAAAATCCTTAGTAATATATAACCTTTCAAAAGAAACACCAAACCAGCAAGAATTAAACACACAATTATAATCCTAATATGTAAAATAGGCGCTGGGACTGGAATACCCAAACTAAAAATTAAATCATCTATTGTTTCATAGGGCAAGTTTTCAGAAAGAATCTGTTTATAAACGGTCACAACTTCCTCAATGAAAATCCTGGCTTTTAATAAGATTTTCTGTTCAGAGTTATACTGTTTTTGAAGTTCTTGTTCTTCTTGTATAATCAATCGCATAAAGCCCGTTATTGCGGGGTTTGTTATATCAATAAAAGATTTACGCATAATTGAATTCCGATTTTTTAAATAATCAAAGTCAACGGATCGTGTTTTTCGACGAAGTTCGCAAATTTCTCTGACAATAGTAAGAAAATTATCAGGTGAAGATTTAACCCAGTCATAAAATGGTTTTAAGACATCATAGAATTTACTACCTACACAGAAATTTTTAAACTCAGTAATTACTTCGGATTCTTGCTTTAGGATGTCAAAACTCAATACTCTTTCGATGAAATGATCAAAATTAAGAATATCTTTCATATGTTCCTTTTTTTATATCAACTGCATATTTTGCCAGGCGTTCTCTGGCTGTGAAACCTATCTGCTTTCTGGCCGGCATTGGTTTCTCCATCATTTCCCGTATTATTTGCACAATAGTATGTATTGATACATCATGCTCTTTAATTTTTTTCTCTATTTTTGCAATTTTAGCCGCCAGTTCTTTATTGGTTTCTATTAAACGCTTAAGCCGGACAAATGCACGAACAACCATAATGCTTGCTTTTATGGCTCTTGCACTGTTTAACACGGAAGCGAGCATTATTGCGCCATATTCGGTAAATGCGGTCGGGAGATATCTGGTTCCACCCCATTCGGAACTTGAGGTCGCAAATTGCGACCTCAAGTTGGCAAATTCTTTAGCAGTCAACACGAACATAAAATCAGGGGGAAAGCGATTTATATTTCTTTTAACCTGTTCTTTGAGCCTTTTGGTGGGCACGCCGTATATTCTGGCTAAATCAAAATCCAACATCACTCTTTGCCCGCGAATCAAAAATATCCGCTGTTCAATCTGACTTATTGTGATTAATTTCTTTCATTCCTTTACCTCGTATCCCGTGTTAGGCTATTTTTTACACTTATGACTTGTGACATGTAACTTCCATGTCATGTCGGCGTAGGTGTCTTGTGACTATTCTTTATTTCCAGCGCTATCTTCTCCTTTGTTATCGGCATTGATTTGATTCTTATTCCGAGAGCGTCCTCAATTGCATTTGCTATAAGCGGGGCAGCAGGAATCATTGTATGCTCGCCAACTCCTCTTGCGCCAAAAGGACCGTCTGGCTGCGGAACCTCAACTATAATCGGAACAATTTTGTCAGGAATGTCAAAGGCAGTAGGGATTTTGTAATCTGAAAAGTTTGCATTCAAGATTCTACCTTTTTCATCAAACCTCATGTCCTCGTATAAAACCGTTGCAAAACCCTGAACAAGCCCGCCTGTAATCTGGCTTTTGACCAAGTCCGGATTTATTGCCTTGCCAACATCAACAGCAAGAACTGCCTTGAGAATTTTCACCTTGCCGGTTTCCCTGTCAATTTCAAGGACTACTCCGGCAGAACCTGTGGTATAATGAACATTGGGTTTTCCGCCCTGACCCGTTTCCGGGTCGCCTATTGCCGAAGCGAACTCAGGCATGAACATTCCTTCTCCCATTATGGGCCCGCCCTTGAAAGTATGGTCTTGGGCTTCTATTCCGCTTATCACAAAGTTTTTGAAAGGAAGTTTAAAACCAGGTTTTATCCTGCATCGGACAGCCTCGTTTTCCAGATACAATGTGTCCTTTTTAAAACCATAAACCCTTTCAACAAGTTTAAATATTTTTTCCCTCGCATCCATTGCAGCAGATTTAACCGCATTCCCGCAGCCCCATGTGACATGCGAGCCCACAGTCTGCCATTCATACGGGTTTCTGTCAGTGTCAGGCGTTTCAACCCTTATCTTTGAAACAGGCACAGTGAGTATTTCCGAAGCAATCTGCGCCATTACGGTCAGCAATCCCTGTCCTATTTCCATTCCTGATATGAGTATGTTCAGACTTGAGTCCTCGTTAAATTTCAAAAATGCGCTTGAAGAAGCGTTCGGAGGCATTGCAGGCGCCTTCCAGAAACACACAAGACTTTTGCCTGTAACCCCGTCATGCCTTGACTTTTCTTTTCTGCCCCATTCTATTTCTTTTGCAACCTTGTCTATGGCAATTTGTATGCCGTTTGGATTCATAGCCGCGCCGTAAGGCAGAGTATCTCCTTCTTTTATGGCATTTTTTCTGCGGAATTGAACCGAATCCATGCCTAATTTCGCGGCCATGCGGGTTATATGAGATTCCAGACCGAAAAGAAATTCAGAGTAGCCGAAACCCCTGTAAGGCCCTCCTGGAGGGAGATTTGTATAAATGCACATTGAATCAATCTTGAGATTGTCTATCCTGTAAGGTCCGCTGGCTGAAAGCCCGGCAGCATTGACTACATTCGCGCCGTACTCCACATAAGCGCCTGCGTCCCAGTAAAGTTCATGCTCCAGAGCGGTAATGCGTCCGTCTTTTTTTGCGCCAATCTTTATTTTTGCGATAAGTCCCTGGCGCTGATAGGTGTTCACAAATTCCTGCGGCCTTGACCAGAGAACCTTGACCGGCCTGCCTTTGACAGCCATGGCAAGAGCAGCTCCTATTATTTCCATGCTCACGCCTGCCTTGCCGCCGAACCCGCCGCCTATGTAATTTGAAATCACCCTTACGTCCTTATGCGAAATTCCGAGGGGGGAAAGAGATTCTGCAAAAAGATTTCTCTGCGTGTAAGGAGACTGCGAAGTCGTCCACATTGTGAGCCGGCCGGACTCGTCATAAAGCCCGACCACGCAATGAGGCTCTATGGCGCAATGTGCGTATCTTGGAACTGTGTAGGTATCTTCTAAAATCACATCTGCTTGTTTAAATCCTTGCTCAATGTTGCCTTTGCGGGTTTTGCGCCAGTGGGCTATGTTTGTGTTGGCTTTTGGGAAAAACCACGGAACATGCAAATATTTTCCAAGTTCAGGATGAACAAGCATTGAATTTTTTGAAAGAGCTTCCATCTGGTCAAAAACAGGTTCCAATTCCTGATACTCCACCCGCACCAGTTTTGCGGATTTTAACGCTATTTTAGGGTCAGTAGCAATCACAGCAGCAACCTGCTCGCCAACAAACCTGACCACATCCTTTGCAAAAATATACCTGTCCTTCATGTACAGCCCGAATTTATACGGAAAATCCTTTCCGGTTACGATTTTCACGACGCCGGGCGCCTTCAACGCCCTGGCGCAATTTATGGATTTTATTTTTGCGTGAGCAAAAGGGCTTTCAACCAGCGCGGCATAAAGCAAACCAGGCCCGAATTCAATGTCATCAGTGAACTTTGCGGCTCCTGTTATTTTTTCCCATCCGTCCACCCGCTGAACGCTCTGCCCCACGACCTGAAGACATTCTTCAGTCTGTTTTGATTTAATTTTTTGAGGTTTTGTCATAAGTTTATGGTTCATAAATACCTCGATTCACTTCCTTCCACAAATCATTTATTTCCAGCGATTGCGTCCATTTGTCTATGTATGCCTTGTGACTTTTCTTGCGACATATTTTGCCAGGCACTCTCTGGCAGTGAAACCTATTTGTTTTATAATTCAAGGTCACAAATTGTGACTTTAAATTTGAAGTGACATTTTGGTTTCAAGTTTATAATAAAATTTAATTAAAGTAATTTAATCTCATCACTAATGCCAAGAACAGATGCCCATTTTTCCATGTATTTTGTATCCAGCATCCCCTTGTTCAACTCCATTATACTGCGGCAATCCTGCAACTGGCGTTCGGAACCGCCGGCGGATTTCATCCAGCGGAGTTTTGACAGCACAAGATCCTCCGCTGTTATCACCCAGAGCGGCTGACCGGCAAGTTCAAACTCTTTACGTCTTGAGAAACTTTCCTTCTGATAGGGTTTAGTGTCATCAAGAACCGCAAAATCAACTTTAAAAACAGTGGCGTTAAAAATTACATTAAACATCCGCTTTTCAGAAACAGCCAGCCTGACGTCATCTTCGTCTATATAGGACTCGTCTTTTACCGCTGCGATCAGTTCCGGAATACGGGAAGGAGAAATTTGAACAACAATATCTATGTCCATAGTGGTTCTAACATGCCCCCAAAAGGAAAGAGCAGAACCGCCGGTAACCATATACGCTATGCCCAGTTTATCTAATTTTGCAGATATCCATGCTAATGTTTCAAGGAATATATTTTGCACATTCTCTCCTTAAAAAGCCTGCCTAATTCCTTTTGTGTTATTCCGGGATTTTGATATTTTATGCTGGCTCTCACGGCCTCAAATTGCGCGTTAATCATATCCGCCATCATCTGAAAACGTTGTTTAGGCGTCTTAGCGCGCAGCATTTCAATTTGTTTCATTTCCGCTTTTGTCATCTTGTGCTCCTGTGTTCTTGCCTGTCTCGCCACAGTCCGCCTAAGGCGGACGAAAGCGGGTGACTTATTTTTTTCCGGCGGTTTCTTCTATTGCCTCTATTATCGGAGCGTATCCTGTGCAGCGGCACAGGTTTCCTGCTATTGCTTCTTTTATGTCATCAGCGCATGGTTTGGGCTTTTTTTCAAGCAGTTCTCCGGCTGAAAGTATTATTCCCGGGGCGCAGTATCCGCATTGAAAAGAGTTTTTCCTGTGGAAATTTTTCTGAAGTTTCTTTGTCCATTTTAACGAATCCGCGCCTTCAAGAGTGACTATCTCGGAGTCGTCTGCTTCAATCGCAAGAACAAGGCAGGAACGGACAGTCCTACCGTTCATAAAAACAGTGCAGGTTCCGCAGTCGCCCATGTCGCAGCCGATTTTGGGGCTTTTAATTCCGAGTTTGTATCTGAGAACGTCAATTAAAACGTCATTGGGCTCCACTTCAATTTTTGTCATCACTCCGTTAAGTTTAAAATTAATTTCATGTTTTTTCATAAATTTCTCCAGTAAAGGCAAAGCTCGCTTTGCCACTACAATCTTATATCAAATGTTCTCCGTATCGGGGGCCTTTTCCGGATAATCTTGCAACTGCTGTTTTAAGACCCCGCTCAAGCATTACCTGAGTCATGTGAATTCTGTATTCTTTGCTTGACCTTATGTCAGTTATGGGGCTTATTTCTTTTACTATGAGATTTTTAGCCTCGTCAATCGCCGCATCATAAATTTCTTTGCCGTTCAAAAATGCCTCTGTCTTCACACAGCGTTCGGGTTTCGGGCCGAGAGCGCAGGCCGCTATTTTGTATTTATTGTCCATGAAAGCAAGAACAGCAATGCCTCCCTGAGCAAGGTCTTCGCCTTCATATCTTGACATTTTGACATAACATCCCGCGTGTCGTTTTTGAGGTAGGGGGATTTCAACTGAAATAACGATTTCGTCCGCTCTGAGAACGGTTTTTTTAGGACCTGCAAACCACTTGTTAACGGGTATTTTCCTGACAGCTTTTAAATTTCTCGCGCAGACAACTGCTTCATAAACCAGCAGGGCAGGCGCAGAATCAGCTGAAGGCACTGCCGAACACAAATTGCCCGCAATCGTGGCCCTGTTTCTTACTCCGACAGAAGCCACAGTGTTTGCCGTTTCCCATAACAGCGGAAACCTGGTTTTAACAATTTTTGATTCCAGCAAATCAGTAAAAGTCGCAAGGGCTCCTATTGAAAGAATATTGTTTTTAAACTCAATCCTGTCCAATCCCGGTATTCCTTTTATATCCACGACTATATCAGGCTTTTCGGTTTCATCTTTCAGTTTGACGACTAAATCTGTTCCACCAGACAGGATTTTCGCTTTTTCCCTGTTTTTTGAGAGGATTTTCAGGCCTTCTGCTAAAGTTTTCGGTTTCACATATTCAAATTCAGTTATAATAGGCATAATTTACCTCCGGTAAAATATGTCTCAAGTTACAAGTCTCAAGTCGCAAGCAAAAGTGAAAAAATCTCCTGTAACGCAAGTAACAGAAAAAATTTTGAAGCGCGGTTTATGGCTATAAACTTTTATAAAAACCCCATAATAATTTACCTGTCTCACGCCGTAAAGATTCAAGAGTTGAAAAATCTTCCTCGCTTAAATATCCTATATCTTTGCAAAATTCAAGCAGATATTCAGTTTCAGCGAGAGAACCAAGAGCTATATTCGCGAAGTGTTTTAATTCTTTGCGACCTTGCCGCCCCGTCCCTTCAACAATATTCACAGGGACTGACAAAACCGCTCTTCTCAATTGGTTTGTAATTCCGTAAATTTCATCTTTTGGAAAACGGACGGTTTCCTTATAAACAGCCTTTGCCAAAGCATCCGCTTTTTTCCAAACTTCCAAATTTTTATATCCTTTATTTTCCATACTTGAAACCTGAGACTTGAGACCTGAGACTATTTATCTGTCCACGCTACTATACGGCACATGGAAGATTCAAGCTCCATTCCCTTAAGCGGGAAACATCCTATCCAGCATCTTTTGTTTGAAAGTCTTTCTATTTCTCCGCCTATGTTCTCAGCGTGCACCATGCGCTTCGGGAAAAGTTTTAAGTGCATTACCTGATAATATTCTTCAAGAGGGAAGAACTCGTCCCATTTTTTGCCGTATTTTGAGAAAAGCTTTTTCTCTGCTTCAATAAAAAGTTTCGGGTGCCAAGTCCTTATGATTGTATTCATGGGATGGTCGGCAGAACCGCAGTCAACTCCTATCCATTTGAATTTCATCGCGAGCGCCCACTTGTGAAAAGCGGGACCCGGGCCCGGATGTTTTACGAAATACCTGACCTCGTCGGATTCTTTTTCATACCACGCGTACCTGTGATAGCCGGTATTTATTATAAGTATGTCGCCTTTTCTGATGTCCGCTTTTCTTTTCAGTAAATCAGGCTCGTATAAATCATAATCTCCCGTTTCTTTTGAAATGTCAACCACGACTCCCGGTCCGACCCATTCTTTCATAGGCACCTGTCCTATGGTTCTGCCCGAGCCGAAGAAATGTATTTCCCCGTCCATGTGGGTTCCGACATGGTTTGATGTTGTTATTATCTGGCCGTTCGCGCCCTGTCCCATGTGAGCGCCGGCTATGCGCTTGAAATACTGGACCTGCAATGGCACGTAACTCGGCCAGGGCGGGGTATGAACGCTCAACGGCTGGGTCAAATCGTACATTTTTACCTTATTCATGAACCTGATGAAATCATTGGGTTTCATGTTTTTTCCCTCCTACTGAGGCAAACATAAATAATGTCCGCTTTGGCTGAGCCGATTTTTGAGCGAGACAAGGAGTGAGGAGCGAGCATATCTATGATATGTAAGCGACGAGTGACGCAATCTAAGCCGAAAAGCGGCCAGCCCCTTTTCCCTGCGGGAAAGGGGAAGCTCATATTTGGCCGTCTGCTGCGTTGCTCCTCACTCACATAGCCTATGCTATGCTCATTCGTTGCGCCTTGCATCCAATCCAAATCTGAGCCTCCAAAGTAGGTCATTATTTATGTTTGCCTCAGTAAATTATCTATGAAAATTATAACAAAATATAATCCGCAACTATTCGTAGAAATTAAAGCGCCAGCCGGCTGAAAAACCGAAGCGCCAGCCGTCAAGCTCCTTTGCAAGGGACCCGGCGAGTTTCTTTGAGGAAGACTCAAACCAGAGTTTGTTGTGCAGGACGATCAGGGAGGCGCATAAATTTTTGTTGTAACCTGAACCGAATGAAACTACGAGGGCATTAGAGATACCCGCGCCCCATAGAGACTCTGACTCTGAAAAAACAGAAGAATCTTCCAGCGCTGCCTTTACTTCATATTTATGCAAAACAACCGGAATCCCTCCGAGTAAAAAAGTCCTGAAATGCTCTTTGCTGAAAAGCATTCTGGAATATAAAAAATAAAAAAAATGCGTTTCAACTCTGAAGCGGTCTATGAGGTCTGTCGTATAAGTCGCAGTGCTTGCTCCGATTTTAACCTGGGTCAGGACCCTTTTGATGTTTATCCCGTTGTTTCTCAAAAAATCGTATTCCATGTCAATTTCTGGGAGTTTTGCGTATGAATAAATCAAAGCAAAACCGGATTTGTTGTTGGACGCGGACAAAAACAAAGAAGGAAAAGTGTTCATGGTGTCTGCAAAAAAGACCGCTGAAGCCTCGTAATCAGGTTTCTTCCACCAGGGCAGAATCAATTCAGGCGGAATGTATTTGGAAGGCAGAATGGTCTGAGGAGCGGGAGAGAGGGGGAGAGAAGTTGAAATTCCGACCTCGGACTGCGTTACGGCAGCCCGGCAATCCGGAAGAAAAAAGAAAAAAATAATAAGCAATGAGAAATTCATCAGAATAAGCAGGAAAACAGACTAAATTTTACCCTCTTTTACTGAAGCAAGTTTTCCCGGCAGCTCCGAAAATTTCCACCGGACAGGGGTTTTGTCCGTTCTTTTCTTGAACTCCGCTTCCCCGTCTTTGAGCGTTTTGGCGCTGACGACTATCCTGTAAGGAATCCCTGTTAAATCAGCATCCTTGAATTTGACGCCGGGCCTTTCATCCCTGTCGTCCCATAAAACGGTCAGGCCCGCTTTATGTATCTGCTCGTAAATCGCCGTGGACGTTTTACGCACGTTTTCTACTTCCGTCTCAACCGAGATAAGGCTTATCTCAAAAGGAGCTATTGACTGCGGCCAGATTATGCCCCAATCGTCATGGTTCTGCTCAATGGCGGCGGCCACTATTCTTGAAACTCCTATCCCGTAACAGCCCATTAGCATGGGAACTGACTTCTGGTTCTCGTCAAGGAATTCGCATTTAAGGGATTTTGAGTATTTTATCCCTAATTTGAAGGTCTGGCCCACTTCAATGCCTTTTGAAAATCCAAGCGGCTTTTTGCATTTCGGACACAAATCGCCTTTCACAGCTACTCTTAAATCCGCAAATTCATTAGGCTGATAATCCCTGCCTATGTTTATGTTGACTGTATGAAAATCATCTTTATTCGCGCCTGATACGCCGTTGACCGCGTTTTTAAGGCTGTAATCAGCTATTATCGTTTTCAACGGTTTCGCGCCGGACACATTAGTAAACTTTTCTTTTATGTTTACGGGACCGGCAAAACCGACTTTACACCCTGAAATGGATTCATAAACGTTTTCAGGCGCTTTTTCAAGTTTCTCTGCGTTTAAAGCTCTTCTCAGTTTGCCTTCGTTCAACTCATAATCGCCTCTCACCAGAGCAAGGACGGGCTCTTCGTCAGCCAGATAAAAAAGGGTCTTTATGAACCTGTCTTTGGGGATTTTAAGGAGATTTGAAACGTCTTCAACAGTGTAAAGTCCCGGAGTCGGAACGTCTTTCAAATTTTCAAATTTTGAGGAATCCGGTTTCTCTTCTATCGTGAAAACCTCTGCTTTTTCAACGTTCGCCGCATACCCGCATGAACAGGTCGCGATGTCGGCCTCCCCTGTTTCAGCCATAACCATGAACTCGTGCGAGACATTTCCGCCTATGGGTCCGGACTCGGCCTCAACAGGCATGAATTTGAGGCCGCACCTCGTAAAAATATTAGAATATGCGTCGTAAATTTTCTTGTACCATTTTTCGCAGTCTTCATCATCAGCATGAAAAGAATACAAATCCTTCATGTAAAATTCCCTCGCCCGCATAACTCCGAAGCGGGGTCTCACTTCATCTCTGAATTTCAGGCCGAATTGATAAAGAAGAAGAGGCAATTGTCTGTAGGAATTCACATCACGACGGACCATGTTGGTAATTACTTCTTCTGCTGTCGGAGCGAAACAGAACTCGGACTCTTTCCGGTCTTTCATCCTCAATAATTCTTTGCCGTACACGAACCATCTTCCAGTCTCAACCCACAGGTCCTTGGGCTGTATGACAGGCAGCCACACTTCCTGACACCCTATTTTATCCAGTTCCTCCCTTACAATCTGCTCCACCTTTTTCAAAACTCTGTATCCCAGAGGCAGCCACTCATAAATTCCGCTTGCAAGTTTCCGTATCATTGCGGCACGGAACATCAATTTGGTTGAAATATTGTCCGCGTCCTGCGGCGCTTCCCTTAAAGTAGGAAGAAAATAATTTGATAATTTCATAAATTAATCCTTTGCTCTTACAAAATATTTTCTTTTATTTTTCTTTCTGAAATATTAACGATAATTCCAAAACTTACTCAATCCTCCCAAGACATACTTGGCAATGTCATTCCTGCCCCGCTTGTCATTCCGTGCTTGACACGGAATCCAGCGGGGTAAACTCCAGCAGGAATCTATAAATAATTTTGTATTACAACAAATTATAATATAAATCCTTCCAGAGTGGATTTGCTTTCTCTATCAATTCTATTTTCCATATCCTTTTCCACTTTTTTATGCATTTTTCACGATGAATCGCAGAATTAATATCTTCTACTATCTCAAAATATACCAAGCCATGAACTTTATACTTTTTAGTAAATCCTTCAATCAAATTATGCTTATGTTCATATACTCTACGAACTAAATCATTCGTAACACCTGTATACAATGTGCCATTTTTCTTGCTTGCCAGCATGTAAACATAGTATTGTCTATTCATTTTCAATGGACTCCTGCTCCCCGCTTTTGCGGGGACAAGTTTACCCCTGTGGAAGCAGGGGCAGGAGTGACAAAGGAGTCACTGACCAGCTGTTTTGAATAGATTCTTGCTCATAAAAAGAACTGGCGAATGGCTTGAGCATCCTAATTCTCTCAACACTGTTGAGAGTTTTGAATATTGACGGTAAGTCTCATAAAATTGTTTCATTCTTCTTTTCTCCAAAAATTCCGAAGTAACCGGTTAATGGTGGCTGACCCCATTTCCAAAACTCACGGGCCTGCCTGGATGCAATACACAGCGTTACTGTTAGTCTTCTTGACTTTTCCCACGTTGCCGAAGCGGAGACTCACGTTCATGGCGTGTTCAGTACCATATTCTTCAGATGACCAATACCACTTATTACATTTATTTTTATTGTATTTGTATCTACTACCAAAACATTTGCCCCTACCCGATTCTTCAAGTTCAGCTACTGTAGGCAAACGCATACCTTTTTCTTTACAGTAATCAACAGCATCGTCCCAATTCATTTCTTCTTCCGCTTTAACCCGAAGATATTTTGAAATTTCATTTGCATAAATATTGTCTTCATCATATCCATAATTTCCCATAAACTTTTCAGCCCATTCGGATTTCTGCTCATCACTTATTATGGTCAAAGCAAGGTATCTTCTCAAGGTCTGATAATCTCTTTTGAGCGCCTCAAGTTTTTTGGCTTTTAATTCTTCTGCTTTCTTAAATTCTCTGTCATAGTCTTCCCATTCTTTGGCTCTTTTAAGCGCTATATCTCTATATTTGGGATAAGAGCCGGCAAAAGTTTTCCATTTTTCTGCCTTTTCAAGCGGCAAAGCGCTGCTTTTATCAAATTCAGCAATTTTATCGTATTTTTCAAGAGTTTCAATATCTTCATATTTTGTTTCAAAATTAAAATTAGATTCAGACATATTTACTTCTTCTATTTTAGGCAAAGGCGTTGGGTCGAAAATGGGTTTGGGAATATTAATTTTATCTTTCCATATTTTTTTAATTGTTGTTTTTCCGGAAGATATAATCTCGCCCGTTATTGTATTTATTATCCTTGCATTTATTTCTACATCTAAATCACTGACATCTATTAAAGTTCCTGTTAAAACTGCTTCAACGCCAAGCATCTTGCCGAGTTTTATTGTGGTTTCCTCATCAAAAAGACCGCTCATTTGGAGTTTCTTTTCTTCCAGAACCTTGTAAAGAAGAGATCTTTCCATCAATGAAAATTTTTTATCGCCGGAAAAAGCAGTGATCATTCTTTCCTGCACTATTTTGCAACCGGAAGAATTAAAACCATCAATATATGGAAAATGCAAAACAGCCATTCTTATAGTTTGAGCGCTTTTTATTTGATTTAATAAATCATTCGCCAAATCATTAAAAGGTTCAGCGTTCAGTCCGATGGGGGAAAATAAAAAAACCGATATGAAAATTTTAATTAGTTTTTTCATAATATTATCTTATTCTTTAATTTAGCAGAGCAAGCTCTGCAGCTACATTGCGGCTATCTTTTTTATAATCTCCGCAATCCAATCTTTTTCTTTTAATACTTTAACCTGTTTTCCTTTTTCAATCCACACGCCCCTGCCTTTGCCTCCGCAAACTCCGAAGTCGGCCTCTTTCGCTTCTCCGGGGCCGTTTACAGCGCAGCCCATTACGGCTATTTTTTTCCCTTTGCTTTTTTTTAACAAATTTTTATCTGAAAAAATCTTTTTTTCAATTTCTTTTACAACCTTCTCAATATTTACTTCAGCCCTGCCGCAAACAGGACATGAGATTATTTCAGGCCCGTAGGTTCTCAAGACCAGGGATTTCAATATTTCATAAGCGGTTCTCACTTCCATGACGGGATTTTCAGTAAGCGAAACCCTTATTGTATCGCCTATGCCTTCTTTAAGCAAAAATCCAAGCCCTATGGCTGATTTAACCGCTCCTGAAATAAAAGTTCCTGCTTCAGTAACGCCCAGATGGAGGGGGATGTCGGATTTTCCGGCAAAAATTTTGTTTGCAAGAATCGTTCTTTCTATGTCGTCTGCCTTGAGGGAAACCACGATGTCCCTGAAATTCATGTCTTCAAGGACTTTAACTTCATCCAGAGCCTCTTTCGCCATTATCTCAGCCCATTGCCCGGTAGTCCATTTAGGTTTTCCTGTGATTTTTTTTAGACTCTTCAAAGAACCAGAGTTAACCCCAATTCTTATTGGAATCCCGGCAGATTTGCATGCCTTGACCACTTCAATAACCCTTGATTTGTCGCCGATGTTTCCCGGATTGATTCTTATTTTGTCAACGCCCTGTTTTACGGCCTCAAGCGCAAGCCGCCAGTCAAAATGTATGTCTGCGACAAGAGGAATTTTCATTCTTTTTTTGACAGCGCCTAATTTTTGCGCCGCATCCATGTTAGGAACCGCAACCCGGACTATCTCGCATCCAGCGTCTTCAAGCTCTGATATCTGGCGCAGAGTGGCTCTAATATCCCTTGTGTCGGTATTGCACATTGACTGGACAGAGACAGGATTGTCCCCGCCTATGAGGAGCTTCCCGACCCTTATTGTTCTGGTTTTTCTTCTCTTTCTGCTTATCATCTTATTTCACCGTCTCCCAGGCTGTCTTTGTTTTTGCAGGCGAGTTTTTTAATCTGAGTATATCGCTGTAGGTCGCGAAAATAAGTATGAACACAAGCAGGGCTATGCCGAGAGAATTCACTACTTTCATCACGCGAATTGTGACTTTTCTTCTTATTATGCCTTCCACCACGTACATGACGATGTGTCCCCCGTCCAGGAGGGGAATAGGAAGCAGGTTAAAAAAACCGACCGCAACAGATATGAGCCCGACCAGATAGAAAAAATTGGCAAGACCAGTGTGCGCGGCTTTGCTGACAATGTCAACTATGCCTATGGGGCCGGCCACGTCCGGTTTTTCCCTTCGGTATATGTTGCCTGCCAGAGTCTTGACCGTGAAAGCGGTCCAGAAATAGCAGGAAAAGAGCCCCATTTTTACGGATTTAATGACCGGAACTTTTACGTACGCTGTTTCCTGCGGAGATATTCCCAACAGCCCCAGTTTTCCCGAAGGGTCTTTTTTTGTCTTGACTTTAATGCCGCTCCTGACACCTTCCCTTTCATAAATCAGGTTCAAATCTTTTTCCACATTTTTATGAATAATGGAAGCCATTTCCTTCCATGTGGCGAGTTCCTTTCCGTTTATGCTGATTACCCTGTCTCCCGGCTTGAGATTTGCCTGTTCAGCCGGATACCCGGTCATGATTTCTCCTATCACGGGCTGGTCCGAATAAACCGGCTCTCCCGCAAAATACACCACGCCGGTAAAAAGCGCAAAGGCAAGCACGTAGTTCATGAAAGGTCCTGCCAGTACGACGGCAAGCCTGGTGTACCACGGTTTTGAAAAATATTCTTCAGGAGCGCCGGTTACCTCCTCCAGATTTTCGCCTGCGGGTTTGACATATCCCCCCAAAGGTATGGCGCTCAGAGCGTATCGGGTCCCGTTTCTGGTAAATCCCTTTAATTCAGGGCCGAACCCGAACGAAAACACCTCAATCTTTATTTTTGAAAGTTTACAGACCAGAAAATGTCCGAATTCATGAATGAATATCACAATGCCGAAAGTAAATAACACGGCTATTATTGAAATAAGCATATGTTCTCCGTAACAGCAGATTAAGATTGAGGTTAAGGTTGAGAAACTGATTATAATCTTGCTTTACTTCTTTGGTATTTCTTCAATACTCAAACTTAACCTTTCTTTTTCTTATTCTTATTGCTTCTTCCCGCGCCTTGTTTCTTGCCCAGTCGTCCAGCTCGGCTATTTCAGAAAGAGCCGGCTCGTAATTCTTTCCGTTATAAAGTTCCATGACCCTGCCGGTTATTGCCGGTATCCGCATGAAGGATATCCGCCCGCCCAGAAAAGACTCCACAGCCACTTCGTTCGCCGCATTGAGAATGCAGGGATACACGCCTCCTTTTTCAGCTGCATAAAAAGCTAAAGGCAGACACGGAAATTTTTTAAAATCAGGCTCTGCGAACTCAAGGCTTCCCAACCGGGCGAGGTCAAGAGGTCCGGCAAATGATTTAACCCTGTCAGGATAGGTCAAAGCGTACTGAATCGGAATTTTCATGTCCGGCAGAGACATCTGCGCCAGAACTGACCCGTCATTGAGTTTTACAGCGGAATGAATCACGGACTGGGGATGTATCAGCACCCTGATTTTTGCAACCGGGAGGGAAAAAAAATTCATTATTTCTATGGCCTCAAGCCCCTTGTTCATCAAAGTCGCGGAATCTATCGTTATTTTCGGCCCCATTTTCCAGTTCGGATGTTTCAGGGCTTCCAGCGGAGTCACATTTTTAAGATCTGCCCGCCTGTAGAATGGTCCGCCTGAAGCAGTGAGAAAAATCTCGGAGACTCTGTCGTTATAACCTGCTGTTCCCAGAGTTTGCAGGCATTGAAACACTGCGGAAGGCTCTGAATCCACAGGGATGATCCTGGCCCTCCACCTGAACGCCTCTTTCATAACGGCTCTGCCTGCCATAACCATGGGTTCTTTGTTGGCAAGAGCTATCTGTTTTGAAGTTCTTATTGAAGCCAGAAGAGGAGCAAAACCGACCGCGCCTGAAAGAGCGTTGAGCGCTATGTCCGCCTCAGGCATGGATGACAATTCAACCAGGCCGTCAATGCCCGGGGGGAGGAGTTTTATGCTTCTCGGCAGACTGCGTTTCAGTTCTTTATGATATTTGTAATCAAAAATAGAGACGAATTTCGGACGGAAATTATAAACCTGTTCAAGAAGCAGTTTGACGTTGGAATTGGCGGCCAGGCCGAGAACCCTGTAATCAGCGCCCAGGTGTTTTATGACTTTCAGCCCGTTTCTGCCTATTGAACCCGTTGAACCGAGAATGACTATTTTTTTCATGCTAATTTTTTTACGCGGTGAAAAGGACAAAATAATAGATAAGAGGAGCAAGAAAGATATACGAATCAAACCTGTCAAGAATCCCGCCGTGCCCGGGCAGAAGGTTTGAAGAGTCTTTCACTCCGGCGGCTCTTTTAATCATTGACTCGGCAAGGTCGGAAACCTGTCCCGCAAGGCCGATTATCACGCCGATAATCAAAGCCTGGGTCAAAGTCAGAATATCCTTCATGAAAATTCTCAACAACAGACTCATGCAGATAGCCGCTATAAAACCCGCAGCCGCTCCCTCCCACGTTTTTTTGGGGCTTACGGCGCTTAACTGTCTTTTTCCGAAAGCCCTCCCGGCGGCGTAAGCGGCCGTATCCATGGTCCACACGGTGAAAAGCATCATAAACGTAATGCCCTCTCCTCCGGGAAAATTTCTTATGCCCATGAGGTGAATCAGATTCCAGGAAATAAGGAATATTCCCGTAAGGGTAAGGCCTATCCTTTCAAGGGATTTCTTCCCGGAAAACAGCTCCCAGACAACCGAAAAAACCACGCAAAGGGTAATGGACAGGGACAGGAGATTATTCCGGTGAATCTGTTCAATAGTAAAATTATTTATAACAGCCGTTGCCGGGATGAGCATGCCGAAGAGGAAAAGAACGGTTCTCTGCACCGGTTTGGCGGCAAACTGCATGAGAATGGAGTATTCGTATAAAGACAGCCCAATTACGGTCAGGACGAAAGACGCGTAAGCCAGACTTCCGACGTGAACAATCCAGATTATAATCGGGATTCCGATTACTGCGGTCAGTATTCTGGGTAAAAGCATCAGTTTTTGCCGAATCTCCTGTCACGGTTCTGATAGGCCAGAAGCGCTTTTATAAAATCCTCCCGGCCGAAATCCGGCCAGAAAGTATCGGTTACATAAAACTCGGAGTAGGCGCTCTGCCAGAGAAGGAAGTTGGAAAGCCTCATCTCTCCCGAGGTCCGTATTACCAAATCAGGGTCGGGAATGGACTTTGTGTATAAAAACCCGGAGAAAGTCTCCGAATCTATCTTTTTCAGGCCTTGCCCGATTATAGCATTGACTGCGTCTATAATCTCCTGTCTCCCTCCGTAATTCAGGGCTATGTTAAGAGTGAGATTTTTCCCGGATTCCAGTTTTTTGATCGCGCCGGAGACCTCTATTCTGACGGATGCGTCCATCTCTGAAACATTTCCGCTCACCATGAGCTTGACGCCGTTTTTAAGAAGTTCATCCGTATATTTTCTCAAAACGCTTTTCAACAGAAGCATCAGGGCTTTTACTTCAATCATGGGCCTTTTCCAGTTCTCGGATGAAAACGCATACAGGGTAAGATACTTGATGCCTATGTCTTTGGCGACTCTGACAACGGTCTTTACGGATTCAACCCCTGCGTTATGTCCCATGATTGAGGGAAGGCACCGCGCTTTGGCCCACCGCCTGTTCCCGTCCATGATTATGGCCACATGCCCCGGCAACATGGAAAAATCAATCTCTCTTAAAAATTCTTCTTTTTCCATTTCCCTATTCGCCTTCCCGCCTCTGTCTACTGCCTTTATCTTATGCCTTTATCTTACTTATCACCTTATTACCTTATCGCCTTATGACCTTTTGTTATTATACCGTCATCAGTTCTTTTTCTTTCGCAGCCACGATTTCATCCACGCCTTTTATGCGGTTATCGGTCGCTTTCTGAATTTCCTGCTCAAGACGCTTCAAATCGTCCTCGGAAAGTTCTTTTGATTTTTCGGCTTTTTTCGCCTTTTCTATAGCGGTTCTCCTGTCGTTGCGAACAGCAATCTTCGTTTCCTCGCCCATTTTATGAACGATTTTAACCATCTTCAGTCTTTGTTCCTCGTTCATAGGCGGAAGATTGATTCTTATGAGTTTTCCGTCGTTGACAGGCGAAGTGCCGAGGTCCATTTTTTTTAGTTCCGTTTCAATGGAACCGAGCGCGGACGCATCCCACGGCCTTACCTCAAGAGTTCTCGGCTCAGGCACGGAGACGGCAGCCACCTGCTTGAGCGGCACTTTTGCTCCGTAATACTCAATAAAAACAGAGTCAAGCAGCTGGGGATTCGCCCTGCCGGTTCTCAGGGTTGTCAGCTCTTTCTTGAATTTTTCAATTTTTGCCTTCATTTCTTCGTCCATGCCTGAAAGCAGACCAGACGCGCTTACTCCGGTTTCCATAAAATTACCTCCCAAATAAATAATATTATCAATTATAATAAAAAATGATTGTAAATTACATTCGTCGGAAGAATGTTAGAATGTTAGTCAAAAGGAATCTTCAATAAGCTCGCAAAGGATGTGTCCTGCGAAAATGTGCATTTCCTGTATTCTGGCCGTATTGTCCGAGCCGATAACAACCGGGATGTCGCAAAACTTTTTAATCTTTCCGCCGTCTCCGCCGAGCAGACCCACGGTGTGAACTTTCATTAAACGGGCTTTTTTCACCGCATTGAGCGCGTTCGGGCTGTTGCCTGAAGTTGAAATAGCGATGAGAACGTCTCCTTTTTTCGCCAACGCTTCTACCTGTCTTTCAAAAATTTTTTCAAAACCATAATCATTTCCGAGAGAAGTTAAAACAGAAGTGTCTGTCGTAAGCGCGGCTGCCGCCAAAGCTTTCCTGTCTTTTTTAAACCTTCCGACCAGTTCCGCCGCTATATGCTGGCTGTCGGCCGCGCTGCCGCCGTTCCCGCACAGGAAAACAGAACCGCCGCGTTTCAGTATTTTTGTAACAAGCCGGGCTATTTTCCGTATTTCAGGCAAGTTTTCTCTCAAAGAATCCAATGCCGCCAGATGTTGCTGAACAGCGGCTGAAATCAGGTTTTCCATACTGCAGTGGTTTATTGACTATTCGCTATTTACTATTTGCTATTCACTGCTATTTATGAACGAGGGTGCCGACTTTTTCGTTGTTCACGGCTTTTTTGATGTTGCCGGATTCATGCAGGTTGAAGACAAGAATCGGGATGTGATTTTCCATGCACAAGGTGAGAGCGCTCGCATCCATGAAATGCAGGCGTTTTTTAATGGCATCCATGTAAGTTATGTTCTTGATAAGCCGGGCTTTCTTGTCTATTTTGGGATCGCTGGTATACACGCCGTCAACGTGCGTGGCTTTAAATATCACGTCCGCTCCTATTTCAGCGGCTCTCAGGGCTGCAGTGGTGTCGGTCGTAAAATAAGGATTGCCCGTGCCTCCGGCAAAAATCACGACTCTTCCCTTTTCAAGATGTCTTATCGCTCTTCTCCTTATAAAAGGCTCGGCAAGCCTTGATATTTCAATGGCGGTCTGGACGCGCGTATGTACGCCTGTGTGTTCAAGAGCGGACTGAAGGGCCATGGCGTTTATTATGGTGGCGAGCATCCCCATGTTGTCGGAGGTGACCCTGTCAATCATTCCGTCGCCGTCTCTTGCTCCCCGCCAGATATTGCCTCCTCCTATGACTATGCCTAAATGAAGGTCTTTTCTGACAGCCGCCGCTATCTCTAAGGAAATATAGGTAAGAGCAGCCGGGCTTATGGGACGGTTGTCGCCTTTATTTGACAAGGCCTCGCCGGAAAGTTTCAATAACACTCTTTTATACATTTCTGTGGTTACTGCAGTTTGCAGTTGCCGTTGCTGTTACTGGTTACTTGGTTACTGCTGTCTATTCCATTCCTACGATGTAGCACGAGAAACGCCTGACTTCTATTTTACCGCCAGTTTTCTGCTCCGAATTTTTTATAAACTGCTCCACGTTGATTTTGCCGTCCCTGATGGATGCCTGTTCAAGCAGGCAATTTTCCTGGTAAAATTTATTGAGCCTGCCTTCAAGCATTTTTTCAAGGGCAATTCCGCCTTTTCCCTGCGCCTGCGGACTCGCCTTGTATATCTCTTTCTCTTTCTCTATTAATTCAGCCGGCACGTCCGCGCGCTTTATATACCTGGGATTCATTGCCACGCACTGCATGGCTATTTCTCTTGCCAGGATTTTTAATTCATCGGCTGCTTCTGCGGCCGCGTTTTCCGCGGACTTGTCCGCCGATGCAGTAGTGGCGGAGAGGTGAACAAGAGCGCCTTTTTTTGAATCAGTATGAAGGTATAAATTTATGCTTTCACCGGGCTTTGAAACAGAATATACGACGCCTCTCCGTATCTTCATGTTCTCGCCTGTTTTCACGGCAAATGCCTGCACCCTGGCGCCTGCTTCCTGGTTCTCGGCAGGATTGCCTGCCAAAAAACCGTCAAACATGGCGCCGGTTATTTCCCCGGCTATTTTCTTAAATTCAGGATTCCTTGCCACGAAATCGGTCTCGCAGTTTATTTCAAGCATGGCTGCTTTTGCGCAGTCGTCTGAAATTTTTATGACGACAAGCCCCTCTTTCATCTCCCTGCCGGCTCTTTTGGCAAGACCGCTGAGCCCCTTTTTCCGCAGGAATTCCACCGCTTTTTCAACATCGCCCTGAGATTCTCTCAGGGCGTTTTTGCAGTCCATTATTCCCGCCCCTGTCTGATTTCTTAATTTCATCACCTGTTCGCTTGTAATCGCAGTCATAATTTCCATATCCTCTATGCTGTTACTGGTTACTTCTGTTTATTTCCCCGTCTCCCTTACAGTGTCTTTAAGTTCAAATTCGGCCGAATCCTGCGAGCCGGACTTTTCACCCGTTTCTTCACGGGAATCGTTTTCTTCCGTCTCAGCAGGCTTGTCCGCCCTCGCTGTAGCGGCGGACTTCTCCTGGTCCCCGGGGAGGGCTTGCGGAGTTTGAGCGTCGGAAGCTCCCTCAGGCAAGGGCATGGAAGGCGCCGGCTGCGGTTCCTGCAAAGAAGATTGCGTCTCTTTGACTCCCTCTATCAGGGCGTCGGTTATGGTCGCGCAGAAAAATTTTATTGACCTTGCGGCGTCGTCGTTTCCGGGAATCGGCCAGTCAAGCAAGTCAGGGTCGCAGTTGGTATCGCAGACACCCACAATCGGTATGCCTAACTTGCGCGCTTCTTTTACGGCTCCCATTTCTTCAAGGGGATCTATTACGAACATGACATCCGGAAGCCTGTTCATGTGCCTTACTCCTGAAAGAAGCTTCAAAAGCCTGTTTTTTTCTTTTGTAAGCCTGGAGACTTCTTTTTTGGACATCACTTTAAAAAGGCCGTCGGACTCAAGTTTCTCCAGTTCTTCAAGACGCCTTACAGAGCCCCTGAGAGTTTCAAAGTTTGTAAGAGTTCCTCCCAGCCATTTTTCATGCACGCACGATACCTGCGCTCTCTGGGCCTCTTCCTTGATTATGTCCTTTGCCTGCTTTTTGGTGCCGACAAATATAAAAGTTTTTCCCTGCTTTGCGCTTTCTTTTACATAAGCATAAGCTCTTTTCAGTTCCTTGACCGTCTTTTGCAGGTCAAGAATGTGTATGCCGTTCCTTTCTCCGAAAATGTAACGGGCCATTTTGGGATTCCATCTGTAAGTCTGATGTCCGAAATGGACGCCTGCTTCAAGCATAGTTTTCATAGACACGTTTAACATTTAACCTCCACTTTTAAATTGCGCTGATACTTTAATTTTTAAATCCAAATATTTATAACTGCCGGGTTGCACAGCCGGACTGCAAAGACAAACCGTAAGTATTCAGTCAACGCCGTTGGTGTAGGGGTCGGATTCATCCGACCCGCATATTTTTCGGGCTCAATGAATTGAGCCCCTACATTTTTGCCTGACATAACGGTGTTCAGTGAGGATTTACGACAAACCCTTGCGGAACAAATATATTCTACTAAGTAAAGATAATATCATATAACAGCCAAGGCTTTCAACACTTCTCGCTATTTTCTATAATAAAAAGTTGCAAGTCACAGGTCACTACCGCATTCTGCGGAGCCCCGCCAGAGGCGGTGGCAAGTCACAAGCAAGAGAAAAAAACCGACTTTTTTGTATTATGAAAATAGCCCTATCGCAGATTAACACAAAACCCGGAGACATACGGGGAAACCTGTCCAAAGTCAAATTGTTCTATGAAAAAGCCCGGCATCTGCAGGCTGACATCGCTGTCTTCCCTGAAATGACTTTACCCGGCTACCCTCCGCTGGATATGGTCACGAACCCCGCATTTGTCAGAGCAAATCTTGACGCTCTTGCAAGAGCCGTTTCCTTTGTCGGGGAAACCGCATGCGTCGTGGGCTACGCTGAGCCGAACCCGTTTTCAAAAGGCAAGCCCCTTTTCAATTCCCTGGCGCTGATACATAACCGCAAAATAATCGCAAAAAGACGCAAATCCCTGCTCCCGACTTACGACGTGTTTGACGAACTGCGCTATTTTGAGCCTTACTGGCAGAATCTGCCGGTCAGATTCAAAGGAAGAAAAATAGGTCTTACGATATGCGAGGACATCTGGGCCGGCACTGAAATGCTGGAGAGACGGCTCCTCTACAAAAATAATCCCATCAGGGAATTCAAAAAACACGGCTTGGACCTGCTCATCAACATATCATCGTCCCCTTTTTACGCTGGAAAACACAAAACGAGAATAAAAATTCTTGCGGAAATGTCAAAGGAACTCAGAGCCCCCGTTATATACTGCAACCAAGTCGGAGGCAACGGAGAATTGATTTTTGACGGCAACAGCGTCTGTTTTGACTCAAAAGGCAGACTCACAGTCAAAGCCCGCTCTTTTGCAGAGGATATGGTTATCGCGGACGTTTCAAGCCCGCCCGCTTCCATGCGCTCCCCAAAAACTCCCCTGATTGAAGAGATTCACGAGGCGCTGGCGCTTGGGATAAAAGACTATTTTACAAAGCAAGGATTTTCAGAAGCCGTAATCGGAATAAGCGGCGGCATAGATTCATCTGTGGTTTTCTGCCTGGCCTGCAAGGCTCTGGGAAGCGGCAACGTCTCCGGCGTCTTGATGCCTTCAGCATACACCCTGAAACAGAGCGTAAAAGACGCGTTTGAACTCTGCGAAAGGGCCGGCGTGAAACCCCTGATAATACCGATTCATGAAATATACGGGAAATATCTTGACAAGCTGTTTAAACCGGTAGAATCAAGGAGAATAGACCTGACAATGCAGAACATTCAGGCAAGAATCCGAGGCAGCATTTTAATGGCCCTGGCCAATAAAAACAACCGGCTTGTCCTTGCAACCGGGAACAAATCCGAAATCGCCACGGGTTACTGCACTCTTTACGGCGACACTGCCGGAGCCCTCGCTCCGATAGGAGACCTTGTCAAAACCAGTGTCTATGAATTGGCTGATTTTATAAACAAAAAAAACCGGTTGATTCCGCTTTCTATAATCAAAAGGGTCCCGACAGCTGAACTCAAACCCGGACAGAAGGACCAGGACGACCTTCCTCCTTATCGGGTTCTTGATAAAATAATCCGGCTTTATGTGGAAGAGGGAAAAACCCTGTCACAGATAATAAAAACGGGGCTGGATAAAAAACTCGTTTTTGAAGTCATAAAAAGAATGGAATCAAACGAATACAAAAGAAAACAGCTCCCTCCGTCCCTGAAGGTGACGAAAAAAGCCTTTGGTTCAGGCAGAAGAATGCCTATCGTAAAAAGTTTTGAATTCTATTACTGAGTTTCGCAATGCCACGCATAATCTCCGGAATATTTTTATCAATCGTTTCATGCGCGTGTTTCTCCGGTTCCCTGTTCTCGCAGATTCCCAAGACAAAAGAGAAATTAACGGAGCCTCTCTCTGAGCCGGCCACGAATTACCAGGAAGGCGTCATGGGAAAGATATTCGGCTGTATAACCATCCCGCTCTCAAAAGGGCCGCTGGTTCTTCTGCCTGTCCTGGATTCAAGCAGAGACCTGGGGCCGAATTTCGGAATAATGCCTCTATGGGCGATAAAAGACAAACAAAAAAATACCGTCACCTCGGTAATGGCGCCGTCAGTCAATTACAATAAATACCTTAAAACCACAATAACGCACAGGCACTACGTTTTTCCGGACAACAAAAGCATTTTCGTCTTCAGAGGCGCTTATTCACAGGAAGTTGAAAGGGAATTCATCTTTTATTACTACACCCCGCAGCTTTTCAGAAAAAACCTCCGCATAAGCGCAGAAACAAAACGCTGGGTTACGGGCAAACCTTCTTTTTACGGTTTCGGAATTGACTCTATAGAAGACGACAAAACAAACTATGCGCTTCACATGACTGGAGAGGAATTCACGGTTGACCTGCCCCTGTTCGGGAATTTTTTCTTTGACTTTACGCATTCATATTACGCGAAAAAAATTTCCAGAGGACCTCTTGAAGAAAATCAGACAAACAAGTTCGCGCAGGAATTTGCCGCCGCATCCGCCGGAAAAGATTTCGTAACGCACAGGCTGGCTCTGCTTTACGACGACACTGACCACCCTTTCCTTCCGACAACCGGAACCAACGCAAGTTTTTCAATAGGTTTTTCAAACAGATTCTTCGGAAGCGATTACGATTACCGAACTTACTCGGCCGAGCTGAAGCATTATTACAATTACGGGAACCGGGGAAAATTCGTAACCGCAGCCAGATGCCTCGTTCAGTGGCAGGAGGGGGGCGACCTGCCCTTTTACGGCCGGATTCAGTTGGGCGAAAGCACGGGCTTGAGAATGGCGGGCGACGGAAGATTCACGGACAGGGGAAAATTCGTTTTCAACATTGAAGAAAGGATAAGGGTATCGCGCGCGTCTTTTTTAAAATTCCTTGTCAGCGAATTTGAATTGGCTCCGTTTCTTGACGTCGGCACGGTCTTTCCGAAACTTTCAGAATTCAAAGCATCCGACCTTAAATTCGGCCCCGGCGTCGCGTTCAGAATCGTTCTGCGTCCGCAGGTTGTCGGGACAGCCGACATTGCCTTCGGCTCCGAAGGCGCCAACGCGATAATAAAAATCGGCTACCCGTTTTAAAAAAATCTGTCGCCTCAAAAGGTAACAGTTACCTTTTCCAGTTACCTTTTCTTCGCCCCTTCATAATAAGGTAAAATATTATTTTATAGAGGGGAGATTATTTATGAAAATAAGTTTTAAACTGATAACAGCGCTTATAGTTACGCTCGCGGCAGTGGCGTTTTCTTTTACTTTTTTTCAAGTAAAGCAGGAGGAAAAAAATCTTGCGGACGAAATCAAAAACCGCAATCATCTGCTTGCCCAAAGCATACAGGAAAGCCTTGAGCCCCTTCTTGAACAGGGCAACATACAAAAAATACATAAAATAGCGGAAAAATTCAGCAACAGGGAGAAGCTATCGGGCGTGGCAATATACGCCGATGACGCGTCTATCATTTCCATTTCTTCCAACATTTCCAACCTCCCTGTTCCTGAGAAGATAATAAAAAAAATCATTGAAAGCGACGCGGGCATGGGACACTTTGACGATTCTACCGGCAGGAGGATGTACGTTTACGCCGTGCCGATGAAAGCCAAGGGCGCAAAAAACGCCCTCGTGCTTTACAGCGACGCACGCGACATTGACGCCAGGCTTTATCACATGTGGCGCAGGACGCTTCTCCGCGTCATAATTCAGATAGTTCTGATTTCAATAATCACTCTTGTGATTATAAGATGGAGCATAGTAAGCCCCATCAGCGAAATGACCGACTGGATGAAAAAAATAAGGTCAAGCGAGTTTTTCAGCCTCACGCCGCCACTGAAAGGCGACATTTTCGCTCCTCTGCAAAAAGAGGCCGCCACTCTTGCGGAACATTTTCATACCGCCAAAGCCGCCGCGGAGGAAGAAGCAAGGCTCAGACAACAGGCCGAATCAACATGGACTTCCCAACGCCTGAAAGAGTTCATAAAAATAAAATTAAACGACAAACCCCTTTTTATAATTTCCAACAGAGAGCCTTACATGCACACCTATGAAAACAAGGAAATAAAAACCATAGTCCCTGCAGGCGGTCTTGTAACGGCTCTTGACCCCATAATGCGCATAAGCTCCGGCACATGGATAGCTCACGGAAGCAGCGACGCGGATTTTGAGGTAGTTGACGAAAATGACCGCGTCAAAGTGCCTCCGGAAAGTCCGGCGTACATGCTCAGGAGAATCCGGTTGTCCGAGGAAGAGGAAAACGGCTACTATTACGGATTTTCCAATGAAGGGATATGGCCCTTGTGCCACATAGCCCACATCCGCCCGGTTTTCAGGAAAGAAGACTGGCTGCATTACCATAACGTGAATAAAAAATTCGCGCAGATTGCGCTGAACGAGATAGAAGAAATACCGGAGCCCTACATCCTTGTCCAGGACTATCATTTTGCTCTTCTGCCGGCAATGATTAAAAAGAGGAGACCTGACGCAAGACTTGCCTTGTTCTGGCACATACCGTGGCCTAATCCGGAAACTTTCGGAATCTGTCCCTGGCAGAAAGACCTGCTTCACGACATACTGGGAGCCGACATAATAGGATTCCAGACGCAGTTTTACTGCAACAATTTCATGGACACGATTGACAGGGCCATGGAATCCAGAATAGACTGGGAGCATTTCGCAATACACAGAGAAGGACACCAAACGCTGGTCAAACCCTTCCCCATAAGCGTGCCTTTCACACAACCTGCGGCTGAAGAAACTGCGGCATCATACCCGGCCGCCGACGCGTCCTCGCTACTCAAAAGTTTCGGGTTGAAAGCCGAATTTATAGGAGTGGGAGTTGAAAGAATAGACTACACGAAAGGCATGTTTGAAAAATTTAAGGCTATAGAAAGGTTCCTTGAAAAGCATCCTGAATATTTCGGGAAATTCACTTTTATACAAATAGGCGCCCCTTCAAGGACTCACATTCCTTCTTATCATCAATTCATTTCCGGCCTTCATTCCGAGGTTGAGAGAATAAACCGGAAATTCAAGAGAAAAGACTGGAAACCCATTGTTTTTCTTGAAAAACTGCACAGACACGATGAAATAACTCCGTATTACAAAGCCGCAAAACTATGCATGGTCACTTCGCTTCACGACGGAATGAATCTGGTGGCAAAGGAATTCGCGGCTTCAAGAGAAGACGAAAGCGGCGTGCTCATTCTGAGCAGGTTCACAGGAGCTTCAAGGGAACTGAGAGACGCCCTGATAGTGAATCCCTACGATGTGGAGCAGATGGCGGACGCGATATATTACGGCCTCAATATGCCCGCAGAAGAAGTCCGGGAAAGAATGAAAAGGATGAGACAAACCTTAAGGGACAACAACATCTACAAATGGGCGGCTACGCTTATAGAAGAATTGACAAAAATAAGAATTGACAACTTCCATGTTTCAAAGGTTTAGCGATGGAGTATCTTTTCAGCAGGGACTTCCTGCATAAACGGCTCATTAAACACAAAAAAATTCTTCTCGTTCTGGATTTTGACGGAACTCTTTCCCCAATAGTCCGCAAACCCCATCACGCGAGAATGAGCCCGCAATTCAGAACGGCTCTCCTGAAACTCAAACGTTTAGAAAACGTTTATGTCGCTATAATCAGCGGCCGTCCGATTGCTTCACTGAAATCTCTGATAAATCTTGACTTCGCGTATTACGGCGGGAACCACGGCATAGAAATAAAAGGGCAGGGAATCAATTTTTTATGCAGAGAAGTGGAAAACAATAAAAAACTGCTTTTTAAAAACTACAAATATCTCAAAACTGTTTTCGGCGGAATGAGCGGGATTATAATTGAAAACAAAGGTTTTTCCATGGCATTGCACTACAGATGTCTTAAGCCGGAATATAAAAATGAGTTTAAAAGCAGGATTTTACGCATAAAAAAAGAATTTTCCGCTTTGCCGATTTTGTGGAAAAAAGGACACAAGGTAATGGAACTCCTGCCGCGGACTTCATGCAACAAAGGAACCGCTCTGCAGTATCTGATTGACCATTTCAAAAATGTTTATCCCATTGCCATCGGAGACGACGATACCGACGAGGACATGTTCAAAGTCTTAAAACGCGGAGGCATGGGAATCAGGGTAAAACGCAAAAAAAACTCTCACGCGCAATTTTATCTGAAAAGCCAGCGAGAAGTTCTTGAAGTCATTAAAGCAGTCCAATCCGCGGAAAAAATATGAAACTGAAAGCGTCAGAGCCGTTTAAATTCCGCACAAGGCTGACTCTCGTTCAGGCAACCGGAAGAAAAGCCGGAAACATCATGGAACTGCTTGAAGGAATAAGAGAGTCCGACGACAGTATAATTTACCACCACACCCATAGGTTTCTGAAACAGTTTCATTTCCTCGTGCCGGAGCCCGCCAATGATTTCGCTTACTGGGTAAACAACATTCTTCAGGAAGAAAAGCTGGGAGAGGAACTGGCTTCGGTGGAGATAGTGCGGTTCAATTCTCTTGAAGCAATCAAACGGGCATTCGTTGAAATCCTTGAACGCCATCTCAAACAGGTTTCCGAACCCATGCGCGCCGTTTCGTCAGGCAAGGAATTTCATTTTCTCCGCTCAATAAGATTTTCCATACCCACAAGCCATCAGGCCCGCGATTACGCGGAATTCATTGAATGCCTCAGAAATGTAAGCGTTTCCACTCTTTATCTGCACGTCTTTGAGGCAAGATTGAGGCCGCCCTACGGCGTTGACGATTTTTCAAATTGGTTTTTGAAACAGTTCAATGACGCGGAAATACAAAAAGCGATATCCAGACTGGACCCATATTCCTACACTCTTGAAGGCCTGCGCAGAAGAATCATAAGAATTCTGGAGCAGAGAATACAGGAAATGAAAAATGCTTGAAGAATACAGGAAAATAGCCGGCTCAAACGCAATAGACGAAATCCAACTGATAGCGGACAGGCTAAAAGGAAAGACCGTTTTGCACGTCAATTCAACCGCCGTTGGCGGTGGAGTCGCCGAAATACTCAACCGCATGATTCCCATGATGACGGAACTGGGACTCAAACCGAAATGGGAGCTTATAAAAGGCGGAGACGATTTTTACGCGGTGACAAAAAAATTTCACAACGCCCTTCACGGACACGAACAGGATCTGACCCCGAAAGACTATCAGGTTTACAAAGACACCCTAAAAATGAACATGGAAGGCATGAGTCTTGACTACGACATGCTGTTCATACACGATCCCCAGCCTGCCGCTCTCATAGAAAAAAGAAATTCTTCAAAAAATAAATGGATATGGCGATGCCACATTGACATTTCGCACCCGGCGGAGGAAGTCTGGGATTTCCTTAAACAATACGTCCTCAAACACGACGCAATGATAATTTCCGCTCCGAATTTTTCCCAGAAAATCCCTATTCCCCAGATGCTGGTGCCTCCTTCAATAGACCCCCTGAGCGACAAAAACAAGGAGCTTTCGGACGAGGAAGTAAAAAAAATAATGGCGAGGCTCCAAATCCCGACTGACAAGCCCCTGATTACGCAGGTCTCCCGTTTTGACAGATTAAAAGATCCGGTCGGCGTACTAGAGGCATTCAAAAAAATACAGCATTACGTTACGGCAAGGCTTCTTCTTGTGGGAGGCCCCGCCGACGATGACCCTGAAGGCGCCGCTGTGCTTGCGGAAGTCAGGCAGATGGCCGACGGAAATCCTGATATAATCATTCTATGCCTGCCGCCCACGAGCAACATTGAAATAAACGCTATACAGAGAGCATCAAGCGTGATACTGCAGAAATCCCTTAAAGAAGGATTCGGGCTTACGGTTTCAGAAGCGCTTTGGAAGGGAAAGCCTGTCATAGCAGGAGCTGTCGGAGGAATACCTCTTCAGATAACGCACAAATATTCAGGAATACTCGTGCGCTCAATAGACGGAACAGCCTACTGGATGAAAAGACTCGTGCACGAGCCGGAATATGCCAGAAGACTGGGCGAAAACGGGAGGGAGCACGTAAGAGAAAATTTCCTTTTAACCAGGCACCTGAGAGATTATCTTCTTATTTGTCTCTATCTTGAATCCGGCAAAGAGACTTTTATCCGTTTGTAAAAAAGGAAAAAAAGGGGACACATCCCCTTTATCCGGGAAACAAATGAATCTTGTCCGGATTGAACCTGATATTCAGTTCATCGCCTTCTCCGGGTCTGACTACGCTGGTCAGCACGCACACGTCAAAATCCCCGCAGGACGCATAAAACAATGCGTCTTTTCCGAGCAGTTCAGTTGAAATCACTCTGGCTTTGAAAGAATCTGTCTGCGCGTTTATTTCAATCTCAAACGGTCTTATTCCCAGAATGCACGCTCCCGGAGCAACGTCTGAACCCGGCCTCAAACCTATCTTTTTGTCCCCGGAAACAAAATAAAAATTTCCATGGCCTTTTTCAACCCTGCCGCTGATTAAATTCATCGGAGGAAAACCTATGAAGCCGGCTACAAAAGTGTTCGCCGGTTTTTCATAAAGCTCCATGGGAGAGCCGACCTGCTGGAGATACCCGTCTTTAATCACCGCCACCCTGTCTCCGAGGGTCATTGCCTCAATCTGGTCATGGGTTACATAAACCGTGGTAACTCCTATTTCTCTCTGCAGTTTTTTAAGCTCTACGCGGGTGGAGGAGCGAAGCTGAGCGTCCAGATTGCTCAAAGGCTCGTCAAACAAAAGAACGCTTGGTTTTCTGACTATCGCCCGCGCTATCGCGACCCTCTGTCTTTCTCCGCCGGACAATTCAGCAGGCTTTGAACTTAAATGTTTCGTAATTTTGAGCATTTCAGCGCTTTTGAGTACCGCATTTTTTATAAAATTTTCGCTTTCTTTGGCTATTCTCAGCGGGAACGCTATGTTCTCAAAAACCGTGAGATGCGGATATAGGGCGTAACTCTGAAAAACCATTGCCACGTTTCTGGCTTTGGGCGGAACGAATACTTTTTTACCCGGAAAAGCTACGAGTTTTTCTCCAAAAGTTATTTTCCCGGAGGTCGGCTTTTCCAGTCCCGCTATCAGATTGAGCAGGGTGGACTTTCCGCAGCCGCTTGGCCCTAATAAAACGAAAAATTCGCGGTCATTGATTTCAAGACTTATGTCTTGCAAAACCAAAACCTCGCCTCTCTTGATAGAAGAAAATTTTTTCTGGATGTTTTCAAGTTTTATTTTCATGGTTATCCTTTTACCGCGCCTCTGGTCAGCCCTTGAATTATGTGTCTCTGGAAAATCAGAGTCAGCACAACCACGGGTATTATGGTTATTGCAGAGGCCGCCATGATGTTTCCCCACGGTATTTCGCCGTGAAGCCCTTCAAACAGGGCTATGCCGACCGGTATTGTTCTGGCATTGTGGTCAATGGTTAAAATCAGGGCAAAAATGAATTCGTTAAAAGCGAAAATAAAAGATAACAGAAGGGTTGAAAAAAGTCCCGGCAGGGCTACCGGAAATATCACCTTGAAAAGGATTTGCAGTTTTGAACATCCGTCAATCACGGCTGCTTTGTCAAGCTCCTTTGGTATCTGGGCGAAATAACTTACCAGTATCCACAAGGACAGGGGAAGTATCCACGCAATATATGGAAAAACAAGAGCTGTATAAGTATTAATTATCCCGATTTTTGCCATTATCTCAAAGAGGTATCCTATCAGACTAATCTGTGGAAACATGGATATGGCAAGTATAAAAAGCAGGATAAAAGTCTTGCCCTTCATCTCAAGCCTTGTTATCGCGTATGCAGCAAGAGCGGCTATCACAACCGTTACAAAGGCTGAAATTGCCGATACTATCAGACTGTTTTTCAGATAATCAAGGAAGTGAAGCGATTTAACTCCAAGTATTGATTTATAATTTGATGCGGTAAGACTTAAGCCGGTTGAAAGAAAATCAGGATTAAAATTTAGGCTTGTCAGAAACATGTACGCAAAGGGAACGAGTGAAAAAAGAAGCACAAAGACTGAAAACACAATAGTCAGAACAGATTGAATTTTTTCTTCAGTCATAACGACTCTGCGAATTTGCTGCATTTCACGTAAAAAACAGACAGACTTAGGGAAACGATAAAAAGCGCTATTGAAACAGCGCTGCCGTATCCGAAATCTCCTCCGAGAAAATATTTATACGCGTAGAGCGAAAGCGAAGTGGTCGCTCCGCCGGGCCCTCCGCCTGTCAAGACATATATCACGTCAAAAACCCTCAAAGAATCTATTGTCCTGAACAATAAGGAGACGACCAAAACCGGCTTAAGCAGAGGAACCGTAATCTTGAAAAAAGCCTGAATAAAATTCGCCCTATCAATCTTTGCCTGAGAATACAAATCCTGCGGTATTGCCTGCAATCCTGCAAGAACTATTATCGCCACAAACGGAACCGTCTTCCAGACGTCGGCCAGAACTATTGCCGCAAACGCGGCCAGATTTGTGCCAAGAAAATTTATTGGCGCGTCAGAAAACCCTAATCCGGTTATCACGCAATTTGCAAGTCCGTAATTGTAGTTGTAAATCAATTCCCAGATGCGTCCGCTTATTACCGAAGGTATTGCCCAGGGTATCAAGACAGAGGCTCTCAAAAGTCCTCTCATCGGGATGTTCTGATTTAGAAGAACGGCAAAAAGCACGCCGAGCATCAGTTCAAGAGGCACTGAAACGCATATAAACAGAATTGTGAAGCGCAGGGACTGCCAGAAGCCGGCGTCTGCCAAAAGTTCCCTATAATTCTCAAACAGGATAAACTTTCTTTTCAGAAAAATTATGTCTCTTGAAAAACTGGTCCAGAAAGTTCCGATTATCGGCGAAAACACGAATATAAAAATTAAGGCAGCAAGAGGTAGTATGAATAAATACGGCTTCAATTCTTCCGATACTTTAAATTTCATAATTTTCAATTACTTTTAACTATTTGTATCTTGCTGAGAGTTTCTCAATGTCTTTTTCAAGTCCGGCAAGCGCTTCCTC
>JACQWV010000020.1 GCA_016209085.1 Elusimicrobiota bacterium
GATGTATGCCGGTTCCGCCGGCCGGCGGATTGGAAGCCTTTGTTTCAGATTCCATCTTCCTGAGCGCAAGAACAAAAGCCCATTTCGGATTGTCAACGTATATGCGGGTTCCTTTAAAATCCTTTATTTTGCCTTTTAAACCTACAGGCACAAGCGCACACCCGGCGCCTGATTTTTTCAGAATTTCCGAATCCTGCGGTTTTTCCAGGAAAGCAATCTCGTTTCCTGAGGCTTTTTCAATTGAATTCGCGCCGCGAATAATTACCTGCGGGTCGCCTTCAAGCTCTCCGCCCGTAATCTCGGCAATTTGCGCCGCAGTTAGCTTATTCATTTCAATCTTCGCTGTTCCCTAACCCCTCGCCTCTATTCTCTATCCTCTGCCGTTATTGTTCTTCTTCAAGCTTTTTCAGGAGTTTGTCCGTCAAGTCAACGGCTGAGTGACCGAATAAAATGGAACGTTTGTCTACTATCACGCTTATGCTCTCCTTGACAGCGAGCTCCTTGAGAGTAATGTAAATTCTGCCGAGTATTTTTTCGGTTTTGCGGCTCTCCGTAGACAGGAGTTCAAGTTCGGCCTGTCTCTGCAAAACCGCCAGCTGCTCCTGTTTGATTCTGACGTCTTCTTCTTTTTTAAAAATAGAGAGTTCAATGTCGGCTGCGGATGTAGATATTGAAAATTTAAAAAGATCAAGCGGAACGTTCTCAATGCCCGGCATGTTTAAAACCTGTTTGACGGCGCCATCCGGCGCCGCGGCATGCGTAGACGTTTCGGTTTCCTGAGGCGGGATAACAGTTGCGTCTGCGTAGAGCGCGGCCGAAGATATAACGATATCAGCCGTTGCAGAAGAAATTGTTACGCCGTTTCCAAGGGCTTTCGCCTCTTTCTCATTGGCCTTTGCCGTCTGCATCTGCCTTTCGGCATCCTCAAGAGCTTTTGCGGCCTCTAAGAGTTCTTCCTGCTGTTTAAGAAGAATCGGAAGTTTTAAGGCGAATTCCTTTTCCTGTTTCAACCTGGCTATCTCCGCTTTTAAGGAGAAAATTTCCGATTTTTTCAAATTCAGTCCGTCTTCCTTCTTTTTTACGTCTTTTAGGAAATTTTCCCTGGCCTCGGTCGTGCCGGAATATTCCCTGAAAACCCTTTCTATGTCAACGTATCCGATAGTGCCGCTTTCCCCGCGGTTTTCTTCAAGGGCAAGTTCAATCGCAGGCGCATTCGCGGCAAAAAAAGAAAACATTAAAAAAACAAAAAATACGGATATGTTTTTAGCCATATTAAACTTGTCCTATTTCTTTGCTTCCACAGAATTTAGAAATACATAAAGACGAACTAATCGGTTATTAAAGATATACTGTCCCCGAATCTCTCCTGATTTTAATACATTTAATCTTTTCATCTTTTGCAAAAAATTATTGAATTTGTTCTTTTCCGCGGCAGAAAGCCCCTGCTCCATATCTTTTACATTAAAAGACAAATCAAATTGCGCTTTCCCTAATTTCTTCAAAATAGTTAAATAGTCTTGACTTCGCAATGCGCTATAAATCTGCTGGTCAACAAATTTTCGTCCAATTTCTTCAGCCGCAATAAGAATTCCATTAAATGCATCGTCTTCATTGACAAATCCGTCTTTATCTAACCAAAAAACATTATCGCCTATTATATGCATAATTTTTGGAAAACCTGCAGAATAATGGCACAGCAGATCCATGGCGGCATCCTGAACTTTCATTGATGCAGAATCAAAAGATTTATTAAAAAAATCCTTCATCTCATTGTTATCCATTGGCTTAATCTCAACTATATCAAAAATCCTTTCTATGGGTTGATGATGTCTAATCATTTCCCTTCTTCGTTCTTCAACGCCGCATAGCATCAACATCAAAGGTAAAGATTCTTTATTAAGAGCATTTTCGTCTACTAATGCTTTTATAAAATGCGCGAATTGCGGATTCCCTGCAATTCCATTAATTTCATCCAATATCAGCATAACGCCTTTAATGCCGTCTTCTTTAAGACGATTAAATAAATTGCGCAAGAAAGGCAAATATCCATGCGAAAGATTCGGGGCATCGGCTTTTAATGCCTCAAAATTAATTTTAAATCCGAAAAGTTCTGGTCCGCCGATATATTTTGATAAAGCATTTCGTATTTTTTCCGCGATAGTGGTTTGATAAACTTGTGAGTTAATTACTGCCTCAACGGTTTTAGTCGCTAATTCATCTATCGTATCTGCTCCGCCAAGAAGAATATGTATGCCTATCAAATGGTTGTTTTTTTCAGAATAATACCGCATAAATCCCGCAAGAGAACTTTTGCCAATGCCATATTCTCCGGTGAGAAAAACCGCCTGGGGTTTACCTAACTCAACTTGCGTTGCCGCTCTTGTAATTTTTTGAATCTCATTTAGTCTTCCTATAAAAAAATCCACAGGAACTGGCTGGCCCGGGTAAAAAGGGCTTTTACCCTTGCTTATATTGTTCATGATTTGCCTCTTAACCTTTTTACTTGATGGTTCCTTCTGCGCGTTCCTTATTCTCTTAAATATTAAAACACGTTTCCGAGGGTGAAGTAAATGTCCGATTTCTCTTCTCCGAGTCTGTGATTGAATCCATAGCCCCAGTCAAGCCTTATCGGGAAAGCCGGCGTGGTAAATCTTATGCCGAATCCGGCCCCGGCTTTCAATTTATCCGCTCCTGTCCCGAATTCATATCTTACGTCCCGGAATTTCGTCCACGAATTGCCGAAATCCAGGAAAAACGCCCATTGAACTATGGTTCTTTTTCTTTCCCGCGCGAGAGGGAATTTGAATTCAATGTTGACTACGTCGTAAATTTTCCCTCCCTCGGCCGGTCCTATCTGGCCGTTATTGTTGTAGCCTCTTATGGTCTCCCCTCCTCCGAGGAAGTATTTTTCAAATACCGGCACGCTTCCAGTGGAGCCGAACCTGTCGACAAAGCCGAATCTGTTCAAAACAGATACTACAAAAGGATAATCGTCGATTGAAAAAAGTTTCTGGTTCCAGGAATAAGACACAGAGGGTTTATAGTAATTCAAATCTCCCTGGAACAGCCCTCCGGCAAAATCCAGACCCAGCGAAAGCCTTGTGCCTCTCGTGGGGTCCCATATATTATCGCGCGTATCGCGCGCAAATTCCACATAAACGGAGGAAATTACGCTCGTTCCTTCGGTAAGAGCGTCTTTATAAACGTCTTTCACGTCAAATATTTTTCTTTTCTCATAGGTGTAAGAGGTGGTGAGATGATACTTGTCGTCCTGGAATCTCGGGCCGAGCGTTATTTTCGCCCCGGATCTCCGCTCGGTGTACGCTGAAAGCTCCGAGCCGTAGGGCCTGTACCTTCTCGTGTTGAAAATGTCTATTCCGAAGCTGGTGGGCTTGTTTTTTATCCAGGGAGCGCTCCAGCTCAGATAATAGTCCTGAACCCTTTTGCCGAACTGCCATGAAATAGAGGTCTTATACGCTCTCCCGAACAGATTCAGATGATTCAGCGATAACGTCCCTACCAGGCCGTCCTTGGATGAAATTCCGGCTCCTGCCGTGAGCATGCCCGGTTTTCCCTCGGCAACGTCAAAAATGACGTCAACCTTGTCCGGGTCCGAAGTCGGATTGATTACGGGCCTGACGTCGTCTATAAATCCCAGATTGAATATTTTTTCCTGGCTTCTTCGTATTTTGGAAGAGCTGAAAACTTCGCCCTCCTTCTGCACGACCTCGCGCCTGAATACATAAGTCTTGGTGGCCTTGTTCCCTTCTATGTCTATGTGAGCGACATAAACGGGATTGTTCTCCGTGATGCCGAATGAAACGTCAAGCTCGCCGGTGGATTCGTTGAAAATTTTTTCCGGGACAATCTGCGCCCTAATGCGCCCCTTGTCCGCGTATTTTTCATGCAAAACCCTCAGGGTATCGTCAAATCTCTCCTGGCTGTAAATTTTGCCCCGCCTGTATTCCAGAAATTCAGAAAGCTCTCCGGAAGCATACAATGTGTTTCCGTAAAAAACGGTCCGGCCGAACTTATGTTTCGGGCCTTCTGATAAATTGATTTTAATGTTGACTTTGCTTCTGTCGGGACTGAAAACCGCGCTGGAGCTTTGAATCGCAAACTCGCTGTATCCGTTGTTTTTGTAGAAATTTTCTATGTTTTCAACGTCCGTTTCAAGCTCGGAAGGCATGTAAATTTTTTTGGGCCTGTTTTTCATTTTCTTTACGAGTTTTTTGACAGGAAAAGCTTTCGCCTCAATGAACTCAACCCCTGCCACCGTTGATTTGACGCCTTGTGCAACGTTTATGCGCAGAACGCAGGCGTTGGCGGCGGTGTCAAACTCAACGTCGTAGCCGACCGAGGCGTTCAAAAAACCCTTTTCCCTGTATTTATCGGTTAACTTTATCAAATCTTCCTTTATTTTCAAGGTGTCAAAAAAATCTTTTTCTTTGAGGGTCATTTCGTCTTTAATGCCTCTGACGGATAATTTTCTTTCCACAAATTTTATCTTTCCTTTTTTTATCTTTTTTCTGGTTCCGGCTGACAAAATAATCTTCTTTATTCTGGGTTTTTCTTCAATAATGTACGTCACGCGGGCAGCGACGCTTGAACCGGTTATCTCTCTGAATTTTTTCTTTACGGGTTTAGCCGTTCCGGAAACGTCAACTGAAACCTTTTCCACGCTGCCCAGATTGAGAATGCTTTCAATGTCCGAATTTATGTCCTTGGAATAATAAATCTTTTTTATTCTTGCCTTGCCTGTCCTGGATATGAGTTTGGGCTTGATATTAACGTTTCCTTTTACCGCAATCTCCGCCACCTCCCACGGCCCTTTTTCAAATTCATCGTCTTCGGCAGAGACGGCTGCAACCGAGGTGGAAACAAAGACTTCCCGGGAATTTTCGTTCTGGGACCATGCCTCTTGACCGGCAAAAAGAACAGCAGCGGTTATTAAACCCGACGTAATTTTCATGCGATTATTTTATCATTTTGCCAACGCAACAGGCAAAATTGCTAAAATACATACCATGAAAAAAATATACATCCTTGACACCAATGTTTTGATACACGACCCGATTTCTTTCATGAAATTCGAAGAGAACACCGTAGTTATACCTATGTCCGTGATAGAAGAACTTGACACGTTCAAAAGCGCGGCGGACGAAAGGGGAAAAAGCGCGAGGATAGTTTCAAGACAGCTTGACGAGTTGAGAAACAGGGGAAGATTGAACAACGGGGTAAAACTTGACTCCGAGGGAACGCTTAAAGTGGAGCTTGACCACGTGCAGGTTCTTCCCAGGGAATTTAAACTCCAGGAGATGGACAATAGGATACTGAACACCGCTTACTGGTACCAGAAGAAAAAAAACAACGTCATACTCGTCACAAAGGACATAAATTTAAGACTCAAAGCCGAAGGGATAGGGCTGACGGCGCAGGATTACAAATCGGGCAAGGTCAAGGTTGACGAACTGTATTCGGGCATGGCCGTCGCTGAAATTTCCTCGGACATGATTGACAGATTTTACAAGGAAAAATCCGTAAAAATTCCCGATGAAACTTCTCCGAATGAATTCATAATCCTTAGGGCGAAAGAGGATCATAAAAAAACAGCGATGGGCAGAGTAGACCCCTCTAACCCTTCATTGGTAAAAGCCCTGGGGCCGGAAATCGCGCCGTGGGGGATAAAACCCCTGAACAAGGAGCAAAGATGCGCGGTAGAACTTTTGCTTGACGATTCCGTCAAGCTCGTCACCCTCGTGGGACTGGCCGGAACCGGCAAGACCCTTATCTCCCTGGCCTGCGGCCTCCAGAAAGCAGTTGACGAATCGGTTTACAGACGGCTCATAATATGCAGGCCCATAATTCCGGTCGGAAAAGACATAGGGTACCTGCCCGGGACCAAAGAGGAAAAACTCTCAACGTGGATGGGAGCCATTTATGACAATCTGGAATTCATAATGGACAGAAGGCATCAGGACGACGCCCTGCAAAGGTTTGAATATCTTCTGCAAAACGAAAAAATTGAAATCGCTTCCGTAACGCACATAAGAGGGCGCTCCCTCCCCAAACAATACATGATTGTGGACGATGCCCAGAACCTGACGCCCCACGAGATAAAGACCATACTCAGCAGGGCCGGGGAAGGAACAAAGGTCGTGGTGACCGGCGATCCGTACCAGATAGACAATCCCTACCTTGACGCTGCGTCAAACGGCCTGATACACATAGTTGACAGATTCAAAGGCCAGAAAATTTACGGGCATCTGACTTTCAACAAAACTGAAAGAAGCAACCTCGCCGCTCTTGTAACCGAATTGATGTAATAACGGCGCTGAATAGCAGTCAGTGATTAAGTAATTAAGTAAATAGTGATTAAGTAATTAAATAAATAGTGATTAAGTAATCAAGTTTTACTTAAAAAATTTCTAAAAACTTAATCGCTTAATTACTCAATCACTCAATTACTTCTTGTTTTCACTCGCCACTAATCACTATAGTAATACGGGGTTTATTTTGCAGGAAGACTGCCGCCGAGGTTTAACTGCGACATCACTCCGGCAGTGTTGGGATTGCTCGTAAGAGCGTTGAGGATATTGGGATTTGTAAGAAGCCCCATCAGCTGGGGATTTGAACTTATAAGGGCGCTTGCCGTCTCCGGATTTTTCAAAAGTTCGCTTACGGCCGGGGAGGTTAATATGGCGTTCATAAGACTGCTTGAGGCCACGGCGTTAACGACGCCGGGGCTGGCCATTGCGGACTGAATCATCGGGTTATTAAGAAAACCTTTGACAACCGGAGAATTTGATATGAAATTTTCAAGACTTTTGGAATCCCTGAGCGCGGACTTAACCGAATCCCTTGCCATAAAACCCTCAACCACGTATTTATTGTTAAAAAGCAATCCCACGGCTTTTGCGTTTCCCTTGGCAGCAGCTGCGGCCGCTATTTTCGTCAAATAACCCTTTGTATGTCCTGTAGACTGCATGGCGCCTTTCTGGACTTCCGACATTTCCGAAGCGCCGCCGGATTCGCGGGATTGCGGAGAGCTCTTTCCGGTTTTATCCCGGGATTTTTTATCTTCCTTGTCCGCTTTATCCTTATCTGCCCTATCCCTGCCTGCTTTATCCTTTATCTCCTCCGACCGTTCGTCAATAGAATCCTCCCCGCCGGTCTTATAGCGGACATAATAATCTGTTTCCCGGAGATCAGGCTCCTCTATTTCTAAAGTTTTTTTTGCCGGCGGCTCTTCTTCAGACGAGGAAAAAACAGAATAATCTTCTTTGGAAAGGTTGATGTCCGGGGACCTGAGCTTCATTGACCACTTTATCAGAGGATAAGCTATAAGAATATACACCGGTATCAGATACAGCCAGATTTTTGAACTTTTCTTTTTTTCAACTGCGTTACCAGTATTGTCTTCCATAAGAAACTGCAGGTTAAGATTAAGGTTAAGATTGAGAAAAGAGAGTATTCTACTCAACCTCAATCTTGCTTTGCTTCTTGCTCTTACTTCAATCTATGCCTGCCTTATAATAGTTTAACACCCAAATATTGCGTTGTCAATAATATTTTGATTTAATTTGTTTTATTATATAGATTTTCACTGCGTGAACGTTGCTTTGCTCTTTTCACCGTAAATACTCACTGAAGCACGTCAGTGAGTATTTACCTAAGCAAAATTTGGTCTGTTTTAGGTGTTTTAATTAAAAATTCTTTTAAAAAACTAAAAATTACCAAATTTTGCCCTGGTAACAATTCAGTAAACAGTGGTAAATCCTCACTGAACGCCGTTATGTCAGGCAAAAATGTAGGGGCTCAATTCATTGAGCCCGAAAAATATGCGGGTCGGATGAATCCGCCCCTGTTCCATCAGGGAACAGGGGCTGTCCCGTCCTTATAATTCAAGGAGAGGGACGACCCCTACACCACTGATATTGATAACAAACGCTCTCCAAATGTTTTTCTTCCTTACGGGATTGTTCTATCTGCTTTTAAGTTTTGGAGGGCTCTTCAAAAAATCAGGCGCTCGGGCGTCCAAAAATTTTTGTAAATTCGCAATCCTGATACCCTGCCACAATGAAGAAAATGTCATAAAATTTGCAATAGAAAGCCTGCAGAAAATGGATTATCCGTCTGATTTGCATGATATCTACGTGGTGGCGGATCATTGTTCCGACGCCACGGCCGAAATAGCCGGCTCCATGTCCGCAAAAGTCGTCTATTATGACGATTCATCAGGCATCCCCGGCAAAGGCAGAGCAATGAAATGGGCTCTTGAAAATGCGGTGCCCCTGGCAGATTACGACGCGGTCTGTTATTTTGACGCGGATTCGCTCGCCCACCCGAAGTTTCTGGCAGTCATGAACGAGCGCCTGAATTTAGGAGAACAGGTCATACAGGGCCACCAGCTTGCCAAAAATACCAACGCCTGGATGGCGAAAATCCTGGCCGTCGGACACATCATATCAAACAGGTTTTACCAGAAGCCGAAATATCTTTTGGGGCTTTCAGCCACTTTGCACGGAAAAGGCATGTGTTTTACTTCGGAAGTGGCGAAAAGCCATCCATGGCACGAGACCTGTCTTACCGAGGATCTTGAAATGCAGATGCGGCTCGTAAAATCAGGAATCAGAATAACATGGGCCGAAGACGCCTTAGTCTACGACGAGGAACCCACTGCCATAAGACAATACATAAAAAGAACCGCGAGATGGACAAAGGGCGCTCTGCATACGGCGCGCATTCATCTGGCAGGACTGTTTGCAAAAGGCATAAAAGAACAGGATTTCTGCAGCCTTGAAGCGGCACTGTGGTGTTCGCACGTGTACAGGTTCATGCTTGTGTCCGTTACCGGCATGCTGATTTATTACACCAAGGATTATTTTAATCTGTTTCTCTGGGTTTACCACATTCTGCCGGGAGTAGAACTGACGGTCAAACTTTTTTTCCTGTTTCCCCTGGTGCTGTACCCAGCTACCGCTCTTTTGATTGAAAAGGTGGACTTTGATATTTTTGTCGCGTATTTTATGCAGCCTTTTCTCGGCTTTTTAAGGCTGCCGGTTTTCGTGGCCGGCATCTTGAGAAATCCCCTGGAGTGGGGCAGGACCGAGCACACCAGTCGGATAGCGATATCGGATTTGGTAGAATAATCGGAGGATATATGAAAAAAATATTCGCTTCATTCGTTTTATTGATGTTCCCGCTTGTTTGCGGCGGGCCCGCCGCAGGCGAGGTCTCCCCGCCGTATGGCGGAGGACAGGAGCTTATGGAAAGACCTGCTGAAAGTCTTCATAAGACTGAAAACCGGCCGGAAATACAAAAACCGAATCCCGAAGCGATAATGGCCGACATTTCCGGCGCCCTGCGTCTCAGCTCCAAGCAGGAAGACAGGATTTTATCCGCAATTAAAAAAGAGTCCTCCATGTTTGACGATGTCTTTCAGGAATACGAAAACGCTTCTAAAGAAGAAAAAAAATGGCGCATTAAAATGAATGACTTCAGGCACAAACTTATTCAGATAACCAAGGGCATTCCTGAACTGATAAGAAGTTACCTTGACGATGAACAGAGAGAATCTTTTGATAAAATGATTGAAAAGAAAAGACAGTCCAGGCAGGAGGAGATAAAGCCCGCCGGCGCGGAAAAACAGCCGCCGCAGGAGATTAAATCTCCCAAAAAGAAGAAAAAATTAATAAGAGTCAAAAGGAAGAAAAAGCCGGTTCACCAGCAAACTCCGGTTCAGGAAACCGAGCCTGGCCGGACATCTCAGGAACCGCAGGCGGATTCGGAACCGGCGGACGCGCAGCTTCTTGGAAACGAGGAGACTGAGGAAGAAGGTTTTGTAGGGTCGTATCCTTAAACTACAGGTTGAGATTAACCCGAAAAACTCAGTTGCCTATGGCTTTCATTGAGAAATAGCCGTATAAAAAAATGCACCTGAGAAGGTTCAGGTTAAGAAAAGCCGCAAAGCGAAGCTCTGCTAATGTAGTTGCATCCCTGCGTACGCAGGGATTGCTTTGCTGATGTAGATAAATCTTGCTTTGCTGAAAAAGTAGAGTTGATGAATTTGGATAAATGTAACCAAGTTCCCATTGATTTTTGAATAAAACCTGTTAGACTATTATTATGCAGTAATTAAGTTATTGAGATATTGAGAGATTAAGTAATTAAGCATAAGCGAAAGACTGCACAAAAAGTCCGGACCCAATCGCTAAGTCTTTTATTTACTTAATTGCTTAATTACTTAATAACTCAATCACTATGGACTATAAAATGAAGCGGTCCGGACTGACTCTCGTTGAGCTCATGATTGTCTCGGCCATAATTTCCATCGGCCTGCTGGGCATAGTCGGCTCTTTCAAGTATTTCAACTGGGGCATACAGGCCGCAAAAGGAAAATCCCTTGCCAATAATTTAGCGCAGGAAAAAATAGAAGTCCTGAAAAACAAGTCCTATTACAGAATACTTGTTACATCAGCCACTGCCGAAGACACAAATTTCTCTCCCTCAATTACTTACGATACGCATCCCAACGGAACAGAAACCCTGAACGTGGGCGGCATGGAATTCAAAAGAATGGTTTACATAAGAAAAATCAGCGAGAATGCCTCCGGCGATATCTCTTATTACGACTGGGATGCGCCTGACACCGGCATGAAGGAGATACTGGTGTATGTAATCTGGCGCGAAAACAACACGTGGAAAAAAGTGGAATTAAGAAACCTGCGCGACAATCCTAACAGAACAAATGTAAGCGCGACATTTGCCGGAAACGTGGAAGAAGAAGGAACGTCTATAAACCTTTCAAGCGTCACAGTGCGCTGCCAGGAGAATCCCTCCAGATACGACGAAACAGACGCATCAGGAGATTATAGTTTTTACATAGAGCCGGGCTCTTACACCCTGAGAGCGTCAAAAACAGGTTACTTCGCAAATACCAGCACTTCTGTTTTAAGTATTAGCGCAAACCAAACTCTCGGTCAGAATTTTACCCTGAGAAAAATGTCAACAGGCACCATAATCGGCTCTGTTTTTTTAAGGGACCACTTAGTCATAAGCCAGGTCGTGGGAAGTTCTGTAAACGCGGATGATTTTTATCAGGAATGGGTGGAAGTGTTTAATCCAACAACATGGACATGGACCATGGCTACCGGCCTTAATTCAGGGGTAATAGGCCTTGTTTATCAACTGCGTAACCAACCCTCGCCGTCCATTATTGACGTTGATTATTTAACCTTAACCCTGGAGCCGCAACATTATTATCTCTTTGCCAACACAAATACCATCACAGCCGTCGGCGTCACGCGCGATGCTGACGCTGTCTATGACCCTACGATGGCGGGATACCCCAACATCATTAAAATCAACACAGATTCCGGCAATGATGCGGCTGGCGTGGGACTCGGCTGGTACGCCACTATGACAGGCATGGATGCTGTGGGCTGGAAAACAGGAGGCCAAAGTCCGGAAATGAAGGAAGGAACTCCCATACAACAGGATACTGGATTGCAGAATGACGAAAGTTACACGCGACGCTATAACCCTGGAGCAGGGGCTTCAGGTTTTGGCAGGGCTTATGATTCTAATGATAATAACACCGACTTTCTGGTCAGACTGCCGATTTATTATCAGCCGCATAATTCCTCTGACATAGAAACGGTTCGCAGCGGCACTCCTGCTTCGGGAACGGTCGTTTTTGCGGATGACGGCCTTTCAACTCCTGTTATAGCGGACAGCAGCGGAAATTTTACGCTTACTAATGTGGCAACGGGTTACTGGACTGTGTATGCTTCCAGCAGCGTTTGTTTCTCATCTGCCGGAATTTTTGGGGGAACCTCTAATGGTTTTAGCGCCTCGGCCGATAATCTCTTTCTTACAAGCGCCACTGTTTACGGATATATCTCAGGCAGAGTTACAAACGCATTAAACAATCCTTTGTCCGGAATAGTAATTTACGGAGGCGGTTTGCAGACAACGACCGACGGCGTCGGCGGATATTTGCTTAGTGTTTTACCGGACACAATTACCGTAATAGCCAATTACTTGACGGCAAATCCCGCTTATGTTGAGACCTCCTCAATGAACGTAGTGGTAAATTTAGGTCAAATCACAAAAAATGTGGATTTAATTCTGGTTCAGGGCGGCAACATACGCGGATGGGTAACCACCACCACTGGGGTTGACCCGCTTCCCAATATTCCGATAACTGCCTCTAAAAGCGGAACGGCGCTTGGTGCCGGCATAAGCGGCTCAGACGGATATTTCAGCATTTTAAACCTTTCAACAGGGACCTATGCCGTGGCCACTCAGCTTGAAGCAGGCGAGTCCGCTGTCCCGTCAAGTTTTACAGCCGTTATTTCAGCCGGCTCTAATTTATTTGTGGGAACGTTCACTGTTTCCGGCGCAATGGGATATATCTCAGGAACAGTTACAAGCGCCGGAACGCCAATTACAACAGGGATTCTTCTTTATGCAACGACCACTACGATAACCGGCAACCCGCCTGCGATAGATTCCGCTTTGCGCAGCGGGAGCAATATTTATTACGGCATTTCAAGCGACGCGGAGGGAAATTTTACTCTTCCGGTGCGGGGCGGCTATACTTACAATCTCTACGGCTGGCACACTACATGGTCAGGAGAAACGCCCTATACGGCGCCGAAATCAACCACCAGCATTACGGTCCCGGCAGGACAGACAGTAAATAGAAGCTTATCCTGGTAATTTATGAAACGCGGATATACCTGTGATTCAGACAGTAGTTCCAAATCCCCCTCTTTTCCCCCTTTGTTAAAGGGGGAAGAAGGGGGATTTTCCGAGCAAATTCCGCACTGTCTGAACCGCAGGGGATATACAATGGTGGAATTAATGATAGTCATAGCTATCATGGGTATTTTAATGCTTTTGGGCCCGGATATTTTCAAGGGGATGTACCGTTTTGTAAGACTGGCGACCGCAAAAGTTGAAATACAGAGAGGAGCGCGAGTAACCCTGTCAAACATAAACAGGGCGCTCAGACAATCTCAGGCTTCATCAATCGTTGTTGACCAGGCATCAGGCCAGCCTCCTCATTCAAGAATAAGTTTCACCAGATATAAGCCGGACGGCTCAACGCCGACGATTTCTTATTACCAGCAGGGGAAAAAACTTTATATGAGCGTCAACGGCGCCGCAGGACAGCCCATTGCCGAAAACCTGCGCTACATTGCTTTCTCTTATCCGAAGACGGACGACGCCGGGATAATTTCAATTTCCCTGACTTTTGAAAAAGAGACTTATGAAGGCGGGGCAAAAGCCCTGCAAATGGCCGTTGAAAAAGTCCGCATTATGAACTAAAGAAGTGATTAAGAAATTGAGAGAGTAAGTTATTAAGCAATTCCATAACTTAATCACTTAATCACTTACTTACTTAATCACTATTATGAGCGAAAGACCGCATAAAAAATTAAAAATATGGACTAAAATAATTGCATTTATTGAAGATATTTATTCAATAACCACGAGATACCCGCAAGAAGAGATTTATGGTTTAACGTCTCAAATGAGAAGATCTGCGGTTTCCGTTGCCTCAAATATTGCAGAAGGTTTTGCAAGAAGAAATTCCAACGAAAAGATTCAATTTTGTTATATTTCAAGAAGTTCTTTGAGTGAAATAGACGCTCAACTTGAAATATCTTTAAGACTAAAATTTATTGATAATAAAGAACATGAGAATCTCCAGGAAAAACTTGATGAAATCAGCAGAATGTTAAACGGTCTGATAAATTCCATATGACTAAATCACTAAATCACTTACTCGCTAAATCACTTCTTTTTAAAAAAGGCCAAATGGCCATAGTCATAGTACTGGTAAGCCTTTTGTTCATATTAATCATGATACC
>JACQWV010000135.1 GCA_016209085.1 Elusimicrobiota bacterium
AACAGGTTCGGCTTTTCAGCCAGAAGTCTTGACAAAATACTGAAAGTCTCAAGAACAATAGCGGATCTTGACAGTTCGGACGAAATAAAAAAGGAGCATGTAATAGAAGCGGTGCAGTACCGCCTGCTGGATAAGGCCATGGAATTATCCGTATGTTAGCCCAAATTCCTCAGTTGGAATTTGGGAATTATGAATTTTTAATGTTGAATTTTGAATTAAGAATTTATAATTTAAAATTTATAATTCCGAAAAATTCAGGCGCATTTTTTTATACGGCTGTTTGTCAATGAAAATTATAGGCAACTGAATTTTTTGGGTTAGAGGGAGAAGAGAGGAGATGATAAAAATGAAATTAGTTATACTTTTAGCAGGTTTGGCATTAATTTGTCCGGCATTTTCTGAAGATGCAGAGTCTCCTGCTAAACCAGGATTCAAGGTAAACAAAAAACACGTGGTAATGGAAGGCGAGACGCTCTGGGGGATGTCAGCCAGATATTATTCCGACCCTTTTAAATGGGGAAAAATATACAACGCCAATCTCAATTCAATAAAGAATCCTGATTTAATACATCCGGGAGATGAAATTGAAGTGCCGGACATTATTGAAGAAGTTAAACCCGTCATTGAAGTTAAAAAAGAAACAGAACCTGAAAAAAAAGACGAGCCCATAACAGAAGAAGCGCAGCCGATTGCAGAGGTCGTCGGCATAGCCTCCGACACCTATGGCAGGGGGACAGAGCCCCCTGCACTTGATGAGCCAGAGGCTCGTTGCTCCGGCCGCAGTGCGGCTGTTCCGCCGGCTGCTGAAATACCTGTTCCTGAAGCGCCTGCCGCAGAGATTTCAGAGTCTCTTGAGGAAACCCAGCCTGAAGAGCTTTCCGAGGATATGCCGCGGGACCAGAAGGAATGGTCGTCAATGCTTGCTACAAAAGTAGCAGAAAGGAACTGGAGCGCCGACGGGCAGGTAATCGGGAAAGAAAAAGAAGAATCCGCCCTGGGACTCTCGTTCAGCGGGGAAGTCGTGGTTCTTAAAATCAGGAGTTCGGTCAAAGCTTCAAAGGGAGACCTTTTCGCCGCGTATAAAACAGGTTCCAGGGTTTATGATAAGAACGGAAAATTTTCAGGCATTGAAATACAGAAAACCGGCATTCTTAAAATAGTCCTGGTTGAAAAAGGGACCGTATATGCGGAAATTATTGACGCGAATACTTCAATCCTGAAAGGACAAGTCGTTAAAAGAATGAGATGATATGACTGTTATTCAAGAACGGGAAAAACTTGCCAAAATCAAACTGAACGCTTTTCCGTATTTGAGAACCGACTGGATTGCGCGTCTTGCTGATTTGTACGGAGGCGCCGCTGAAATTCTTAAAAAAAGCCCCGGAGACATTTCAAAAGACGGAGCCGTTTCCATTGAAACTGCAAGGCGGTTTCTGGAGGCGGCGGGGAAAATGGATCCTGAGAAGGAAATTAAAGAGGTTTCAAAAAACGGGGGGAGGATACTGACCAGCCAAGACCCTGATTTCCCCGAACTTTTAAAGGCGATTTACGACCCTCCTCTTGTCCTGTATGTCAGGGGCGATATCCGTCCTAAAGCCCCTGCCGTTGCTTTAGTCGGCACGAGAAGACCGACGAATTACGGTAAAAAAACAGCAGATGAAATTTCCTCGGCCCTCGCTTCAGCTGGCCTTGTGATTGTAAGCGGCCTTGCGCGGGGCATAGATACCGAATGTCATCTGGCGGCTGTCAAAGCAGGAGGAATAACGTGGGCCGTGCTCGGCACCGGAATAGACGTCTGTTATCCGTGGGAAAATAAAAAGCTGGCTGAAAGAATCATTGAAACCGGCGGCGCTTTGATTTCAGAATATTCTCTCGGAACCAGACCCCTGCCGGCTCATTTCCCTCGGCGCAACAGGATAATTTCAGGTCTTTCATATTCCACGGTGGTGATTGAAGGCGGATTTAATTCAGGCGCTCTTATCACCGCAAAAACCGCTCTTGAACAGGGAAGAGAGCTTCTTGCCGTGCCGGGCCCCATAGATTCCCAGATGAGCCTTGGTCCGAATAAACTCATAAGGGACGGAGCCATGCCGGTTCTGGATTCGTCCGACGTTGTTTCAACCCTGCCGGCAGAGGTCGTTTTCGGATTGAAGATAAAGAAATCCAAACGGAAAATCTGCGAAGAGGGTTTAAAAGAAATTAAAAATTTAAGCGATGAGTCCAAAAAAGTTTTAGAATTCGTGAAAAATTCAGAGAACGGAGCGTCAATAGACGAGATAGCTGGAAAATTTGACTGGCCCATACATAAAGTGGTTTCCGCAGTATTTGAGCTTGAAACTACGAATATCGCGCATTCCTCCGAAAATAAAGTGAAATTGGTTTAAACTCCTCGGTTTAAACTCCTCGGTTTGATAATTATCATAAAATGTATATAATATTTACCCTGTGAAATGCCGTTTTGCGGCAATTTTGCTAACAGCAAAATTATTTCACAGGGTAAACTTATGGCTAAAAAATCTTCACCCGGCGGAAAAAGATGTCTTGTGATAGTGGAATCTCCCACAAAAGAGAAAACCATCAGCCGTTTTCTGGATTCGGAGTATCTGGTAAAAAGCTCTTACGGCCACGTCAGGGACCTTCCTGAGGGGAGTTTAGGCGTGGATGAAAAGAAAAGTTTCGCTCCCACATACGTGCTTCTTCCGAGAGCAAAAAAAATCGTTCAGGAGCTCAACGAGTTTCTGAAAAATTCCAAAGTCGTTTTCCTGGCAACCGACCCGGACAGGGAGGGCGAGTCCATAGCGTGGCACATAACCAAGATTCTTGAAGCGGAAGATTACCGGTTCAAAAGAATAGTCTTTCATGAAATAACCAGAAAAGCGATTCAGACCGCCCTGAAAGAGCCGAGAGATATTGATTTGAATCTGGTGCACGCACAGCAGGCGCGCAGAATTATAGACAGGCTTGTCGGTTATAAACTTTCGCCTTTGCTGTGGTCAAAGGTTGCAAGAGGACTCTCAGCCGGAAGGGTCCAGTCCGTAACAGTCAGGCTTGTGGCCGAAAGAGCGGCGGAAATAGAAAAATTCATTCAGGAAGATTATTACACGATAGCGGCTTTATTTAAAAAAGACGCTCTGGAATTTGAGGCCAGGCTTGTAAAATGGCATTCTGTTCCGGTTGAAGAAACCATAACCCTGTATTTATTTTCCGAAGATTACAAATACAGGACTTCCGTATTCAAAAAATTAGAAGACACTGTACCTGCAGCCACGTATCTCAGAAATACCCTGCTTAAGGTTCTGAATGTGGAGTCAAAAACGTCCGGCCAAAAACCCAGACCGCCTTTCATCACCAGCACTCTCCAGCAGGACGCCTACGGCAAACTGGGATATTCTTCAGACAGGACCATGAGAATAGCGCAGAGTCTTTATGAAGGAGTAAATCTCCAAGGGGAAATGACGGGGCTTATCACCTACATGAGAACGGATTCTTTCAACGTTTCTCAGGAAATCCAGAAACAATCCGCAAAATTTATTTCCGAGACTTACGGAAGCGCTTATTGCCCGGCTGCGCCGCCGCTTTACCATACCAAAGTAAAAGGGGCGCAGGAGGCTCATGAGGCCATCCATCCGGTCAACGTGTATCTGAAGCCGCAGGATATAAAGGAGCATCTCACGCTTGAACAGTTTAAGCTTTATGATTTGATATGGAAAAGATTCATGGCAAGCCAGATGGAAGACGCTGTTTTTGACGTTCTAACCGTTGAAATAGGGGACGACCAAGGAGCGGCTCTTTTAAGAGCTTCAGGCAGAACCGTGAAGTTTGACGGCTACCGTAAAGTATATACGGACGAGTTTTCCGAAGAAGATGCCCAGGCCAACGGCATGAACATTCCGAAGGTTGTCAAGGGGGAGGAACTGAATATTCCCGAAGTATCCGAAAAAGCCCATAAAACCTCGCCTCCTCCCTATTATAATGAAGCAAGTCTCATAAGAACCCTTGAAAAACACGGGATAGGCAGGCCTTCAACCTATGCCGTGATAGTCAAAACCGTGCTTGACAGGGGATATCTCAAACGGGAGCCGAAAGACAAGCGTCTGATGATTACCGAATTAGGCAAATTGGTAACCGCAAAGTTAAAGGATTTTTTCCCCGACATTATGGATGTCTCTTATACTGCCTCAATAGAAGACAAACTTGATGAAATTGCGGAAGGCAAGCATAATTGGACTGACGTGGTAAGAGATTTTTATAATCCTTTCGTGAACAACCTTTCCACGGCCGAGAAAAAAATGGAAGTTTCAAAACCCGAACCCGTCAAAACAAACGAAAAATGCCCGGTCTGCGGAAAGCTGATGGTATTGAGGGAAAGCAGGTACGGAAAATATCTTTCCTGCTCCATGTTTCCGAAATGCCGCGGCAAAATACCTCTTGATAAAGACGGGAATAAGCGGGAGGTTTTTCACCCGATACCGGCAGGGAAGGTATGTTCCAAATGCAATAAAAACGCCATGCTTCTACGGAAAGGAGTGAGAGGCTTCTTCATTGCCTGTTCCGGATTTCCCAGATGCCGCAACATTGAAAAAGTAACGCCCGAGGAAGTAGAGAGGATAATAAACAGTAAGTAGCAAGTGGGAAGTCGTAGGAAATTATGAAGCTGCTTATAGAAAAATTCCTGCTGCATTTAAAAGCGCAGTTAAATTTTTCCAGGCATACGCTGAAAGCTTACAGATTTGACCTTGGGGAATTCGCAGGGTATGCCGCGAGCCGGGGCGTTAATTCGCCGGATAAAGCTGACAAAATTTTTGTCAGAAACTACATTGCGTTTATCCAGAACAGAGTTTCCAGAAACAGCCTCTTGAGAAAAATCTCGGCAGTCAAATCTTTCATCAGATATCTCGTTTCGGAAAACGCGATGGGAGCAGATCCTTTTGACCTGATAAATCTCCCCAGAAAAGAGAAAAGACTTCCCAAATTTCTGAGCGAAATAGAAATGAGGAAGTTGATTGATTTGAACCTGCCTGAAAAAGTGGAAAAAAAAGATAAAAAATACAAATTCGCCGGAAGGGATTTCGCCCTTATTGAAATAATTTATTCAAGCGGTCTGAGACGTTCGGAAGCTTCCGGTCTGAACATAGGCGATGTTGATTTTGTTTCCGGTTTTATCAGAGTCACAGGCAAGGGCTCCAAAGAAAGAATCGTGCCCGTTGGCGACGGAGCGCTGAAAGCTCTGAGACGTTATCTTGACACGCGGCCCAAGCCTTTGAATCCGGGAATGCCTCTTTTTCTGAATCACAGAAACTCAAGGCTTACCGACGCGGGCATAGCGCTGATATTTTCAAAAATGGCGAAAAGAGCGAGGTTCGCAAGACCGTTAACCCCGCACAGCCTGCGGCATTCGTTCGCCACCCATCTTCTGGACAGGGGATGCGATTTAAAGTCGGTTCAGGAAATGCTTGGTCACAAAAATCTGGCTACTACGGAAATTTACACGCATGTATCTCTTGAACGCCTGAAAGAAGTTTATAACAAAACGCATCCGAGAGCTAAACAACAGTGATTAGTGGTGAGTGACGAGTGGCGAGCAAAAAACTAACCACTAATCACTAACCACTCGCCACTAAAGTTAAAGTAACCAGTAACTATGCGACATAAATTTGTGTTCTTAAGTTACTTATGAGAAAATTGCTGCTTTTTTTCTTGTCTGTCAATCTTTCTGCCGCAGGGAGTTACGCGGAAAGTCTGAAAGACAGAGTTGAGAATATCGCCGAATCCGATAATTTCAAAAATGCCCAGTGGGGCATCAGCGTGAAATACGCGGACACCGGAGAAGAAATTCTGTCTTATAATTCGGAAAAAAGCCTGGTTCCGGGAAGCACGGTTAAATTATTCGTATCTTTTGCGGCGTTAGAATTTTTCGGGGAGGAACACTCTTTCGCCACCGACATTTTCAGAGATAAATCTGTTGATAACGGAATTTTAAACGGAAATATATATCTGCGGGGAGGAGGAGATCCTTCTCTTGGTTCCGATCTGGTCAGGGGTTCATTGAAAACTGAAGAGGTGTTTGAACAATGGCTTGCCGCGCTGAAACAGGCAGGCATAAAGGAAATCAGAGGCTCCGTTCTTGCCGATGATTCCCTGTTTGAAGGAAAACCAGTGAGCGGGGACTGGTCATGGGAAGATCTGGGGAATTACTATGCGGCAGGTCCCAGCGGCCTTTCAATAAACGACAATTTGTATAAATTGTATTTTAAGCCTTCTGAAACGGTCGGTGGAAAAGCGGAAGTTTTGAGAATGGAGCCTGAAATTTACGGACTCAAGTTCATAAACTTTATGAGAACGGGCCCGCCTGGCTCCGGCGACAACGGGTATATTTTTAATTTTCCGGACAACTACACGGCAGTATTGCGCGGGACCATTCCGCAAAACGGTCCTGAATTCGCAATAAAAGGCTCCATCCCGGAGCCGGCTCTCTTCTGCGCCGCTTATTTTACGGAATATCTTAAAAAAAACGGCACGCCCGTAAAGGGGGCGGCAGGCAGAGTTTCCGATAAGACGGATTACGGCGCAAAAATGCCGATTCATGAAAATCAGTCTCCGGCCTTGAAAGATTTGATTTTTGTCCTTCACAAACGAAGTTTTAATTTGTATGCTGAAACTCTGTTAAGGCACATGGCTGTTTTTAAAAACAGAGCAGGAACAATTGAAAACGGCATTGATGTTTTGACTCAGTTTTTAAAGTCTAAGGGAATTGCCGGTTCAGGGTTCAGAATAGTTGACGCATGCGGGCTTTCCAGGCTGAATCTGGCAAAAGCCTCGGATTTTTCCGGTTTGCTCCTTTATGCGGCAAAAAAAGAATATTTCAGCTCTTTTTATGATTCTCTTGTTTTTCCCGGAGACCCTGACGCGACCGGACACATCAGAATTTTCGGCGCGGACACGCCTCTGGAAAAGGTCCTCAGGGTTAAATCAGGGTCTCTCAATAAAGTCAGAAGCTATTGCGGCTATCTGAAAACAAAAAAAGGGAGGCTGGCGGCTTTTGCGTTTATCGTCAACAATTTTTCAGCTGCCCCTTCGGAGATAGAAAAAGAGCATGAAAGAATTTTGACGCGCATCGCCGGCGAATTTTAAAAAAACGATGAACCACAAAGCGAAAATTCTGGTCGTTGACGACGAACAGCACATAGTGCTCATGCTTTCCGACGGCTTAAAACAGCGGGGATACAAGGTTGAAACCGCTTTTAACGGCAAAGAGGCCGTGTCCAAAGCCGGCAGAGAGGAGTTTGACGTAGCGATAATAGACATAAAAATGCCGGAGATGGACGGGATAGCCGCTCTGGGCGAAATAAAAAAAATGAATCCTGAAGTTGAAGTAATCATGGCAACCGGCTATGGAACCATGGGAACGGCTGTTGAAAGCATGAGGAAAGGAGCTTTTGACTACGTGCACAAGCCTTTTGAACTTTCGGAGATAGTCAGGGTCGTGGAAAGGGCTGTTGAAAAAAGAAGGTTCAATGACATAAGCAGGGCTATTTTTTCCACGATAGAATCCAACGATCTTCTGGAGATAATAGTGAATTCCCTGATGAATGTTCTTAAAGCCGACGATGTGTCCCTGATGCTTTTTGACCCGAAAAACAGGCTTTATACGGCCATATCCAGCGGCGCGTCGGATAACGTCCGAAAAAACACAAGGCTTTTGCTTTCCGAGAAAACAATCGCTTACCTTAAAGAGAATTCTTTGAATTCGCTGGTTTTGATGGAGGAGCCGGGAAAAGACCCTCAGTTCAAAAACATAGCGACAGCCGGCTGCGACATCAAATTCGGGATATTTCTTCCTTTAACCGAAGAGGATAAAATCATAGGGCTTATAAACATCAACCGGACCGGGGAAAGCGAATATTTCAATGAAAGCGACCTGCAGAGGGTGAAGATATTCGGTTCTCTCGCGAGTCTTGCCCTGAGAAACGCCAAACTTTACAAGCAGCTCCAGGAGACCCAGTCCCAGCTCATTCAGGCTGAAAAAATGTCCGCGCTCGGCCAGCTTGCCGGAGGACTGGCTCATGAGATAAGCAATCCTTTATCGGGGATACTGGGCCTGACCCAGCTTATTCTGGAAAACAGCGAGACAGCAAGCCAGAATTATAAAGATTTAAAGGAAATAGAAAAGGCCGTTTTCAGGTGTAAAAAAATCATATCGTCTCTCCTGTCGTTTGCGAGACAGGATAAATTTTCTCTTGAACCCGTGAACATCAATGAAATAATTGAAGAAACCCTGGTTTTATGCGCCAGGCAGATGGAAGTCAATCAGCACGTTAAAATCGTGAAAAGATTCGGGGAGAATCTGCCGCGTGCTCACGGAGATTTTCAGCAGCTTATGCAGGTGTTTCTGAATTTAATCACCAATGCCAGAGACGTCATGCCGGATGGGGGGGAGCTTACGATAGAAACCGGCCGGTCTGATGAAAACGGCAGGAAATTCGTAACCGCTGTTTTCAGGGACACGGGACCCGGCATACGGCAGGACATAATAGATAAAATATTCGACCCGTTTTTCACCACAAAGCCGGTAGGCAAGGGAACCGGGCTCGGTTTGTCCGTGTGCATGGGAATTGTGCACAGGCATAACGGAAAAATAGAGGCGACAAACGGCGCAGAAAAAGGAGCTGTTTTTACGGTGTCTCTGCCGGCCTGCGAATAGATAAAATGAACGAAAGAGTCCTTATAATTGACGATGACGAACTGGTAAGGAACTACGTGAGCCGCGCTTTGTCCGGCCGGGGTTTTACTCTGGAGACTGCTGTCAATGGCTCTTCAGCCGTAGCTTTAATGGAAAAAGAAAAATTTGACGTGATTATCTGCGATTTGAAAATGCCGGACATACAGGGAGACGAGGTGATAAAACGCGCAAGGGTCCTTCAACCCGGGATACCGGTTATAGTCATCAGCGGTTCCATGTCGGAATCTTCCAAAGCTGTCATAAATGAAATGAAAGTGGAAGGCGCTTTGCTCAAACCGTTCGGCATAGATGAAATACGCAGCCTGGTTGACGAAGTCCTGAAAAAAACACAGTAAACTGCTGTTATTCTATTACATCCTTTAGAAATCCGCGTTTTTTTTGAAGAAGCGCTTTCGCTTTTTTAAATCCGACTTTCAATCTGGCCATGACAATTGCCGTTTTCACGTCATAACCGGTTTTTTTAAGCAGGTTTTTTGCCTTTGATTTGGAAATATCGGCTATTATTGATGTTATTCTTTCGGCCCGGAGCACGAGTTTATCGGATGAGGGCTTTACGTCAACCATCCAGTTCTTGTAAACCTTTCCCGATATAATCATTGCCGAAGTCGTAAGCATGTTTAATGCCATTTTTGTGGCAGTGCCTGATTTCATTCTCGTGGAGCCTGTTATGGGCTCAGGCCCCGGATTGACCTGAATGGCGACGTCGGCTTCTGAAATATTTTCGTTATCGTTGCAGGTTACGGCTATGGTTTTTGCCCCTATTTTTCTGCCTGCGCAAAGGGCGCCTCTTGCAAACGGAGTGATTCCGCTTGCGGCAATGCCTATGATTACATCTCCGGGCTTTGCCAACCTGACGATTTGTCCGTATCCGTCTTTGAAAACGTCTTCAGCGCCTTCTTTTGAAAGAAATACTGCGTTTTTTCCTCCGGCCATAATCGCAGTGAACCGGCCTCGCGGAACCCCGAAAGTCGGCGGGAGTTCAGCCGCTTCCAGCACTCCAAGCCTCCCGCTCGTGCCCGCCCCTGCGAAAAAAATTTTTTTCCCGGACATAAAGGCTTCGGAGACGACCCCGGATGCTTTTTCTATCCGGGGTATTGCTTTTCTGACGGCTTCAGGCGCTGAAAAATCTTCCCTGTTTAATTTCTCCAGAATTTTCCGCAAAGGTATTCTGTCTATGTTAGAGGTGCGCTTATTCGGTTTTTCAGTAGGCAGAGCAGAGTATAGGAGATGTTTATTCATCTTCTTCGTAGGGTATTTCCGGAATTCCCTGCGTCTCCGTCTCGGCTTGTCCCCCGCCATACGGCGGGGTAGGCGCGGCGGTTTGGGTGGAGCGCTCCACTTCCTGAGGCATTGCCGGGTTTTTTATCCATGCGAACATTCTTCTCAGAATCTGGCCGGTGAGAATACTTACGCCGAAACCTGTCGCTCCCACGATTACGGCCACATTGCGTCTTCCGGAATATGACTTCGCCATATCGTTGAGGATCTGAAATTCCATGTATTGCCTCGCTCTATTTGAGGCTGATATGAGAAGCATGGGCCGTTCCCCGTAAGCCCTGAGAGGATTGACGGATAAAACGTCGTTTACATTTAAAACCGGAGTAACGGTTATCAACATGGGAATATCTTTGTGAATAGCCGCCGATTTTATGGCAAGGTTTGCTCCGAGCACCGAACCTATAAGAACAAGCCTGTCGTTGGAAATTGATTGGGAGTTCAAAAATGATATGGCGCCTTCCATGTCGCGGATCATTTTATTATATTCGTTGTCCTGGCCTGCTATGTTAAAAGACCTGTAAGTAACGCTTGAGCCGCTTGGAGAGACTATACTTTCGCCGTGCCCCCTCAGGTCAAAAGCCAGATAGCCATATCCGTATTTTTTCGCAAGCCACAGCGCCTTGTTCCATTCCGAGGAGTTTTTTTTCTGGGAATGTATGTAGACGAGGACATAATTGCCTTGAACCGGATTGAGATATTTTCCCTTAATCTGCCAGCCGTCCTCTGAAGCGAAAGATACGGGGATTTCCTCTCTTTTTTCTTCAGCGCCGCACACAGCGAAAACAAACAGGGTGGCTACGGACAAGAAAATTAAAATCACCTTCTTTCGCATAAATTTATTCTTTGCAATTACTGGTTATAGTTGTTATTCTACCAGTTCTTCCGGCTTAAACCAGAGTTCTATTTCCTTTTCAGCTTCCGGGCCGGCGCCTGACGCGTGCACCACATTTTCAAACTGGCCCTTTGTGGTGATTCTTCCAAAAGAGCCTCTTATGGTCCCGCACGCGGCCTGCTCGGGATTCGTGGCTCCCACCACTTTCCTCACGCCTTCAACCGCGTTTTCGCCTTTATACACGAAAGCTATGATTTTGTGGTTTTTTATGCCGTGGAATTCGCCTCTTATGTATTTTATCAGATTCTCAAAAAACGGCTGGTTTTTGAGCGCTTCGTAATGCTTCCTTGCGAGTTCTTCGGAAACAGCTACGACTTTGGCGCCGACCATTTCAAATCCTGCGTTGTCAAGTCTGTCAATGACAATACCTGTAAGCTTTCTGGCCATGCCATCGGGTTTTATAAGAATGAGCGTTTTTTCCATTGCCATAGAATTAAATTATACTATTTTACCCCGTTAGAGACACATTGGTGAAAGCTAACTACAAATGCTGAAGACGTTCAAATTATGAAAGTTCAGACAGAAGTCCCGAAACAAAACACGGTCGTGCAAGCACGACCTGTCTCTAACGGGGTTATATTTTTTTATCTTCTCTTGTCTCGGCGAATTTGATAAAATTTTCTGATAACAAGTGATATGTAACTGGTTCTAAAAAAATTGTTATGTAAATCGTTCTAAAAATGTAGGGGCTCAATTTATTGAGCCCGCAAAAACGGGTTTGATAAATCAAACCCCTACATTGTGCAATAAATTACACTGCTATAATCTGTTTTTAAAATAGCTAAGATATTACAGTATTGGAGAAATAATTATGCCTAAAGTAATGGTTATTGACGACGAAAAAGACGTGGTTTACCTGATAAAAGTGCTCATGGAAAAGGAAAATCTGGAAGTCATTGAGGCATTCAACGGTCTTGAGGCTTACAAAAAACTTACCGGTCAGGACGGGAAAGTGACGCCTGACGCAATCATTCTTGATATAATGATGCCTGAAATGGACGGGTATACCCTCCAGTCCAAACTGCAGGAGCAAGACGACCTCAGAAAAATCCCGCTGATAATACTCACGGCAAAAGGACAGATGAAAGACCTTTTTCAGCTTGCCTCAAACGTGTTTGCATTCGTTGAGAAACCGTTTGAACCGAAAAACCTCGTCAGGATAGTAAAAGAAGCGGTGGCAAGAAAATGACCGTTCTTGACGAAATCCTTGAAAATAATTACGAGAAAATAAAAAGCCTGAGAAATCAGGGCATAAACCCCTTTCCGTCTAGGTTCAATATAACCCACACCGTTTTAGAAGCCAAAAAACTTCCTGCTGACTCTATGACCGTGTGCGCCGGCAGAATAGCGCTTTTAAGATTGATGGGCAAGGCGGCTTTCGCCCACATCAATGACGGAACTGGAAAAATCCAGATTTATCTTAAAAAAGACGTTTTGGGCCAGAATAAATACGAACTCTTCAAGAAATTTGCGGATGTGGGCGATTTTATCGGGGTGGAAGGCAGGATTTTCACCACGCATACCGGCGAGTTGACGATAAACGTGACGGGTTTTTCTATCTTGTCCAAGTCAGTCAGGCCCCTGCCGGAAAAATGGCACGGTCTCCAAGACCACGATGTCAGATACAGGGACAGGCATCTGGACCTGATAGCGAACGAGAAAGTGAAGAAAATTTTTGAATTAAAGGCGAGAATTATTTCCGCCGTCAGACAGGCGCTTGATTCCACGGGTTATCTTGAGGTTGAGACCCCGATTCTCTGTTCTACGGCAGGGGGAGCTTCCGCCAAACCTTTTATAACCTACCACAACGTTTATAAAAGCGAGCTGTATCTGAGGATAGCGACCGAACTGTATCTTAAAAAGCTGATAATCGGCGGATTTAACGGCGTTTACGAGATAGGCAGGGTTTTCAGAAACGAAGGGATAGACACGAAACACAATCCTGAATTCACCCTGCTTGAAGCCTACAAAGCATATTCGGATTACAACGGAATGGCCGCGCTTGTGGAAACCCTATTCCGCAAATGCTGCGAGGTTGCCGGGCAGGACGTGGTTGAATACAACGGGATGAAGATAAATCTGAAGCCGCCTTTTAGAAGAATTTCTCTCCCGGATATGTGGCTCAAAGCATGCGGTTCAGACATTCACGAAATTCTTAAAGGAAAGTCTTTTGACAAAGGCAAGCTCATTTCTCTTGCGGACAAAACCGGAGCCGAGTATGCCAAGGACACTCCATGTTCAAAAATATTTGAAAGGATTTTTGATTTAAAAATACTCCCGCATCTTGAACAGCCCTGTTTCGTGATGGATTATCCCACTGCAGTGACTCCCCTTGCAAAATGCATGGAAGGCGACAGTTCCATCGTGGAGAGATTTGAATTTTTCGCAGGGAAGGAGGAAATTGCAAATGCCTACAGCGAATTAAACGATCCCGAAGACCAGAAAGAGAGGCTTCTTGAGCAAATCAGGCAGAGAGACGAGGAAAAAAACCAAGAGGCTGATATATTGGACAAAGATTTTATTGAAGCGATGGAATACGGCATGCCTCCGACCGGGGGTATAGGCATCGGCGTTGACAGGCTCGTTATGCTGTTTGCGGGAGAGCCGTCAATAAGGGAAGTGGTGCTTTTTCCTCTCCTTAAACCGAACATATAAAGTGTCAAGTGGTTAGCGACGAGTGGCAAGTAAAAGAAAAACCAACCACTATCCACTGGTCACTAATCACTGATTTTAATTATGTCTTGTGAATTTTTCATAGCTTACCGTTATCTGAAAGCCACCAGAAAAGGCTTGTTTTCAATGATAACCAGCCTGATAGGAATAGCCGGGGTTACCGTAGGAGTGGCCGCTCTGATAGTGACCCTGTCAATAATGAACGGATTCCAGTCCGACATAAAGAAAAAAATAATCGACGCGCAGGCTCATATAATAATCTACGGACAGATGCGCCAGAAGGAATATCCCCTCATTGAAAACAAGGTTCTCTCCCAGAAAAACGTAGAATCCGTCTCGCCTTTTGTATTGGGCCAGGCCATAGTGACTTATAAAAACAGGTCCACCGGCGTGGCAATCAAAGGGTTCCGGCCGGAATTAGAGTTTAAAATCAACAACCTGAAAAATTCCCTCGTGCACGGCGCGTGGGAAAACGACGGCGCTCAGCCGCCTGCTATTGTTATCGGGGAAGAGCTGGCAAGGAATATCGGAGTGTGGCTTGATGACGAGATAATCCTGGTGTCCCCGAAATCCGTGGCTACGCCAATCGGAGTGTTTCCGAAAATGAAAAAATTTAAAATAACGGGGATAATACGCACGGGTTATTATGAATTTGACAACACTTTCGTTTACTGCGGTCTGATAGAAGCTTCTGAATTCTTCAATCTGGAAAAAGGTGTAAACGGAATAGGCGTGCGGCTTAAAGACATAAAATATGCGGACATAGAGTCTTACGAGCTTAAAAAAAAGCTGGGGTTCGCTTTTACGGTAAAAACCTACGCGGACATGAACAGGACCCTTTTTGCGGCTTTAAAACTTGAAAAATTCGTCATGTCGTTGGTCCTTGCGCTGATAATTCTTGTGGCGTCTTTCAACATTGCTTCCAACCTTCTTTTAATGAGCGCGGAAAAAATGAGAGACATAGGGATTTTAAGGGCGGTCGGGGCGACGCCCGGCTCAATAATAAAAATTTTTTTCTGGGAGGGCAATTTTATAGCCGTCGGCGGCATAATTCTGGGAGTTTTGCTCGGAATCGCCTTTTCATGGTTTATCGGAAAGTATCCCATAGTGGAGCTTCCCTCGGATATTTATTATGTGACCAGGGTCATGGTTGAAATAAAGACAAAAGACGTGCTGGGGACAATGATAATAAGCTATCTTTTATGTATGGCAAGCGTGGTTTATCCGGCTTTGAAAGCCTCAAGGATAAACCCCATTGACGCGATAAGATATGGGTAAAGCAGTGGTTAGTGTATAGTGACGAGTGGCAAGTGGGGAGTGGCAAGTAAAAAACTAATCACTATCCACTGACCACTAGTCACTGATGTTATTATGGAAGATTTTGCAGTTGAAACGATAAACCTGAGCAAAAGCTACATTCAGGGGCATGAACAGATACTGGTCCTTGAAGAGATAGGCTTTAAGCTGAAAAAAGGCGAATTTGCGGCTGTTGTCGGACCCAGCGGCTCCGGGAAATCCACTTTGCTCAATCTGCTGGGAATTCTGGATTCGTGCTACAGCGGCGAGATAAAATTATTCGGACGCAATCTTTCCTCCATGGATGAAGCGGTCAAAGCAAAAATCAGAATGGAAAAAATAGGTTTTGTTTTCCAGTTTGATTCGCTTCTCCCGGAATTTACCGTGCTTGAAAACATTGACATGCCCGCGAATCTTGCAGGGAAGCCGGATGAGAATTTTTCCAGAAATCTGCTGAAAAAATTCAATCTTGAATACATCGCGGATAAATTTCCGATGGACGTGTCCGGAGGCGAAAAACAGCGGGCGGCTGTTTTAAGAGCGCTCAGGAACGGCCCGGGCATCGTCCTGGCCGACGAGCCGACCGGGAATCTTGACAAGCATAATGCCGGGATAATTCTTGCGGATTTTAAAAAGATATCTTCCTTGGGAACTGCCGTAATCATGGTCACTCACAACGAAGAGGCGGCCATGTGCGCCTCAAAAATTTACCATTTATCCGGAGGAAAACTAACTGCAGTGGTTAGTGGCGAGTGACGAGCGGCGAGAAAAAAAGTGCATAAGAGCGGAAGTGTGTAACGGAAAAACCAACCACTAATCACTAACCACTCGCCACTGCTGTAAATTATGTTGTGCCATGAATGCCGGGAAAAAGAAGCGACGATTTTTCTGAAAGTCGCCGTGAACAATAAAATCACGGAAATGCATCTCTGCCAGGATTGCGCTTCCAAAAAAGGGATGCCTTCAGGCTTCGGACAATCCCTGCCCATCTCGGAGATGTTCGGAAATATCAGCGGGTTTGTCAAGGAATTCCTGCCCAAAGAAAAGAAAACGCTGCGCTGCTGGTCATGCGGCCTTAAATATTCCGAGTTTAAGGAAACCGGAAAATTAGGATGTCCCGACTGCTATAAAAGTTTTGAGCCGCAGATGACGGAGCTCCTCGCGCGCATACACGGCAAAGCGGTTCATACGGGAAAGAAATATTCCCCGAAGGATTTTCCGGAGCTTGCCCATGCCCGGAAAAAGAGACTCCTGGAGGATTTGAAGAAGGAACTGAAAGAAGCGGTTGAACGGGAAGATTTTGAGACAGCTGCTAAACTGCGCGACAGCATAAAAGATTTGGAAAAATGAAAATCGGAGAAATTTTCAGGCCTTACATAAGCTGGGCCAACGGACAGGGAGACTGGCCCGACATTGTTTTTTCAACGCGCGGCCGTTTTGCCAGAAATGTTTACGGCTTTTCATTCCCGCCGCGCGCTTCAAAAGAAAAATTAAAAGAGCTTGCCGAGACAGCGATGAATGCCGTAAAAAAAAGCAGGCTTTTCATAAAAGCCCACTGCATCCATATGGATGAGCTGGACGGCATTGAAAAAGCCTTTCTGGTTGAAAGACATCACATCTCCCATAATCTCGCCTCCCAGGTCAGCGGCGCGGCCGTCGTGGTGTCAAGCGACGAGACCATGAGCATAATGATAAATGAGGAAGACCATTTAAGGATACAAAGCATTTCATCGGGTCTTTCAATTAAAAGAGTTTATGAAAACATAGAGACCATGGATTCCCAGTTAGGCAGAATCCTGCCTTATGCGTACAGCCGCCAGTTCGGATTTCTTACAGCTTGTCCGACCAATGCGGGAACGGGATTCAGAATTTCCTGTCTCGTTCATCTTCCGGCTCTTGCCAGAACCGGACAAATGGCGAAAGTGCTGGAAAACCTCTCTACTCTGGGCATAACTGCCAGGGGAATCTACGGCGAGGGCACGTACGTTCTTGGGGATTTTTACCAGATTTCAAATGCAACATGCCTCGGGCGCAGCGAGCAGGAATTCGCCGAGAACCTGAACCGGGTAGTTAATAATCTGATAAGGCATGAAATACATGCCAGAGAGAATCTTATAAAAGGCGGCGCAAAAGCCAAGACAGAGGACGGCATATTCAGGTCCCTTGGAATACTCAAGAACGCAAGAATGCTTTCATACGAGGAGTTCATGCAGCATATCTCTCTTGTGAGAATGGGAGCGGCAATGGGATTGGACATGGCAATTGACATTTCGTCCATAAACCAGCTGACGATACTGATGCAGCCGGCGCATCTTCAGACGCTTGCAGGCAGGAAGCTGGACCAATTTGAAAGAGACGTTGAAAGAGCCGGTTATTTAAGAAAAAAACTGTAAACAGCAGTGAATAGTGGTTAGTAAAAGACTAATCACTATCCACTAATCACTAACCACTTTGGTTGGAAGGATGAGAGACCCTTGACAAACGCGGGTTTCAGGGTGTATATTCACATTATGAGGAAAGCATTTTTGCTTGTTATCATGCCTTTTGTTTTTGTTTCGGCAAACGCAGCTGACTGCGTCAAAAAACAGGACGCAGAGCCCGCGCCG
>JACQWV010000136.1 GCA_016209085.1 Elusimicrobiota bacterium
AACAGGCGGTTCCGCATCCAATGGGCTGACCACAACCACAATGCTTTTTATCTCTTCCTCATTGCCCACATTGTCAATGCTTTTAAAATAAACCGTGTGGGTTCCTGTTGAAAGCGTAAACGGGCCAGAATAAAGCGGATTGTCGCATGTGCCTTGCGGGCCGGTAAATGTGGGCGTGCTGACGCACTGATCTATCGTCGTGTCAATCAGCATGCCGGTTAACTTCACACCCGAGGCAAAACCCTCAATAGGGACATCAATTGCGCTTAAAGTTATTGAACTGCCTATCGGTAGCGTGACGGAGAAGAAATCCTCCAATTTTACCCCATCTATATATACCGAAGTTTCAGGAGTAGTGGTATCAACAAAGACAATCTGTAGATTTTCGTTTTCAACATTCTTGACTCTATCTTCCGCCCAGTAATGGAGGGTATGCGAGCCGGCGCCCACAATAAACGATGTGTTATAAACCTGATTAGCGCACGTCCCTAAAGGTTGTCTAAAATCATAAGGGGTGTCAGGGGGACAATCCTCTCGGTTGATATCCAGCAGAACCATTGCTTTTCCAACTCCTGAAGCTACTCCATTATATTCCGGGTCATCGGAAGTAAGAATAATAGGGGTGAAACTGCTTATATAAAAGACCCCATTACTCATTAACTGATTATCCCCCTGAATAATAGATGTCTCGGGGCTTGAGTAATCAATATATACAGTGGTCTGCTTCGGAAGTTCAATATTATCCGCGTTATCCACGGAGAAATAAGTAACCGTATGAGACCCCTCAAGCAGGTTGAACGTGGAATTGTAGACAATAAATGGCGAGAAATCTCCGTTTATTGCGCCTGCCACAGCATCACTTGAAACATCCGCATTATAATATATTGCTTTCACTCCGCTCGCTGTAAGACCGTTTTGCGCGGAATCAATGGAATTTATCCCAATGGCGGAGTCAATCCCCATGTAGATTTTTCCGTCTTGATCCAAATAAGTAAAGTCTTGATATTGAATTATAGATTCTGGCGCCACCGAATCCGGCGCCGAAGGCTTTGTTGTTGAAAACAGCCCGCAAATATAAGGCATCGCATCTAACGATGTTGTGATACTGTTGGAACCGACAACCACATCCGTTATGGTTTCAAGGCCGTTCTCAAAAACGCAGGAGAGACTCAATGTTTTAGCGCTGATTCCAATGTGGCTTAACTGGCCGGATGAGTAACGGAATTTCAACTCACCCGGAGGGATAAGTTCAGCATTGCTGCCGCTAAAGATAAATATGTCCGAGACCAGATATTTCCCGGAAGTCTCGGCGGAAGAGATATATATGGATACAGGAGCCTGTTCCGTGGCTGCAACCGTCAGAAATGAATCGGAGAAATAAGAAATTAATTCAGCCTCTGCTTCACCATTAACAAGAATTGAACTCTTTGCTACATACGGTTGCGAAGCCGGATACAGGAATAGTAGCGCCATTTTTGATAAGGCCGTGCTTACGCCTTCAACCCAGCCGGGGACTGCTTCGCTGGTCATGTTCACCCAGCCTGTCCCGTCTATGAAGGCATAAAGTTTCGCGTTAGTCTGCTGATATTGAGTAAACGGTGATTGTCTATAATCAACTCTCACTGAAACATTCCCGGAAAATACCGTGGTGGTCTTTAGTTTGAAAGCGAAACCGTAAGGGAAGGTAAAATACGAATTTGTTATTTCTTGAGGCAATTCGGCAGAAAGAACGTTTACAAAAGTCAGTCCCTTGACACTTATGGTATCATAGGTTATTTGGAAAATCAATTTCTCTTTTTCAGTGAAGTTTAAAATTATACCAGGGTCCCCATATAATGAGGTATCAGGATTTAAATACTGCACAGAATGCTCATATAAGCCGGTTTCAGGATTTAAAATGGTCGTTGACTTAATGGAACTTGGCAAAACCGATAATGTGCCGAGAGAGTTTTTGGCATAAACAACGTATTCCCCGTCCGGCACGTCCTGAAAAGTAAAGGTCGCGGACGAAGCCCCATTGCCCAAATATTCCCGCACCGCCGCAGCGGAATCAAAAGAAGATGTGTCAAGCGGGTCGGAAATGTTAAAAGTCGCCGGCAACAATTTGACGGTGTCCAACCCCCAGTGAGACTGAGCCTCAAAATCAAAAGTATCAAGATAGGTTCCGCCTGAGACTTCCTGAGTAGTAAAGTTTGAAACCATGACGGCAGGAGTATAGTCAACATAAACTTTGCCGCTGGTAGACGCCCCGGATTTGTTAAGCGTAGTTACGTTGTATATATCTTCGCTGAATTGGCCGCTGTAGCCGATTCCTGAGCCCTGGGTGAAATACTCAGCTGAGAGATTCTCCCCGCTGGAATTGTATATCTGAAAATCAACAATGCCGGATTCCGCGTCCGAGGCATAAAAATTAACGCCGGGGCCGCGCACTATTTTCACAATACCTGCTGACGGCATCACAGTGGTGGAAGCGGAATAATCAAGCCATTTCGGCTGGATAACCGAAAGCACCGGCGGAGTGGCGTCCACTATAACTTTTGTGCCTGCGGCAGGATACCAAACGGGTGGATAAACAGTGGGACTTGAAAAAACCACTTTGAAGTTTAAGTCCGCCGTTGAGGACAGAGCATTTGCAGCAATACTGAAATCCATAATAACCTGACAGCTTGTGCCTTGTTTAAGGGAATCATAGGCGATTATTGATATACTGCCCTGATTGAACCAAACCGGCGGATTATCGTACACAACCTGCGGAGTTGGAAGAATATTCACGCTGTCGGAAGCATTTAGCACGGTAAAAGTGAATTCGCCTCTGTCCCCAGGTTTCAAATAGAGTTCTGGAAAAGCGTTTGCGGCTGCCTGTCCTAAAATTAATATTATGCCTATTGAAAATTTTTTAATCCAAGACATTTTTCTTTCCAACACAATCATATTCCCATAGGAGCACTACGACCTTTTGGCATCGCAGGTATAGGTGGTATCCGTGTGTAAAATCTTGAGGGATTTCCGGGTAAAGGCGGAACAGGCGTGCCGCTTACAGGCGTCGCCCCATACACATCCCATTTAACAGACGGCGAGAGCATCCCTGACACCCTGTAAGGAAGTATCTCAGCATAT
>JACQWV010000132.1 GCA_016209085.1 Elusimicrobiota bacterium
AACAGGCGGTTCCGCATCCAATGGGCTGACCACAACCACAATGCTTTTTATCTCTTCCTCATTGCCCACATTGTCAATGCTTTTAAAATAAACCGTGTGGGTTCCTGTTGAAAGCGTAAACGGGCCAGAATAAAGCGGATTTTCACAGGTTCCGGGCGGGCCGGTAAATGTGGGCGTGCTGATACACTGGTCTATGGTCGTGTTAATGAGCATTCCGATATGTTTTACCCCGCTCGCAATGTTGTTTGATACCGGGTCAACAGCCGTCAGTGTGATTGAATCTGTTTCCGTAATGTACGCTGTTTTGCCGTCCGCTGACCACTGACCGCCGGACACTAACACTGTTGTCTCCGGCGCTGTGCCATCCACATATACAACTGTTGACTTCGGAAATTCATAATTGCCCGCGTTGTCATTGCTGAAATAATAAACAGTGTGCGTGCCTTCAAGCAAAGAAAACGGTTCTGTGTATGTGCTTATGTTTACTTCAGAGATTTCCGGTGCCGTGGAATAGAATGTTCTAAATACTCCTGAGGAAAACACATTCGGATATTGCGGATCAGCCGCGCTCAATACCGCCTGGGCGCGCGTTGAAATATACTGGCCATAAACAGGCCCTGAGAAATTTATTTGCGTAACCGGAGCTATGCGGTCCGGTAAAATATCAGGCGGATAATTTTCAGCCTGTCTTGAGCTGGCAAGAATTGCAAAAAGCGATGTCAGGGAAGGAATTTTGGCAGTAAGGACATTGTTGTCTTTGTCCGATGTAAGATAAGGCAGTTTTATGAATGTCCGGCCGTCGGTTGTAAACTGATAAAGCTCTAAAGTGTTTTCATCTGCGCCCAAAGAAGCCCAAGCGCTCTCAGAATACCGCATTTTTACCACGCCTGAAGGCTCAAGAATCGCATTGTCAGGTCCTATCTGGTAAACATTGCTTACAGGCAGTTTGTCCATTTTTTTCATGGCCGCAAGCAGGGTTTGGCCTTGTTCTGTGTTTATGTCATAAGGGGCTTGGGTTAAAGAAGTTCCTGAAAGGAATTCCATCTCAGGCTTTCCGTTTATCGTGTTTGCGCTTGCAAGAAACTGGGGATTCTCGTATTCGGGCGTTGCTACCATGAATTTTCCGAATGTGTCTATATTCGCCGAGGCTATTTGATTTGTTGGGTCAAAGTCCGCGGCTAATTCCTGATATTTTTCCGTAGACGGGTCTATTACTTTGTACATTTTTGCCATACTTATCTGGCTTGGACTTAATCCGGCTGTCGTGTATTTTGTGGAAACTCTGGCTTGGCCCGTAAAACCCAAATCAGCCCAAATATCAAGAACCACATTATCCGTCATTCCGACATAACCTAATGCCGGTCTGCCGCTTGTTATTAATGCGCCTACGGTTCCGGTACTTGTTACTTTTTCAAAATTTATGGTTACATCCGGACTGATTGTAACTGATACGTTGTCCCCCGGTTCCACCGCATTATAATCTTTGAAGGGATAAAACTGTCTTGCCATTCCATAGCCGGCCCATGATATTTTTTTCTTGAAACTGGTTTTTACATCATAACCTTTGTCGCAGTAAACAGGCTTTCCATCTTCATCAAATCTCGGCTTCTCGCATAATCCAAGGATAAATGCCGTGGGTATGATTTTCTCAAAACTGAATACAGCCTGGATATACCGTTTGGCGCGGGCAACGGTTATTTCAGGCGTGTTTGATTTAAAACAAAGACTTG
>JACQWV010000133.1 GCA_016209085.1 Elusimicrobiota bacterium
GAAAAGCGGCCAGCCCCTTTCCCTTCAAGGGAAAGGGGAGGCTCATATTTGGCCGTCTGCTGCGTTGCTCCTCACTCACATAGCAGACGCTATGCTTATTCGTCGCGCCTTGCATCCAATCCAAATCTGAGCCTCCAACGTGCCCATTATTTCTGCGAAGCTCAGTATTAGGTTTTCTAATGGTTGGGTGGCTGAGCGGTCAAAAGCAACGGTCTGTAAAACCGTCGGACAAAGTCCTTCGTAGGTTCGAATCCTACCCCAACCACCACGTGCTCAGTACCTTGATTATTATCTGGATGAATTTATTTTTCGTTTTAACCGTAGAACCTCCGAATCGAGGGGTATGCTTTTTTATAGACTTATTCAGCAAAGTGTTGCTATTAACCCAATTCATAGTGAAAATCTTGTTGTGCATAAATAAGGTCAGTCAAGTGCATATGCAGGTAATTTTAAATAACTTGTGACTGGTGTCTTGTGACTTGCCAAATATGAACATTGAAACTTTAAAAGTCTTCAGGGATCTGGCTGATTCGGAAAGTTTTTCCAAAGCGGCCGAGCTTAATTACATATCCCAGTCTGCGGTAAGCCAGCAGATTAAAAAACTTGAGATTGTTCTCAAATGCAAGCTGTTTAACCGCTCCGGCGGCAGGATTTCGCTTACGGTCTGCGGCGAAAAATTTTATGACGCTTCCAAAAAAATAGTTCTGCTTTATGAAAACGCGGTGACTTCCATAAAGCAGTCTCGTTCAATAAAAAATTACGATGAAATAAGAATTTCAACCATATACAGCGTCGGCACGTACCTTCTCCAGAAGTATCTGGAAAAATTCATGCAGCGCTATCCGCTTGTTAAAATCAGCGTTGAATACAGGCAGTATCAGCAGGTTTACGCGGACATCATATCCGGCCGGGCGAACCTCGGAATAGTGGCGTATCCCCAGAAAAAACACAAGAATATGCTCTACATTCCCATGTGCAAAGAGAAAATGGTTCTCATTTCCGGGATGAAAAATCCCATTGCCAAACACGACACGGTCAGAATAAACCAGCTCAATGGCCTGGATTTTATATTTTTCGACAAACACATACCTTCAAGGGAATACCTGGACGACGTTTTCAAAAAACACGGGATTAAAATCAACGTGAAGATGGAACTGGACGATCTGGAAACGATAAAAACCGTGGTCCAGACCGGAGACGGCGTTTCAATAGTGCCCTATTCCTCAATAAGAGAAGGGGAAAAGGGGAACAGGTTCCATGTGGCGCATTTATCGGACGCAGAGGTATCCAGGCCGCTTTATATTCTTGTAAAAAAAGACAAAAAACTCTCTCAGATAGTGAACATTCTGATTAACATACTGACCGAGAAAATCTCATCTGAAAAAACCTGATTTCCGGAGTAGAGCCATGAACGAAGCGATTACTTTGACAAAAACCGCGCATCTGTTGATGAATAAAAAAATATTATTTTGGGTTTTAAGCGTTATCCTGGCGGTTTTTTTTGCCGTTTTCCAGAGATTTACAGGACCATCGTATCAGGTAAGCGGAAAAATAAAAATTAACTCTGAGGAAATAAAATATAAACTTCCCAGAACCTGCACGACCGGCAAGTCTGACTGCTTTATAAAAATACAGGCTGGCAACGGCATTCCGGCTGTCATGTTTTTTAAAAAACATGTTCCTTATGAGCCGTATGATTTTGATTTTGTGGAAATGGAAAGGCAGGACCGATTTTTGATTTCTATTATTCCTGACCAGCCTCCGGCCGGCAAAATTGAATATTACCTGGAGTTCTACGACAAAGACAGAAATAGCCGCAGATTGCCCTCAAAAAACATAATTCTCAGGTTTAAAGGACATGTTTCTCCCTTTATACTTATTCCGCACATATTTTTGATGTTCGCTTTTATGATTTTATCCGTGAGGATATTCATCGGGTGTTTTTCGGGCGATTTTGATTTAAAAAAGTGGACAAAAATCAATATCTTGATTTTGATTTTTGGAGGATTTATTTTCGGCGGGCTGACCCAGCTTCATGCTTTCGGCAAATTCTGGACAGGAATTCCGTTAGGCCATGATCTGACGGACAATAAAACCCTTGTAGTATTTGTATTCTGGATTTTTGCTTTGATTTCACTTTATAAATCCAAAACCCCGAAACAATGGATTGTCCTCGCATTCATATTCACTCTTCTGGCTTATTTCATACCGCACAGTCTCCTCGGCACATGATAAGAAAAAGAATCACAATCAGAGGCGTGGTTCAGGGCGTCGGGTTCAGGCCCACTGTATACCGCCTTGCGCTTGAAAACCGCATAAGCGGCTGGGTGAGAAACGATTCCAACGGCGTCGTGATAGAAGCCGGCTGAAGAAAAATGCGTTGACAGGTTCATATCTGACATAAAAAACAAAAAACCGCCGCAGTCAAAGATAAATGAAATCAGGTTGGAAGAAATCAGGCCTGTGGGAGAGAGCGGCTTTGTCATACAAAAGAGCCGTTCCATGACAGAGTCCACTGCAGTCATTCCGGCGGATATGGCGCTTTGCGAAGACTGCCGGAAAGAAATAATGGACTCTTCAAACAGGCTTTACCCAAATTCTTCAGTTGGAATTTGGGAATTATGAGTTTTGAATGTTGAATTTTGAATTATTCTCAATTAAGAATTCATAATTTAAAATTTATAACTCCGAAAAACTTCTAAACCCAATCGGCTGCCAAATCTCGATGCAAAATGGGTTTGACTTTATGTAAAACTTTATGTAAACTTTATGTATGTATAAGCCTGATTTTAAGGTAACGCCGCGCGTTTACCGCCTGCTGGAAGAGATAACGGCCATTAAGGAGCAAATCCGGGCCTCTGCCGTAAAAGTGCCGTGGGTACCGTCCCTTGTAAAAGATGCCATGGCCCGCGCAGCATGGGGATCAACTGCCATAGAGGGATGCACGCTGTCCCTTGAGGCCGTTAATGGCCTATTGGAAGGCAAAAAAGCGTTAGGTTATCCCAACAAAGACGTCCGCATGGCCCAAAACTATCTTGCGGCGCTGGAGTGGCTGCAAAAGCATGAAAAGGCCGAGCATATAACCGAAAAGGATGTCCTCGCCCTTCATGCCCTGATGGGGGAGGGTGCCTGCGATGATGGCCCGATAGGCGTTTACAGGCATGTGGACGTGCGGGCTGGCCTGCATGTGGCCGTCCCGTGGAAGCAGGTTCCCGTGCTTATGCGGGAATTGCTGCACTGGGTTGATACCGGCGCCAAAGAGCTGCCGGCCGTTTTTTCTTCAGCAATCCTTCACCTGCGTTTTGTTGAAATTCACCCTTTCCGGGACGGCAACGGCCGCCTTGCCAGAGCATTGGCCACTTGGCAGCTTTATCGCACCGGTTTTGACACACTGCATATATTTTCGCTGGACGAGGTCTTGCTGGAAAACCGTTCGTTATATATCAAGGCGCTGCAAAGAGTGCAGGTTGAGGGAGAGGATTTGGGAACCTGGCTGGAATTTATGTCAGAAGCCGTGCTTGAAACCCTTGAGCGCGTGCAGGAGCGAATAACGGCCATTGGTCTGAAGGAAAAAGGTCTGTCGGTGTCGCTTACCTTGCGTCAGGAGAAGCTGCTCCGCACCCTGCGCGAGCGCGGCCCGATGGGCATCCGCGACATCAGCCGCGCCCTAAGGGTTACCGTTCCCGGCGCACATTATGCTCTTAAACCCTTGCTTAAAGTCGGTGTAATCTTCACTCAAGGGAAGCATAAAAACACGAAGTATGTGTTGAAGGAGTCTTTTTGAGTTGAAAAGTAGTTACTGACTGCTACAGATTTATATGGGGCAGACCATGGTGTTGCCCTAAAAACTAACTTTTATAAGCAAAACACCAACCCGAAGCGAGTTGGTGTTTTGCGGGGAACTTGGCGCCCTCAAGGGGATTCGAACCCCTGATCTCCGCCTTGAAAGGGCGGCGTCCTAGGCCTCTAGACGATGAGGGCGCAAAAAACGCAAAAATATGCTATAGTAAAACAAAAAAGAGCGTATTTAATTTATCAATTCTCATTGCTTATTGTCAAATTATGGCTGAAGAACCGAATAAAAGAGAAAGTGAAAGCAGAAAAATTTTCCTGCTCAAGCTGATAGCCGTCATTTTCGGGGCGATTTTTGTGCTCCTTTGCGTCATCGTGTTCATGATGTACAGGAACATCCGGGAAATGAAAACCGGTTTTGACGACTCTTATGAAACAACCGCCGCATGGAACGAAATTCAGAACGCCATGCCGGAAATAGCAAAAATAAATTTTTCCACGCACGCCCCCGGTTCTTCTCTTACGACTTTCAAGGATTCGGGTCTCATGGCCGGCCCCGGCATTGAAAAAATAGACACTGATAAAGTGTATAAAAGCATCGCGAAATATTCAGACAGGCCCGTTGTCCGAGAGTTCATGGAAGACCTTAAAGCGGACCCCGACTTCAAGAAAGTTCTGGACGCGCGGGATTCGGGCGACCCCCAGAAAATTTTTGCGAACGTGGGAAAAGTCAAAAATTTGAATAAAATTCTGGCCAAGTACATTTACAGGCCCGACTTTATAAAGTTAATGATGGAAGTTTATTCCGATCCCGAACTCCAGCCGATGCTGCAGAAATTCGGAGCCGGAGCCCTGCCCTTAAATCCCCAGGCAATGCAGAAAAAAGACGCAAACAGGCGTTCCAGCGAATCAAGCCTGCCCAAGGTAAACCCCGTTAGAGATAGTCCGCCTTAGGCGGATAATTGACACTTCTTCGTATTTATTGCTTTAATAGATAAGATAGGTTTATTGTCATGATAAAAATAAGAAATATCAAAAGGCTTTTAAAGGACATGGGGAGGCCCGTTAATATCGTAGTGGTTCCCCATAACGGACTTCCGTCTTTTAAATTCAGCTTTTCCTTCCTGTTTTTAGTCGCGGCTTGCATGATGTGGACGGGGATTACAATCTGGTCCGGGTACGCGGTTGGAAGACATTTTGATTATTATGTGACGAAAATGGATAATAAAATGCTCAAAAACAGAATAGAGCATATTTCATCCAAAATAGCCAAGGGGCTTGTATATCTTGAAATGGCGCAGAAGACCGACGAACAGCTCAGGAAAATCATAGGCATGGCGGGCGGAGAAAACGCTGTCGCAGCCATCGGCGGCGCGGCATCCGCTGATTTGATGAATTTCAAAAAAGCAGTGTCTTTTAAATATGCGGAATCCGGCCAAAACCCCGCGTATGGCGGGGACTCTCATCCGCCTCTGGATAATTCCATATTGAAAATGGAAGATGAATCAAAGAAAAGGTTGTCCAGTTTCAGAGAAATCACGTGGTATATAGCGAACAAGTATAATTTTTCCAAAGCGTTGCCTTCTGTCTGGCCTGCTCAGGGACGCCTGACGTCTTCTTTCGGTTATAGGATTGCTCCTATGATTATGGCCAGCGAATTCCATTCAGGCATAGACATAGCGAATGAACCGGGCGCTCCGATTCTTTCAAGCGCCGACGGGGTCGTGAGGTATTCGGGCTGGAGCAGCGGATACGGAATAGCGGTTCTGGTTGACCACGGATTCGGTTATTCCACTCTATACGCTCATCTCAGCCAGCCGCTCGTAAAAGAAGGCGACAAGGTTAAAAGGGGCCAGATTATCGGGAGAATGGGCTCTACCGGGACTTCAACCGGCACGCATCTTCATTATGAAGTATGGGACAACGGCGTGCCGAAAAATCCGATTAAATTCATCAAGGCCGGAGTTCCTGGCGCCGATTTCAGCAGTTTATTTAACAGTCTGTTCCAGAATAAAAGTCTGTAAGGATTACCTTTTAGGAAGGGTTCAGCGGAGCGACTGAAAGCAGTAAACAGTGGCAAAGCAAGTTTTGCTACTGCAATTCTTGCTGTTACTGGTTACTTGGTTACTGATTACTGCAGTAATGGGAGGGAATATGTCTTTTTTTAAACATACAAAAATTTCGCTTGACTCAAATATTGACACGGTTTTGGGATGCGAATCCTATTTCCAGGGCACTCTGACCGCGAAAGGCTCTCTCAGGATAGACGGCAGGGTGGACGGCGCCATAGTTGACGCAAAAGCGGTGGCTGTCGGGAAGACGGGAAAGATGAAAGGCGACATATCGGCAGAGGTGGTGATCGTTTCCGGGGAAGTAAAGGGAAACATAACCGCCATAGAACACATAGAGGTTCTGTCAGAGAGCAGGGTTGAAGGCGATTTAAAAGCTTCAAAAATCACCCTGGAAGAAGGGGCGGTTTTCAACGGCAATTGTTCAATGAGCGCAAGGGACGAAGCGAAAACGGCTCCGGAAAGAGTTAGAAAATGATTAAATTTCTCTCAAAGCATAAAAAAACCATTTTCGTGATTACTGTCCTTGGCTTTATGGTCGGAATTTTCGTGGGGCTTGGAGCTTATCTGATGGGGTCTGCTTCTCTTTCGGGCGCGGTGGCCGACGTGGGGGGAAAAGAAATTCCCTACCAGCAGTTTGTTACGCGCGTCAACAGGGTGGTGGATAACCTTAAAGAAAACGGCACCGAGGTTAACGACGCCCTTTACGGCATGGTCAAACAGGACGTCTTCAGGGAAATGATAATAGAAGAACTGCTTTCCGCCGAAGCCGGGAAACTGGGCATTTACGTTTCGGATTTTGAAGTCTCGGCCGAGATTCACAATACTCCCCAGTTCATGTCCGACGGCGCATTCAATCCGAGGCTTTACTACAACACTATATGGAACAACTTCAGGATGAACGCCAAACAATACGAATCATGGAGAAGACAAGCGAGGCTCGCGGCCAAATTCAAACAGTTTATCTTTTTAAACGTAAAAATCTCCGCGGATGAGGTAAAGGATTATTACCTTTTGAAAAACAAAAGTTTAAAAAATTTTGAGAAGGATAAAGACAAGATTACGTATGAAATGACGCAGGAAAAATTCGGCCATCTGGCTAATTATTTCCTGAGACAACTGTCCACACGGATAGAGATAAAAAATTATCTTGAGCAGAGAGAAAAAGGCTCGTAAACTCCCGCCTCCCGTGATTAAAATCCAAAATCTAACTAAAATCTTTGGAAGTTATAAGGCTGTAAATAATCTGAATCTGGAAATAGGACCGGGCGAAATTTTCGGATTTATCGGACCCAACGGGGCCGGCAAAACCACGACCGTAAAGATACTTTCCGGAATATTAAAACCCGACGGGGGAAAAGTTTCCGTAGCAGGACATGATATAGTTGAAGAAAGCATTCAGGCCAAAAAAAATCTCGCCTACATACCGGACGAGCCTTTCATTTACCCGAAATTGACCGGATTTGAATTTCTGAGATTTATCGGGGACATATATTCCATGCCGCATCAATACCAGATGCGGAAAATCCCGGAGCTTCTGGAAATGTTTGAATTGTCCGGATACGGCGGGGAGCTTCTTGAATCGTATTCGCACGGGATGAAGCAGAAGCTCCTGATTGCGAGCGTGATACTCAGAAAGCCCAAAGTCGTTCTTTTTGACGAGCCTACCGTGGGTCTTGACCCTAAAAGCATAAGAAAATTCAAAGACATACTTTTTGAAATATCAAAAGGCGGAGCCGCGGTTTTCATGTGCACTCACATACTGGAAATGGCCGAGGAACTCTGCGCCAGGGTCGGCATAATTTACGAAGGCCGGCTTATAGCAGTCGGGAGTCTTGATGAACTGCGGGAAAAATCCCCTGCTGCCGGCAATTCCAATAAAAGTCTTGAGGAGATATTTTTTGAATTAACCAATATTCCCCTTTGACAAAAGGGGTGTCCCGCTTTAGCGGGACGGGGTATTTTAAAATGTTACTCCTTCTCTTTAAAAGAAAATTGTCGGGTTTTTTAAATAGGATTTCCAGACTTACCCGTTGGGAAATCTCCAAAAACCTCATGTTTTTCGGCGCGGGTCTTGCCATGCTTTCAGCGCTGTATTTTGCATTTATAAGAGTTCTCAGATATCTTGAGAGCGTTGAAGTCATAGGGCCGGCGCTTTCATGGAAGCTGGCTTCAATGGTTCTGCTTATGACCTTTGCAATGGTTGTCATCTCGTCCATAATAATATCCATGACCACGCTCTATTATTCCTATGACCTGAAATTTCTCTTTACCCAGCCGATTAACCTAAGACTGATTTTCACGGATAAGGCGGTTGAGACCGTATTTTATTCTTCATGGACGCTGATACTGGTGCTCCTGCCGTTTGTAATAGCTCTCGGGAAAGTCAAATCGCTTGGAATAGGCTTTTACCTGTTTTATCTTGTTTTAACGGTCCCTTTCGTCATGATAGCCAGTTCCTTCGGGATAATTTTCAGCATGCTGGTCATGTACGCTTTCCCCTCGTCAAGGACCAGGGACATCACGTGGATACTGGGGAGCCTTTCAGCGTCCTTTGTATACATGTTTTTCAGATTTTCAAAACCCGAGAAACTCATAAGGCCGGACACGCTGGAAGTCGTGGCTCAGTATGTGCGTTACATCCAAGCGCCTACTGCCGAATACCTTCCGTCATGGTGGCTGACAAAAGCAATGATGGGATGGGCAGGCGGAAACATAAAAATATTTTTTGTTTATACGGCTCTTCTGTTTTCAGCAGCCGCGCTTATATACGGCGCCGTGTATTGTCTTTCCGGATTCGTATACATGCGCGGATTCAGCGGCGCTCAGGGAACCGGAAAATTCAAAGGCAAGAACAGTCTCTGTTTTGAACAAAAGCTTGTGAAAAAAGGTTTTCCTTTTCCGGATATCGCCACGCTGGCATGGAAAGACAGGAAGCTTTTTGCCAGAGACGCCAGATACTGGTCGCAGATTATACTTATAGCCGCCCTGATTGCTGTATATTTGTTCAGCATAAAGAATCTTCCCCTGGATTCAGCCAGCATTAAAAGCATGGTATGTTTTTTAAACATAGGCGTGGCCGGGTTCGTGGTGGCCGCCATAGGGCTGAGATTTACCTTTCCTTCAATAAGTCTTGAAAACAATAATTACTGGATTATCAAATCGGCTCCCATAACGCTTAAAAGAATCATGTTAGAGAAACTCGTTGTTTCCGCCGTTCCTTCGCTCCTGATAGGCGTTATGCTGGTCAGCCTTTCAAACAAATTATTGAATGCAGACCTTTTTATCTCTATCCTTTCCCTGGCGACGATAATTATAGCTTCCGTAGTCATTTCAATTATGGGCATAGGTCTCGGAGCCTTTTTCCCGGATTTCAGGCTTGAAAACATTCATCAGATAGAATCATCATACGGCGGATTCATTTATATGGCCTGCTGCATGGGATATTTAAGCCTTGTGGTGGCGCTTGAAGCATGGCCTGTCCAGATGCATTTTGCGAAAATATTCGGAAGAGCCAATGCGTGGGATTTTAAAGCAGTCGCTTTTTGCGGCGTTCTGTTCATTCTGCTCAATCTGGCGTCGGCTGTTATTCCGTGGAAGCTGGGGCTTAAAAATCTGGAAAAGCATGAAATTTTGTAGAATATTTTACGATGCCGAAGTGTTGGAACTGGCAGACAAGCCGGTCTCAAAAACCGGTGGCTTCTAAAAAGCCGTGTGGGTTCGAGTCCCACCTTCGGCACTCCTTTGTGTGACTAAGGGACTCGAAGCCGACCCGAGCGTTAAGGCTTTTATGAGCAAGCTTTCCCCCATAGAGACATTGAAAGATAAAATCCTCAAAGTCCTCGCCAAAAAACTATAACCCCTATCAAGTCGCAAGTTGCAAGTCGCAGGTCACAAGTATGAAAAGCAATATAAAGCGTATAGTTTTTGTGCTGTTACTTGTGTCTTGTGACTTGTGTCCTGTCACTCCCGAATTCTGACTGAAGAATTCGGGCTATGTGTACGGTATGCTTATTCTGGTAGGCTCAGGGTTCGGCTTCCAGTGAAATTCCGTTTCCTGGAATTCCACCGCGATATGTATCAAATCTTTTATAATGCAGGTAACAGGTATTGAGAAAATCACTCCCCATATCCCGCCGATTTCAAATCCAGCCATTAACGCAAATATTACTATCGCGGGATTGAGTTTTACCGCTTTTTTCATGATGTAAGGCTGGATGAACCAGTCGTCCACGAATCTCAATGCCGCAAAGAACAGGATTATTTTTATCACGTAAATCAGGCTGTCGTACTGAAAATAAGCCACAATTGACGAAATTATCGCTCCTACGATGGCGCCGGCATAAGGCACCATGCTGCTTATCCCTATGATGACAGCTATGGCGGAAGCGTAATTCAGTTCCATTATCGTAAGGCCCGCGAAAGCTATCACAAATATTATTACTGCTTCGGTGAGTATTCCCCTGAGGTAGTTCCCCAATGATTCGTCCATTACCGAGACGATATGCAGGATTATTTCCACGTATTTGGACGGGACGTGGTCCAGCAGATAATCAAGAGTATTCGGGCCTCCGAGAAGTATAAAAAAGGTTATAAACGGAACTATAATGAACAGCCCAAGCGCCGGCAGTATGCCGAGAAGAAATCCGGGCGCTTCCTGGAGATAACCAAGCACCTTTCCGGAAAGATTTATGTCTTTAAGTATGGGGTAAGCTTTTGCGAGTTTGCGGTTGAAATTTATTATAAATGACTGCATCCTCTCCGCGTAAACCGGCCATGTTTTTTGTATGGAGTCTATTTCATAATAAAGCATGTAGGACAGAATATATACGATTGAAACTACAATGATTCCGAAAGTTATATAAAGTCCGGCTACGGCATAAATTCTTTTTATTCCTCTCGCTTCAAAATATTTCACGGCCGGATAGAGAACATAAGCGAGAGCCGCGCTCAATAAGAGCGGAAAGAACGCCTCTTTCGCAAGCGAAACCAGATATACGCAACCCGCAACTATAAGCAGGGGTATAATGAATTGGTTTAAGGATTTTTTTTCTCCAGTCAGAAGCATGATTAATTCCCCAGGGCGGCTCTTAATCTGGCTGAAAGTATTCTTGCAAGCTGCGCCGATACGGCGCTGCCTATTCTCGGCCTGGAATGCATGAGAGATTCAAGCTTTGTTTTTAAAAAGATGAAAATTTTTGCGTCTTCAAGAGCGTGCGCCCCGGCTGTCCTGGGCATTTCTTCAAGAAGAGCCATCTCGCCGAAAAATTCGCCCGGGTTGACTTCAGCAAGTATTTCCTGTTTCTGGCTCTCAGCTGACGTCTTGGAGATGGCTACTTTGCCCGAAGATACAATAAAAAGGGCTCTGCCTATGTCGCCCTGGGTGAAGATAGTTTCTCCTTTTAGATAGGTTCTTTCCTGGAGATTTTCAAGCACATGAATCAGATCTCTTTTCCTGATTCCCTCAAACAATTTTATGCTTTTTAAAAACTCTATTTTCTTTAAAGTGTCTTCGTCGTAGAAAGCGTAAAACCATTTCATATGCAGTCCATCTCGGGTTCAAAGGTTTAAAGGGAGTCCGGCTTTTTTTTTGAAATAATGCCGGCGACAAACTGAATCAGCTTAAGCCATCCTGATGAGACGCCCATGGAAAAAGTTTTTACCGAGTCTATCGTCTTGTCAAAGGCTTCAATGTGTGAGTCGGCGTTGAGAGCCAGATGTTCAACCGCCTTTGCGGTGTGCTGCACCTGCTTGAGCGTTGCAAACGCCTGAATCACGAAAATGACGAACGCGATTGTTACTATGACGGCGCAGGCTACAAGTATGTTTATCATAATTTTAAAGTATATAAAATAACCGCCAAAGATTAACAGAGTATCTTCACCCAGACTTCTCTTGTCCTCGGACCGTCAAATTCGCAGAGAAAAATCCCCTGCCATGTGCCAAGGCATAAAACGCCGTTTTCAACGAATATAGAGGTGTTTGAACCCGTTATGGAAGCTTTTATGTGAGCGGGCGAATTCCCTTCCATGTGTCTGTAATTTCCGCTTTCAGGCGCCATCTCGCCCAGTTTGGAGATGATGTCGGCTTTTACCGAGGGGTCAGCGTGTTCGTTTATGGTCAGACCGCATGTGGTATGCGGGATGTATACGTGGCAGATTCCGTTTTTTATTCCGCTTTTTTTTATCAGAGTCTGAAGAAGGGAGGTTATGTCAATGAATTCTTCTTTTTTTGAGGTTTTTACAGTCAGCTTTTCCATAAGTAGATTATATAAAATAGTATAATTATTAAAATAATAAGCCGGCAAGGAAATAACAACATGACTACGAAAAATATTGACTATTCAAAAACGGTTTTTCTTCCTAAAACGGGTTTTTCAATGAAGGGCGATCTTCCCAGGAAAGAACCGCAGACGCTTGATTTCTGGGCAAAGGAGCGGATTTTCGAGAGAATGCTGGACTTAAGAAAATCCTCCCAACCCTTTATTCTGCATGACGGCCCGCCTTACGCCAACGGCCACATACATATGGGCCATGTTTTAAACAAAATACTAAAGGATATTCTTGTGAAATCCTACTCCATGTCAGGTTATTACACCCCTTATATCCCAGGCTGGGATTGCCACGGTCTTCCAATAGAACAGCAGCTTTTAAAAGAACTGAAACTTGGAAAACGCCACATAGTTGACATTCCCTCTTTCAGAAAAAAGGCAAGGGAATTCGCCGGCAAATTCATCAATATCCAGAAATCGGAATTCAAGCGTCTGGGCGTGTTCGGCGCGTGGGAAAATCCGTACCTGACCATGTCAAACGAATATGAAGGCACGGTAATAAAAGCTTTCAGGGAAATGCTTGAAAAAGGCTACGTTTACAGGGACAAAAAAACCATTTACTGGTGCATAAATTGCGAGACCGCCCTGGCGGACGCAGAGGTGGAATACAAAGACAAAACTTCTCATTCAATTTATGTTAAATTCAAACTGACCGTTGACGGCGTTTCAAAACTGGGAGGAATTCCGGGCGCTTCTTATTTTCTGATAATCTGGACTACCACGCCGTGGACCCTGCCCGCAAACATGGCGGCTGCGGTTTCAAAAGACGAGGAATATGTTTGCATGGAAAACGCAGACGGCAATGAACGGTATATCGCGGCGGATAAATTAGCGGATAATTTCATGGCAGAGAGCGGACTTCATCTGAAAAAAGGAGAGAAGCTCTCCGGGGCCAGCCTTGTCGGCCTTGAATACGAGCCTTGTTTGAAAAACAGCCTGCCTGAAACCAAAAGATTTCCCAGAAAAGTCGTTTGCACGGATTTCGTTGATATGTCAACCGGCACGGGAATCGTTCATATGGCGCCCGGACACGGGGAGGAAGACTTCCATGCGGGGAAAAAATGGGGTATTGAAATTTTCTGTCCCGTAAACGAAGAAGGAAAATTTACCCAGGAAGCCGGAGTTTTCAGCGGATTAAAGGTTTTTGAAGCAAACGAAAAGATAATTGAAGTTTTAAATTCCCAGGGGAGCCTTGCCGGTTCCGGAACTGTTTTGCACAGCTATCCGCACTGCTGGCGCTGCAAACAGCCGGTAATATTCAGAGCCACCGAACAGTGGTTTCTGGGAGTTGACGTTAATAGTCTGAGGGAGAGATTGATTTTAGAGGCCGATAAAGTGAAATGGGTTCCCGGACCCGGGAAGGAAAGAATGCGGTCAATGCTGGCGCTCCGGCCCGACTGGTGTCTTTCAAGGCAGAGATACTGGGGAACGCCGATAATGATTTTGTACTGCAAAAAATGCAGAAAACCCCAGGTCTCATCCGGACTGATGAAGTCGTTTGAACAGAGAGTCTTCGCAGAGGGAAGCGATTTCTGGTTTATTGAGGATGCTTCCGCTCTTGCCGGGCCGGGCCATAGATGCGACTGCGGCTCTGATGAATTTTACAAGGAAAAAGACATCCTGGACGTGTGGCTGGATTCCGGAGTTTCTTGGTATGCGGTGCTTAAAAACGGAAAATTCGGCGTTGACTACTATCCATGCGACGTGTATCTGGAGGGTTCGGACCAGCACAGAGGGTGGTTCCAGACTTCGCTTATACCCTCTGTAGTACTCAACGGTACTGCTCCGTATAAAATTGTCCTCACCCATGGCTTTCTTCTTGACGATAAGGGAAGGGCAATGCATAAATCTTTCGGAAACGCTGTTTCACCTGATGAAATCATCAAGAAATACGGCGCCGAAGTTTTAAGATTATGGGTAACTCTTAGCAATTATTCTGATGATGTAAGAATTTCAGAAAAGCTTCTTTCAGTCGCCATAGACGCCTACAGAAAAATAAGAAATACCATGCGGTATCTTTTGGGCAATCTGGCGGATTACAGCCCCGGAGAGAATCAAGTGGAGCACGGCTCGCTTCTGGAAACGGACAGATACATGAGGCATAAACTGGCTCTTCTGATTGAAGAGGTAGGAAAGGCCTATCTGGATTTTGAGTACCGCCATGCAATAAGAAAATTAGCCGATTTCTGCATACTGGATTTGTCGGCTTTTTATCTTGATTCATTGAAAGACAGGCTTTACACTTTCGGCATTGATTCAATTGAAAGAAGGTCCGGCCAAACCGTTCTTTACGACATATTAACCTCTTTGCTGAGCCTGACTGCGCCTGTTCTTTCTTTTACGGCTGAGGAAGCCTGGCAGACGGCCAAAAAAGAAATCAGCCCGGAATTGCCGGAGAGCGTGTTTCTAGCCGGATTTCCGGAATCAAAAAGCGGCTGGCTGGATGAAAAACTTGCCGGGCGCTGGCTGAAGATAATGGAAATCAGGGAAAAAATTCTGAAAGCCATAGAGGAGCAGAGGCAGAAAGGAGTCGTCGGCTCTTCTCTGGAGGCAAAGGTGGTTTTTAAGACGTCCAGCGCGGAGATTAAAAAATTCCTGGAAGACGCCTGTCAATTATGGACCCAGGTTGCGATAGTCTCGGATGCTGAAATAAGGTCTGACGCCTCTTTTTCCGGAGATATTGAAATAGAGATTGAGCGGGCGGAGGGAGCAAAATGCCCGCGCTGCTGGCAGTGGAAAAAGGATGTGGGCGCGGATGCGTCCAATTCTGAAGTCTGTCTCAGGTGCGCCGCCGTGCTTAAAAATCAACTGGAATAATACTATTTTATGCGTCATTGGCTCTCTTTTATTCTGATAATTTCAGTTTTTACGCTGGATAGAATCGCAAAGACTCTTGCTTTAAAATACCTTTTCCTGAAGACTCTGAAAATAACGCCTTTTTTGAGCTTCACCTATGTTGAAAACACGGGCGTTTCGTTCGGAATGTTCAGGGATAACAACGCTTTTTTTACGGTTTTTTCAGCAGCGCTGATAGGGATTCTCATGCTGATAAGAAGAAGACTTGCCAGCCGCGGCAAAGCTTTATTATTCGGCGTGTCTTTGATTATAGGAGGCGCTCTGGGCAATCTATATGACAGGATTGTCTATCGGTGCGTCATAGATTTCATAGATTTAAAGTTTTTCCCGGCTGTTTTTAATCCGGCTGATTTTTCAATAACAACCGGAGCCGTGCTGGCTGCTTTCGGAATGTTTTCAGAACAGGCGACAAGGCGTTAAGGGATTATGAAAAAAACGACCGTTCTATTTATTTTCATCGGGTTGATGGCAGGGTGCGGCCTGAATCCGGAGCGCTATTTCAGACAAGGGGTTAAACTTCACAAACAAGGCAAAATCCTTGAAGCGATTGATATGTATAACAAAGCTCTGATGCTCAAAAAGAGATTCCCTGAGGCCATGACTTCAAGGGGGCTTGCTTATGAACAGACAAAAGACCTGCAGAAAGCGATTTACGATTATAAAAAAGCGGCTGAATTAACGCCGGATTATCTTCCGGCATACGTCAATCTTGCGGCTCTTTACATAGACAACGAGTCCCCGCTTGCGGCTCTGCAATATCTGGACGAGGCGCTCGGAAAAAATCCGGCTTATTCCCGGGCTCTGCTTAACAGGGGCATAGCGTATTATAAATTAGGAAATTACGGGAAATCAGTTGAAGACCTGACAAAAGTCCTGCAAGAGGACGCTCAATCAGAACTTGCTTATTATTACAGGGGAAAAGCTTTCTATTCTTCCGGGAAGCCGGCAGATTCCCTCCGGGATTTTAACGCTCTGACGGTTCTTAATTCAAGACTTGACGCGGTTTATTTTGAAAGGGGAAAAATAAAATATCTCCTGAAAGATTTTGAAGGAGCGGCCTCGGATTTCAAAGAAGCCATAAACATGAATCCGGAATCAGGAGTTTTTTATTACTGGAGGGCTTTTGCTCTTTATAAAGCGGGCTATTTTCAGGACGCCTTGTCGGATTCCGCAGAAGCTTTGAAAACAATTGCAAAGCCGGCTCAGCTTTACTCTATCATGGGAGACATTCATTACAGAACAGGCAATCTGACGGAGGCGCTTGAGAATTATAAAAAAGCCGGCAAAGCCGATCCTGA
>JACQWV010000134.1 GCA_016209085.1 Elusimicrobiota bacterium
GGAAAAAACGGCCTATTATTCCCGTCCCGTAAAGATAACCGATTCATTAGGCAGAACTATAAAATTTGATTATGATAAATACGGGAATCTTAAAACAGTCACAAGTCACAGGTCACAAGTCACAAGTGAAGATACTTCTTCTATCCTCTCGCCTCTGACCTCTACCCGTTATGTTTACGACAAATATGGACATCTGACTTCCGTAAAAGATCCTCTCGGCAATAAATTGGTTTATAAGTATGGCAAGAACGGCGTTCTGGAAAAAATCATTGACCCTTTGGGCCGCGAAGTTTTTTATAAATATAACGCGGAAGGAAAAGTAAAAAATCTTACCGACGCCAAAGGCAATTCCACCAGTTTTGAATACGATATAAACGGCAATCTCCTTTCAATGACCGGGCCGTATAAAAACGCCGTGAAATTCAGTTACGGAACAGGTTCCTGTCCTTCCTGCGCCGGGGATAATCTTTCCGCTTTGACCGACCCTAAAGGAAACATCTGGAAATTCAACTATGACCAATACGGCCGGCTTACGCAAACCGCAAATCCGCTTGGCCATACAAAAAATCATTCCTACGACAAAATGTCCCGTCTGACAGAAGTAAATGTTTCTTCCGCTAACCACTTGCCACTAACCACTATCCACTACACCTACGATGCTTTGAGCCGCATAATTAAAAAAGAAGTTTCCGCTACTAATCACTCGCCACCAACCACTATTCACTACTCTTATGACGCAGTCGGGAATCTCCTCAGCGTTGAATCGCCTGATAGCCAAATTACCTATTTATATGATGCTTTAAACAGGGTTATTAAAACAAATTTTTTCTCTAACCACTCACCACTGACCACTCTCCACTATTTTTACGACGCAATCGGCAACCGCACGCAAATGCAAACACCCTGGGGCAAATACGATTATACCTATGACGCATTAAACCGCATGACCTCAATAACAAACCCGCAGAGCATAAAAGTTTCTTTCAAATATGATGCCGCAGGCAAAAGAACGGAAAAATCAATTCTGACCTCTGACCTTGGGCTTCTGACTTCTTATAAATACGACAAATCCGGTCAATTATTAAATATAACTGAAAAAGCAAATAATAAAGTTTTATCTGAAATTGATTACGAATACGATTTAAACGGCAATATAATAAATAAATCTTTTTACTCTACCCACTACCCTACACCCTCTACCCTGTCAGTCCGCTATCGTTATGAC
>JACQWV010000021.1 GCA_016209085.1 Elusimicrobiota bacterium
ATTTTTTAAAAAAGACGAGGCAACTTCCGGTGGTATTGCTCTTTTGTTTTTAAAGGGTGACGTTTTACATAACAGTAACAGTACAATGATTTTGGGCTACATATAATATTTAAAAAGTAGTAGGTCTATTCGGGTTGGTCTTGACAAGTCAAGGGGTAGCTGGTATACTATCTTTAAAAAAATGAATTTGCGATAAAGACAAGCTTTTTAAAATGCGGAGGGCGCAAAATTACGAGGCTAAAAACCAGATAAGTTACCGAAACCTATGAATAAAATTATCACCGTGTACCTTTTAAGTATGTTTGTTGCTTCAAGCCTCGTTGCTCAGGATGTTCCAAACAGGATCATTCCGGCTGGCGGAAAAAACCTATCTCTTCCATTCCAAATACTCACTATTGGTGAACCTGTAGTTTCAGGAGCCGGTGATCTGTTTATGGGTTTTGGATTTAGCCACACTGTTTCTCCGTTTCTGGTGCTTTCACAAGTTAAGACCGATTTAGACCCAAACATACTCAACCTTAAAAGCCAAGGCCGCTTTGTGACTATATTTTTTGAAATTACAGGTGTAAAAAACACTAATCAAATTGTTCCAGCCAGCATGGCTATCACCCGCATTAATGATCAAGTAGTTACTTCCTTATATGCCGAACCTAAACCCTTGTCTCTGGAGGACCAGAACCAAGATGGAATTCTGGAACTGATGGTCAAATTCAATCGTCAATCTCTTATTGATGTCTTGCCGGTCGCAGAGCAGGTAAAAATTACACTGGAAGGAATTCTGGTTGACCAGAGTCCTTTCAAAGTGGATGGCTTCCTCCGAACCATACAACCCGGAGCCATTCCTTCCCATAATGGTGGCGTTGTATTTCACCCCTCTGGGGCTAAGATGGAAGTCCCGATCGAAGCTCTACCCGAAGGCGGTGAACTCTATATAGTCAAACTCTCGGAAGCCCCGCCAGAAGACACCAATTTGAGAAAAAAAGCAGGGAATTCTCTAAAACTACACCTTGTGGGAGTGCCTTATGAGTTTGGTCCAGAAGGAAAGAGATTCTCTGCTTCCATTATGATCGTTATACCTTATGATCCCTTGACTTTGCCTCAAGGAACAGAGGGCAAGTTCCAGATTGCTTACTGGAATCCCGAGACAAAAACCTGGGAATTATTAGATTCGACGGTGGACGAAATAAAGAAAGTAGTGAGAGCTCAAACAACACACTTCTCTCTGTATCAGATAGTTAGTTCCATGGAATCGCAACCTGATACCGATTTCAATCTGGGAGAAGTGTATGTGTTTCCTAATCCTTCCAGGTCAGGAACCAAACCCACGTTCCATATTGAGGTGGGGGTCGCCGATATCGTGCACATTTGGATTTACACGATTTCAGGTGAATTTGCACACGAAATCACACTAATAGGAACTCCCCAAATCATAGATGACGGGCAGGGACCACAGTACGCCTATGAGTCCGCATGGGAAGGTTATATCCCTAGCGGAATATATCTCTATGTTTTAACTGCGGAAAGGGGTGGAGAGAGAATCAAAAAGACAGGTAAATTTGTGGTGGTGCGCTAAATGAAGAAAATTTTATGCCTAATGATGATAGCCCTTTTTGGAGGGGAACAGTTGGTATTTGCGGCTACTAACACAGGAGCCAATTTCCTTAAGATAGGGGTCGGGGCGAAAGCTGTCGGAATGGGGTCCGCATATACGGCTGTAGCCGATGATCCCACGGCTATCTACTGGAATCCCGCAGGACTTTCCCGCCTATCTAAGAGGGAACTGGGCATTATGCACTCAGAGTGGCTTCTTGGGACAAAATACGATTTCATGGGGTACGCTCACCCTGTTCCATGGGGAACCGTGGGTCTGGGGATCACAAGGCTCTCGGCAAGTGAGTTGGAAGGCAGAAGTTCTGCTAGAGAGGCGACGGGAAGGTTTAGTGCAGCAGGTACAGCATATATAATAGGATTCAGCATGCCGTTAAGCTGCCATTCAGGACTAGGAGTCAATATCAAATACCTGACAAGCCAACTTAGCTCGGATTCAGCCTCCACATTTGCGATAGACTTGGGAACTATTCATAAACTAGAGGACAAGCCAGTGTCATTGGGCATGTCCCTGCAAAATATTGGTCCCGGGATGAAGTTCATAAGCCAGAGGGATCCTCTTCCGTTAAGCTTGGTTGTGGGGGGAGCGTACCAGATGTCCGGGTTGTTTGGAATGGTCTTGGATTTAAAATATGAGCTTTATGATCGAAAACTCTCTGTAGGAATCGGAACCGAATACACCATTCTTTCAGTATTGTTTCTTCGGGCAGGGTATGTCTCTTATGTCGCTCAAGCAGTTGGTGAACAGAGAATTGCGAGTTCGTTTCTATCAGGACTTGGCGGCGGGTTTGGGCTGAAGCTGGGAAATTACACCGCAGATTATGTATTCATGCCCTTCGGTGATTTAGGCAATATACAAAAGGTATCCTTGGGAGCAAAATTTTAACAGGGAGAGGTTATGAATATTAAAAATTTGATGAAACAAATAACATCGTTCGTCAGGTCAGCAAAAACATGGAGTATTTTGTTTCTAATGTTTGGTGCAACTACGGCCTGGGCTGAAATTCCGAGCAGTATTGTGGTTCAAGGAAGGGCCACAACACCATTGACCATCTTGAGTGGGACAGCCACAATTCTTCCTACTGGAGTGAGCCAACCGTTTACAGCAGACACAGACGCCAATGGTGTTTTTCAGTTTAATCTGATTAACTTGTCGCCAGAAGCCTTCATTGACCCCAATAGCTCGCTCAGTCTCCAAATCGGTACAATAACGATTTCTATTCCTTTTAACTCTGTTCCCTTCGCTTTCCGTGCTGCACAGGCCGACGCTTTAATACCGGAGGCTACAGTGCAAATAGCCTCTCTCGTCGTCACTAGTGCCACCTTCACCACCATAAATGTCTCCAATAGAATATTCGCTTTTGGTTTAAGTACAAGCAGTGGGATAAGGGTCGGAGACGGAAGTATCACTATTGGTGGTACACCTGTGGGAGGCAATCCAAACGTGATTGAATATACTGCTCCTCCCGGAGCACCGGTTGCCGCACTCCAAACGAATCCAGCGTCTGTGGGTGGTGCCATGCCCTTAAATATAAATGCAGGGAACACAGGCATTATAAGGCTCAACCCCAGTAGCACAAATGGTGTTGGAGTTGGTTTGCAAGCACTGGGACCTGCCGCTTTGACGGACCCTATATCCAGACTTCACATCCGTGACGGAAACCAACTAATAAGCAACACAGTAATGCCAATACTTACTCTCGATCGTAATGTCCCTGGCGCAGGTGTTGGTGATATTGGAATTGGAGCAGGAATAGTCTTCCGTGCTGAAAATAATTTTGATGAGATTGAGAATGTTGCTCAAATCAGCGGCATTCTGACCACTGTTAGTGATGGAGCTGAGCAAGGGGCATTATCCTTTTTGACGCGCAGTGGAGCTGGTCTTACAGAAAAACTCCGGATTACCTCTGACGGCAATGTAGGCATCGGGACAACAGAACCAGGAACAAAACTAGATATTGTCGGTGACGCGAGAATTTCTGGAACACTTTACGGAAATCCATTAAGGATTAGTGGGGGATTGCAACTAATACCGTCAATTGGTACTCCTTTTGTTTGCGATGCTACAAAACAAGGTTCTATGTACTTTGATAGTAGCATCAGTAAGTACTTTATATGTGATGGAACGGTTTGGAATGATTACACTGGACCACAAGGTTCTGTCGGTCCAACAGGTCCACAGGGACCTCAGGGTCCTATTGGCCCAGCCGGTCCTACTGGTCCACAAGGTCCGCAGGGCCCTCAAGGACCGCCGGGTCCACCTGTAAGTACAAGTGCTGTTTGCAGACATGCATCCCCGATGTGTAGCTGCTCTATAAGGGATGTAACCAAAGTTTTAGCTCCTTGTAAGGTTACATCAGACACAGGGTCGTGTGAATCTTTAGCAACTTTTGGTAGCTGTTGTGTGTGTGCGCCATATTGACAAGAAAGTGCATAGGAACTTTTGAGGTTATTTTCACTTACCTCTCTTTGTGATTGGAGCCAAGATTAAGGAACATCTTTATTTTTGCAAAAAAAGTATAATTATAATAAAACACAAGAGATTTTTTAACCATAAGGAAGGACAAATATAATGAGGAGAATAAAAAAAATGTTTGTAATAACTTTTTTTCTTTTAGATTTAACTTATAGTTCTGCTTATGGTTTAGAAAGATTCTATTTGATTGGTGTTGGACTTGAACTGACGCCGACATATTTCCCGGATCTGTATTTTGCGCCAAACCAAAATGTTCTTGTAGAGGCTCAATCATCAGTCACAAGTTTTAAACACAGTTTTAACATGGCCACGCCCAACACTCCTTCTATTAGTGATTACTCTATTCCATTGTCTCTCACAGCTGGGTTTGGAGGCGCAGGAAGAATTGGCAAGATGGACGGTATTGTCTCACTTTACTTAAATTTGTCAATGGATGGAACTGACCCTAACGACTCTTCCCGAACCCAAAGCAAAGAACCCTTGTTTGAGGAGAAAGATGTAAATAATGACGCTATCATAGACAGAGTCAAAACGACCGGCAAACTTCAAATTGTAGATTCGTATCACGATTCGTTTACCCAGTTAACTCTTAATTTTGAAATCGGCGGCGGGAACTTAGATTTGGACTACTTTTCAAAAGGCACTTTCAGTGGTTTGCTTTTTAAATGTTTCATTGGTTATCAATGGCGGAATTTTGGAATTAGCCGCCAATATCTCTTTCATGAAGACTATGAGTATGATTATAATAAGGACGGCACGGTTGATAAAACAGGGGTTTATGACTTTACTGTTGCAAAATCAGAGAATAAACCACAAACTATTCGCAATGTGGTATATGGTCTTGGAGCTGAATTCTCATATCGTGTCGTGCGCATCGGGTACACTTACATATGGCACGATCCCTTTGATTTTGGAGCCTTTACCGAACCAATTACTGCAAGCACAACGCGTTTTATATCAACTGATCGCTCGTATGGCGTTCTAAATTTAAAGGTTGTGGTTCCTTTTCAATAACCCAAATCCTGCAGTTGCCCAGTAGACGAAAATTTTCTTGCAAGGCTTGAGGAAGAAAACAACGTGTTTCAAAGAATAGATTTCAGGATTTTTTCGTCAATATCCAGATTCTGAACGGCCGATATAAAATCTTCAGGCAGCGGAGCGGTAAAACTTGCAAGTCTCTCCCACGATGGGATGCCCCGCATGCGCCAGATGCACTCTTATCTGGTTTGTTCTTCCGGTCCTGGGATAAATCTCAAGCAAGGCGTATTTTTCCGATCCTGCAATAAGTTTAAACTGTGTGACCGAATGCCTGCCATACTCCCATGCCTTTATTTTTTTTGAGCCCGAGGGCCTGCCTATGGGTATTTCTATAAGGCCTGTTTTGCCGGTTACTTTTCCGCTTACCAGACCCCAGTAAGTTTTTATGATTTTTCTTTTCCTGAATTGTTCCGAGATTCTGCTCATGCTGGTTCTGTTCTTGGCCAGGACCATGACTCCGCTGGTATCCCTGTCCAGCCTGTGAACAAGCCCGAACCTCGGAATTTTTGAATCAATAATCCCGGGCCGCGCGTTTAAAACGACGGACATCACGCTTTCCTCGCCAATTAAAAGAGCGTCCGGAAATTTTTCCCAGTTTGAATCATTCGGATGCGCAATCAGGCCTGAAGGCTTTGAAATAACCAGTATGTCGTTATCCTCGTAAATCAGGATGTTTTTCGGGAAATCTACTTTCATTTTCGGTTCAGCTATTTTTACCGTTATTTCATCGCCCGGGGAAAGAAGCGTAGAAGGTTTTAAATTAATTTTGTCGTTTACGAGCGCCATTCCCGTTTTGATTAATTTCTTTGCAAATTCCCGTGAAATTACCGGAATCTTTTCAGCCACGAACGCGTCCAGTCTTCGGGTCCGGCCGGTGAACCCCCACACCAAATTCTTGTTATTAAAGCGTGAAATCGTCATCAGATAAGATTTGGCTCCATAAGTATTTACGAATTCTAACTGAAGAATTCGGGTTTATCCCCAGGGCGGTTCTTTGCTTATTACCTTCTTGATAAATGATAGGTGCGCAAAGTTTTCTGCAGGATGGCCTGTCTCAAGATAAATATTACTAAATCCTTTCTCATTCAATGTTTTTGCTATATCTTCGCCTTTTATTCCATCGCCTAATTCAGAATCTAT
>JACQWV010000137.1 GCA_016209085.1 Elusimicrobiota bacterium
CAGTTCGCCTGATTTAACATCAGCATTATCAAAAGTTCAGTTAAGGATTAAACACCAGACTGGTCCTTACTGGAATCCCGCCACCGCAACTTACGACATAAATTATGCGACTGCTGCATGGTATGATGCCAATTATTTATCCGCCAATTGCACTTACTGGTCGGCAACCAAGCCGACATTTGATAACAACACATCATACTACATTGAAGCGATCGCATATGATAAAGCTGGGAATACGCCTGTTTATGTCTCAACCAGAACGATAAAGATAGATAATGTCAAGCCTCAGTCGGTGGTCTCCTTTCCTGTTAATACAAAGTCATACAAAACATTTACGGCATTAAATACTATTTCAGGAACATCATCAGACAGCGAAACATCCGTTACATTGGTAAAGGTATATGTGAAAAGAAACATGTCGCCTTACAAGTGGTATTATAAAGATACGGCGCCGGATTTCTCGGAAGATTTGGAAACAGCGAACAATGCCGCATCAGTTGCGCCTTGGACACTTGAGTTATTGGAAAACACATTAACAACCGGCGCATCATACTGGGCATATACAAATTCACTTGATGAGTCCGGCAACGCAGAGAATTTGCCCGGCGGAGCATCCTCCTATTTTATCTGGGATGTAACACCGCCGACCTCAACGGTGACCAATGCTAATATCTTAACTGGTTATGTAAATAACCTGCCTACAATATCGGGTTCTGCTGATGATGTGACGCCTACAACACCTGCTGGTGCTCAGAGGTCGGACGGGATATCGGATATAGAGATACAGATATCTACTTATGGAGCGGCATGGTCGGTGATAACGCCGTGGACCAATGTAACCAATTTTGGAGTTAAGTCAACAACCCAGCTCAGCACATTCACATACACAACCTCGGCGCCTGAAACGATCTCCGGCAAGAAGTATCTCTTAAAGACGCGATCAAATGATAACACATTACCTGCCCCAGGCAACGCTGAAAACGGCGACACCAAAACCGGCTATACATATGTATATGATATAGATAAACCGACCTCTACGGTTATGTATCCTGTCGGCGGCGGTAATTATGGACCTCAGAAATCGTTGGCGACAATATCCGGGACAGTCGTGGATAACCCGACAGCAGGAGGCAGTGTATTCAATACCGGCATCTCAACTGTCCAGGTTCGGCTGTATGGTTTCAGCGAGGGTAAGTATTACAGCGGCAGCGCATTTAATGACGCCACTGGTCTGTGGCGGCCTTGCGAGGTATCAGGCACACTATGGAAATATCCGGGCAATGCCGGCGATACTACACCGCCGTATAGCGATGGTCAATATCAGATAGAGTTGAGAAGTGTTGACGGCTCATTAAATTACGAGTCGGCGATAACGACGATAACAGTAAAATATGATACTATGGTTCCGACATCAACGTTGACTATGCCGAACCTTAGCTGGCATAAAAAATTCGCTACCATATCCGGTACGGCGGTAGATAGCGGGGTTGGCGCTGCGAAGGCGGATGTTAAGAATGTAAATATAACGATAAAGATAGTCGGCGGCAATTACTGGGATGGCGACGGGTTTGATACCCCGACCGAGACATGGCTTGCTAGCGACAAAACATGGAGTGATCCAAACTGGCTCTTTACATATCCCTCGGGCAGTAATCTGATGCCAAACTGGGGTGCCGGCGGCGCTCAGTCGGCAAATGGCGATAAGATAGAGGTAAAGAGCAAGGTGTATGACAACTCGGATAATTATGAGACACCCGCAGCACCATTACAGATAAAAGAGTTCATTGTTGATATTACAACGCCGACGGTGTTGAACATCGCACCTTCAACATATACGGCGACTGTGAGTAATTTACCGACCATATCCGGAACGGCTGATGATACGCCGAAAACAACTTACGCCGGCAAGATAGATACGGTTCGCATAAGAATAAGGGAGGCGTCTAAGCCAGGCGATGCCACACCTAATTATTGGAAGACCGGAACCAGTGCATTTGATTATACCGATAGCGAAGGCGAGTTAGCATGGTTCAGCCCGTCTAATTTGACCGCTGATAGCACAATCTGGTGGCAGCCGTTTACTGCATGGACCGATTCAGGCACATACAGATTAGAGAGTAAAGCAACTGATAAGGCAGGAAATTACATTCTATCATATTCAACGAGCAATTTCACAATAGACAAATCATCGCCGACCTCATATGTGCTGATTCCAGCAAGCGCTACAACAGTATCACAATTCTCATCCATATCCGGCACCGGTTATGACGCATCCGGAATAAGCGACTTAAAATTAAAAGTAACAAGGCTAACCGATAATTACGGATTTAACGGGACCAATTTTGCAGCAGGCGTCTCATCAAGACCTGTGACCCAGAACAACGGCTACTTTAACTGGCAGTATACGGAGTTGACTGCTGCTAAATTAACAAACGGAGTAAGTTACTATGTAGAGTCATATGCGACGGATACATCCAATCCGGCGTTAACCGAGGTAACCGATCCTGCACGTTGTTCGTTCTTTATCTATGATACCACGGCGCCTGTCTCTTCCGTGCTCTCCGTGGCTGATAATAAAGCATACTCGGCGATAACGATAGCGAGTGGGAGTTGCGCTGATGTCCAACCCTCACCGAGTCCGCCTAATGCAGCGTATTCTAATAAAATATCGTCGGTGGAGATATCTATCCAGAACTTTACATTAGGGACAACATACTGGAACGGGACTGGTTGGGTAGAAGGTGTTGTGTGGTCTTCAGCGACCAATTTCGTCGTCGGCAATTCTTCATGGTCATATTCCAATTTAACAAATGCGTTCAAGAGTGGCTGGCAATACAAATTCAAAACCCGCAGTTATGACACTGCGCTGCCCAACAATATCCAGCAAGTATTAAATGAATACACCGTTGTTTATGATACCCATCCGCCGGTGAGTAATTTGACAGCGCCTGAAACAGCAAATAACAATTATGGACCGAGCAGAATACTATCAACAATATCCGGAGGCAGCAACGATAATTTATCCACACCCAATAATGCAGGTGTGGATAATGTAAAGGTTCGGATTTCAACAGGCACACCTGCTGTCTACTGGAACGGGACAAACTGGACAGGGACATCAGCAAGTTGGCTCAATACCGATACATCAGCGACCAACCCGTTTGTGTTCACATCAACACCTGTGTGGCAAAATGGTAAGGAATACACGGTAGAAACCAGAGCGACCGATAAGGTAATCCCGTCCGGCAATGTTCAGTTAGCGTATTCAACGGTGACCTTCAGGTATGACAGTGTAGAGCCGACATCACAGATAACCGAGCCGAACAGCCAGTTTGAGAAAGCACTGACGATAATTTCCGGCACAGCGACTGCTGATGCGGATGAATTTTCAAAAGTAGAGCAGGTTCAGGTTCAGATATCTTCATGGACAGGTGCGGCATATGTAGTTCAGCAGAACTGGACGGTAGCACAGTCCTCAACCGCATGGACATATCCGTATTCTAACTGGGTTAATGGAACAAAATACAAGGTGGAATCCCGTGCAAGAGACAGAAGTCAGAACTTACAATCAACACCGAACAGTTACGAGTTCACATATGATATATCGGTTCCGACAGTGGTTGTGGTTGCGCCCAATAACGGTGCGTTAAACTCATCAGAATTAGCATCAATATCAGGAACAGCACTGGACTTCCCGACGGGCAGTTCGCCTGATTTAACATCAGCATTATCAAAAGTTCAGTTAAGGATTAAACACCAGACTGGTCCTTACTGGAATCCCGCCACCGCAACTTACGACATAAATTATGCGACTGCTGCATGGTATGATGCCAATTATTTATC
>JACQWV010000036.1 GCA_016209085.1 Elusimicrobiota bacterium
ATGTCTTCCATTGCCTGCCCCTTCATTAAAGTTGAGATGCCGGCCATCACCTCCACCACTTCTATGGCACGCCTGACCTCGCCTCGGCTTTCTTCCAGGGTCTTGCCCACCTCCATGGTGCAGAGTTTAGCGGCTTCGTCAAAACGCTCCTCCAGGGCCTGCTTTAACTTGAACATGTACCTTGAGCGCGTGACAGGCGGGGTTGTCCTCCATTCAGGAAAAGCCGCCCGCGCAGATTTCACTGCCGCATCCACTTCTACGTCCGTGGAAAAAGTTACATTGCCCAGAACCTCGCCGGTAGATGGATTGAACACGTCCTGCGAATGACCACCCTGCGGGACGCTCCATTCGCCATTGATATAATTTTTAACAATTTTCATTTTATCCTCTCGTTGAACCGCAACCCTTCTCTGAAGTGTAGGGGTTTGATTTATCAAACCCGGTATCAAATCGGGTCGGATAAATCCGACCCCTACAAATATTTATTTCTTTTACACCTTCTCAAATGCTTCTTTTAAAATTGAGATCGCTGCGTCTACCTGCTCTTTGGTAACTGTCATGGGCGGGCTGATCCTCAACACGTTTCCGTAAAGGCCGCCTTTTCCGATGAGAAGTCCCTGCTTCTTTGTTTCCTCAAAGAGCCGCAGAACTGCCTGAGGATCCGGCGTTTTGGATTTCCTGTCAGCCACGAGTTCCACACCTAACATCAACCCCATCCCGCGCACATCGCCTATTTTTGGATAGACATTCTGAAGTTCCAAAAGGCGTCCGCGGAAATAGTCTCCGAGTTTAGAAACCTTATCAAGCAGATTTTCCTCTTCAATGAATTCAATGGTCGCGTGAGCGGCCGCGCATGAAACCGGATTTCCTCCGAACGTGGAAATGGTCAGGCCTTTAAGACTGTCTGCGATTTCTGGCGTGGTAATGGTCCAACCGATGGGAATGCCGTTGGCCATGCCCTTGGCTGATGTCATGATGTCCGGGACCACCCCGAAATGCTCAATGCCGAACCAACGGCCGCCTGTCCGTCCCCACCCAGTCTGAACCTCGTCCGCAATGAAAAGCGTTCGTCTAAATCGCGGGCACACGCCATATCGCAGGACGGATAGTTCAGATGGAACGGACACCGGTAGCAGTAGGGCGCGGGAGCGTGATGGATTCCAGGCACAAGGGTTCTGGATATTTTCCAGGAAGAATGTGCGGTCAGATTCATAGCCAGCGCTGAGCGGCCGCTGTAGCAGTGCCTGAGCGCTATAATTTCCTGTTGCCCGGTATAATGCTGCGCGAGCAGGACTGCGGTCTCGTCTGCCTCGGTGCCGCTGTTGGTGAAAAAACTTTTTTTCAGGTTTCCAGGCGCAAGCCCCGCTAATTTCTCAGCCAATTCCCCGGCAGGCGCTGTCGGGTAGAGCGTTGAGACGTGCTGAAGCTTGCTTGCCTGCTCAACGAATCTGTCAGTGACGAACTTGTTGCAATGGCCGATGGAAACCGTAAGGATACCTCCGAAGAAATCCATGTATTCCCGTCCTTCTGCGTCGTATACGCAGCAGCCTTTGCCCGAAACAAGCGCCAGGGGCTCTAGGTAATAAGTGATGACCCCTGGTATAAGAAATTCTTTGTATTTTTTTGTTATTTCCGCGTTAGTTACTGTCATCCGTTCTGTCATTTTTTTATCTCCCATTTGCTTTGTAATAAAGCAATCTCACAGCAAGACCGCCGCTTTGCGCTCGCGGTGACACAACTGCGTGTCGTTGCGAGCGCAGCGAAGCAATCTATAAAGCGCTGTATAAATCTTTCCACTCAGGATTCATTTTACTTATCAAATCTATCTTTTTTTGTCTTGAGCCGCCTTTTATTTGTTTTTCTCGTCCTATTGCAGTATTAACATCCGGCGTAGTCTCATAATAAACAAGCTTGGTGATATTATATTTTGATGTAAATCCCGGTACAAGTTTTTGCTTGTGCTCATAAACCCTTCGCATGAGGTTATTTGTAACGCCTGTGTAAAGAACTATGTTACTCCAATTTGTCATGATGTAAATGTAATACTCTTTGGAATACATGTTTTATGGATTGCTTCGGGCAAACAACGCCCTCGCAATGACAGTCTCTTAATTCGCGCCATTCATTTACTCAAATCCCCACCCGTGGACGTCGAATCTCTTTCTACTCAAATACCTTCCATAACCTTTTTCGCCTGTGAACTTGTTGTATTCAGATGCCACTTTTCCCCTGGAGATTACGAAAGCGGGAAGCCCCTCTAATTTGAATCCCTCAAACGCGGAGTAGTCCACATTGTGTTTAGAAGTTTTAACTGAGACCTCTCCTGTTTTGCCCGGGTCAAATATGACTAAATCAGCATCCGAGCCAACTGCCACGGTTCCTTTTTCCGGATACAGTCCAAATATTTTTGCGGCATTGGCGGAAATTGCGGCCGCGAACTGGTTGCGGCTTATTCTGCCACAACGCACTCCGTAGGTGTAGAGCAGATTGACCCTATCACCTACTGCGGGAATGCCGTTCGGTATCTTCAGAAAATCATCTTTTCCCATGTCCTTCTGGCCCTTGAAATTAAAGGAGCAATGATCCGTTGATACGCTTTGAATGAAACCATCGCGCAGTCCGGCCCAGAGCCTGTCATGGTTTGACACGTGACGCAGCGGCGGAGACATAACCCACTTGGCGGCCTCAAATCCGTTCTTGCGATACAGTTCGTCTGAAAGAAGCAAATATTGCGGGCACGTTTCCGCAAGCACGAGCTGGCCGCTGACCCTGGCTGCCTGAACCTCCCGCAAGGCCTCTACGCAACTCATGTGCACGATGTGCAGAGGGGATTTTGCCATTTCCGCAAGGACTATGGCGCGGTGAACTGCCTCGCCCTCTGCATCTGCCGGATGAGCAAGCGGGTGATACTCGGGCCCGGTCTTTTTTTCCCCGGCAAAGCGCTTCATCAAATGAGCGAGCATATCTCCGTTCTCGGCGTGCACGGAAACAAGAGCTGATTGTTCTTTGGCCGCGCGCAGGACTTGCAGAAGCTGGTCGTCGTCTATCATCAGCGCCCCTTTGTATGCCATGAAGCACTTGAAACTGGATATCCCTGCTTTAACAATGCCCGGTATGTCCGCTAACACTTCCTTATTGACATCCACCAGCGCCAGGTGGAAGCCATAATCCACGGCCGCTTTTCCATCTGCCTTCTCATGCCAGGCAGATACGGCTTCAGATAGTTTCTGTCCCTTGCCTGGTATGACGAAATCTACAACAGTGGTGGTGCCTCCGCATGCGGCAGCAATTGTGCCCGTCTCAAAATCGTCCGCTGATATTGTTCCCATGAAAGGGAGAGCGAAATGCGTGTGAGCATCTATCCCGCCCGGGTATATCTCAAGGCCCTGCGCGTTAATAACCTTATCCCGGTCAGCGGGCTCTATACCGCGGCTGATTTGACAAATCTTTCCGTCCTCAATCAGAATGTCTGCGGCGAAAGAATCAGACGCGGTGAAAATGGTTCCATTTTTTATCAGCATCCTCGCTTCCGATGCGGGTTTAATATCTTTGCGTTTCGTATTTCTTTGTGTCATAATATCCTCTCTTGTCTTTGTTAGGTGTCCATGAAAACACGACCTGTGTAGGGGCTTGATTTATCAAGTCCGATTTATACATTCTTGCGGGTTGCATAAATGCAACCCCTACATTTTCAGGGCAGAAGTTTGACTATATCGCCGTAAGTCTCGGGGCGCCTGTCTCTATAAAACTGCCAGACATTGCGCACATTGTCAATCTTATCAAGATCAATGTCCGCTACCACGAGTTCATCCAAGTTTCCGCTCCCCTCAGCAAGTATCTCTCCGCGGGGATTGACAAAATAACTGTGGCCATAAAATTTTCCAACCTTCCACGGCATTTCTATCCCTATGCGGTTGATACAGCCCATAAAATAGCCGTTGGCAACTGCGTGTGCCGGCTGCTCTAATTTCCAGAGATGGTCAGACAGGCCGGCAACCGTGGCTGAGGGATTGAACACTATCTCTGCCCCGCCAAGACCCAGGATTCTGGCGCCCTCCGGGAAGTGCCTGTCATAGCAGATGTAGACTCCGACCTTAGCGTATTTGGTCTCAAAAACCGGGTAACCTAAATTTCCGGGTTTAAAGAAAAACTTTTCCCAGAATCCAGCTACCTGCGGAATATGGTTCTTCCGATATTTTCCGAGATATTTTCCCCCGGCGTCCACCACTGCTGCTGTATTGTAATAGACCCCGGCTGTTGCCCTCTCATAGAGCGGAATCACAATGACCATATTGTATTTTTTCGCGTATTTAGACAACAACTTTGTTGTCGGACCCGGCACTGCTTCAGCAGTCTCGTACCATTTGGCGTCCTGTGAAGGACAGAAATAAGGGGTTGAGAAAATCTCCTGGAGGCAAAGGACCTGCACGCCTTTTTTGCCTGCCTTGTCTATCCATCCAAGGTGCTTTTTTATCATTGCTTCCTTAATCGCCTTAACGCTCCCTTCCCCCTCCTGCATCGGAAGGTAACATTGAATCAGTCCGCATTTTACCAATCTTGACATATAATTCTCCTTTTAACGGGTCGGATAAATCCGACCCCTACAATTGTTTGTATTCAAGTATCAACCGATCTTTTTTGTCTGCCAGTTTTTCAAAAGTTCTCTTAACTTCTTTAAGGTTCACTGATTTCGCTGCATCACGAAGAAAATCCCGCTGTTTTTCTATAATGGCAATAGAAAATTTCCAGTCTTCTACGTTGGAAGTCTCCATCAGATAGGATTTCTCGTCTATGCTCGCACAGGGTTCCATTACCATTTCGGTGACATTCTCTTTTAATACGGTATTCAGCAGCCGGATGTTTTTTTCAGCCTCGTCCTTGAATCTGCATAAAGCGTCGTGCTCTTGTCCGCTAAGTTTCTCCATTGAGCGGCTGAAAAAATTCAGGCCGGAATTTTCCAGCCTGATGGCGAAATCCAGAAACGCGCTGAAAGTGTTGAGACTCATACCGCCCCCCTTAGGGACCGTAAAGAAATTATTGACATATTTGGCTGAGCTGACCCCGCACATGATGCGGGGCAAGGAGCGAGAAGCGAGCATATCGTTGATATGTAAGCGACGAGCGACGCAGTTGCAGCCAAAAAGCAGCCAGCCCCTTCGGGGGAAGCCGATATGCGGCCATCTGCTGCGTTGCTCCTCACTCACATACCACAGGGTATTCTCATTCGTCGCGCCTTGCATCTGACCTCATCTCGGCTTCCCAAATGTATCACTAATTTCTTTACGGTCCCTACGCTCTTATACGTTCGTTATGTCCTGAAAAATCATGCCCGCGCCTATCATGTTTCCGTCAACGCCTTTCATGGTTATTGAACTGTATCCTATTGTTTTTGTTTTCCCGTTCACAACGCATTTAAATTCTTGTCTTCTCACAGTCTTGCCGTTTTTCAGCACTTCTCCTATTATGTTTACCGCATCCGGACACGCCTTGTAAAAGTCTATGATGCCTTTGTTCAGATATTCCTCGCCTACTTCAAATATCTCGCGGGCTTTCGGGTTAAAAAAAGTTATCTTTAAATCAAGGTCAACCCCTATAAATCCGCCTGAAAGATTGTTTATGGTGTTTTCTCCCTTGAGGCTCATCTGCTTCAGAGCGGATTCAAGCTCTTTTATGGCTACAGCCTGGCAGATTATGAGGCAAAGAGTCCCGACAAGTTTCAGGTCGTCTTCCGTGAAAGCGCCGACTACAGGATTTATTAATTCAACAATTCCGTATAATCTGTCTTTGTAAACGCATGGCACGGCTATTATGCTTTTGGTTTTAAAACCCGTGCCGTAATCCACGTTTTTGGAAAAACGGGGGTCTTTTTCAACCTCGTTGGCTATAATGGGCTCCCTGGTTTCCGCGCACCAGCCGACTATGCCCTGATAGCCGAAGCTTATTCTGCTTATGTCTTTTGCCACCGGCCCGATGCTTTTTTTTATGGAAAGATTCTTTTTGGCTTCATCCGCTTCAAAGAAAGTGGCGGCATGGCAGCCTATGATTGAAGACGCTTTTCTTATGAGAAAATCCCATATTTCGTCGGGAGTTTCAAACTTTTCTCTCTTAAAACCTGAAACAAAAATATGTATCTGTTCAAAATATTTTTCTTTCATTATCACCTTCTCACCTTATCACCTTTTGTTATCTTCTTGTCTTATTCTTTAAATTTCCAATTTCTTTTTTTTACTCTCTCCCCTGCACCCTCTACCCTTTCTTCAACCCACTCTTATTTTTTACTACACGCTCTACTACATTAGGCAGAGCTTTGCTCTGCAGCTACTCTCCCCTATACCCTAATCTTTATACCCTACACCCTAACTTATCACCTTGTCACCTTATTACCTTTTTTTCCTGTTTTCTTTTTTTTAGGTTCCGGCTTCGGTCCTATTCTGAAAAAATCCAGAATTCCCCCTGTTATCGTGTCCGCAAGTTTTGCCTGAAAATCCGGGTTATTCAGCATTTCCTCCTGCTCCGGCAGAATCATGTACGCGTTCTCAACCAGAATTGAAGGCATGTAAGTCATTCTGGCTACGAGATAATCGCCGTATCTGAGACCTTCGTCGGCAAGATTGATGTTTTTCAGATACGAGGCGTGAACCGCCTTTGCCAGCTCAAAACTGTGCTGATGATAATGATAAACCGAAAAGCCGCGCCCCGCCGCAAACGGGTTTTCCCCGTCCGCTATCGCGTTGTTGTGAATGCTTATGAAAATGTCGCCTCCGGCTGCTCTGGCGATTTTCGGCCTCTCTACAAGAGCCACGTTTTCCTCTCCGTACCTTGTCATGTAAACCGTGGCTCCCGCTTCCAGTAATTTTTCCGCGAGTTTCTGAGCTATTTTAAGGTTGACCTCGTACTCAAAACTTCCGAGCGGGCCGACTGCTCCGTCGTAAGGCGGGTCGTTTTTCGGGGAATGTCCCGGGTCAACGACAACTTTAAGACCGCCAAGGGGCGCGGGCCATTTGGCGGCAATGGCCGGAGCATGTTTAAGCTCAAGGACGAGGGATTTCGTGGAATAATAAACGTCGTATCCCCATAATTTTTCCGTATCCCGCAGGGCCACGTCTATTCTTGAAACTTCCGAGCCGACCTGCCTGAAAGAAACCCTGTCCACGAAAACGTCGGAGGAATCGTACACAATCCAGTTGGTATGCAGTTTTGAATAGTAGAGAAATAAACTTAAAACCCTTCCGCTTTCCTCAATCGCATAAGGAATTTTTTCAGACCCTGAAATTGAAACAGAAGTATACTTCCCTTCGTTTTTTACTCTTATGGTTCCAGTTTCATTAACCGGAGCAAACGTGTCGGACGGCATGGTCCTGACTTTTGATTCGTCAACCCAGGCTGACTCCGAATTATTCAGGCGTATTCTTCTCATCCCGGCGGCTTTTCCGTCGGAAACGAGCTTTACCCCTTCGGGCAGGAACATCGTATATCCCATGCCGGGCCCGCTTCTCAATATTACGGTCTCGGTTGAGGTTTCAACAATATTCCACTTCTTCATCGCGCTGACTTTTCCCTTTGAAACTCCCATTGCCGTTCTTGAAAAAGCGCTTGTTCTGAACTTGGCTTTCACCGGAGAACCTGAAAATAAATCCAGGGGACCTACCTGGTATGTTCCATAATATCTTCCAGAACCTCCTGGAATTTCCGACATTTTCATGTTTTTAACAGCGTCATCTATGGAGAAAACGGCATTTTTTCCCGGCGTTCCCGCAGCATACACGTTTATCCAGTCTCCGGGCATAAATTCCGCGTCGCCTGAGGGCAGGATTACTTCAATAGCGATGGTAGCGGTTGAAACCTGTCTTGTTGCTGAAGGTTTGACCGAAATGTTCCTGATATAGAATACCGAGGCGGCGTCTTCTTTAAGCTCGCAGTTAAACGCAAAATTGCCCTCGGAAACAGGCAGATACGCTATAAACCCTCCGTTTTGATGAACGGTAATGGAAGAGCCGTTGATGTAAAACGGAGCCGTTGAAGGAACGATGCTTCCGAACAGAAAAGTTGAGCTTACTGAAGGGATGACCAGTCCCTCATATGGATACACCACCTTGATTTCTCCCCCAGCGGCGGTCTTAACGCAAAAAACGCAGAGAATCCCGTGCAGAAAGAATTTAATCATTTGTATTTAAAAAAACGGAAACTTAAATTTAATACCTTTTAAGTATTATAATAACATTATTGTATGAAAAAACTGGCGTTTTTGGCATTATTAAATTTATTTGCGGCAAAAGCAGAGGCTGTTGATTTCACATATCTTTATCCGGGAGCAAGGCAAAACGCGATGGGAATCGCTTTCGCCGGCGTTGCGGACGACCCCTATACGATTTTTTACAACCCGGCCGGCCTCTCCTCTCTCAGGTACGTTGAAGTTACAGCCGGACTTTCAAGAAGATTCTCGCCCATTGCTCCCGCAGGAGAATTTTCAGCCGTGTACATCAGGCCCATACCGGATGCGAGAAGCAAAACCGCAGGCCTCGGCTATCATGCCATAAGGCAATCCGGCGCGGGAGACAGGGACGTCATTATAGGGGGGCTCAGCGACACTTTTACCCTGAAATATTTTCAAAAACCGATTCAGTGGGGCGGAAATTTCAGGATAATAAGCCTGAGGTTCCCGCAAAAAAGCCATTTCGGAGCGGCGGTTGACGGAGGAATTCTGCTTGACTCCATACAGGGTTTGAAAACAGGGCTTGTCGTTTCGGATCTGGGATTAGGTCTCGGAAAATCCTATCTCACCATAACTCTCGGCAACTCTTACCGGCGCAAAGACACTTTATTCGCTCTTGACTGGAAAATCCGCGGCGGGCACCATGAGATATTCGCAGGCATTGAACAGTCTTTTTTCAACGGCCTTGTTCATGGCCGCGCAGGCAGGGGAATTGCCTTGGACGGGGAAAGCATTCTTTCGCTCGGTCTGGGCGTGAATACCCTGCCGTGGATAATAAACATGAATTATTCAATTCCCATAAAAGGCTTTCATAAACACGCTGGACATTATGAAATGAATATCGGATACAGGTTCAACGCTCCTGGTTTCATAGAGAAATTCGTCGGAGACGCGGCGGCTAAATCCGAAACCATAAGAAAACAGATAGAAGACCTCAGATACCAGAAAGCGAACCTTGAAACCGACATAGCAAAATACCAGGTGAATAAAGGCATTCTCCAGTCCGAATTGACCCTTCTGCAAACAAGACTCAGGGAGCTTGAGGCAAGAATCAAGAATCTTGAATTTGACATGCTTGACGCGGAATACAGGAAAGACAAGCCTCGGCTCAAAAGAACGGCACCGCCGAAAATTGAAAAATGGCCCAAACAGCATAAAGTGGAGACCGGCGACACCCTGCGCTCAATTGCCTCAAGATATTACGGCAATCCGAATCTCTGGGAAAGGATATATGAGGCAAACGAGAAGAAGATAAAGAGGGGACTGCCAGTTGAAGGAAGCATTCTGGAAATACCCGCGCCGAAACAGCAGTAAAGGCAGATTAAGATTAAGGTTAAGAAAAATCTTTACTTAATCTCAATCTAAATCTTAATCTTTCTGTTATTATTTATGAATACAATTCTGATAATTTCTTCAAATGAAAAAGACAAAAACCTGCTCTCGGAAATTTTCAGGAATTTAGGGGCTGAGGCGGTCTTTTCCCAGACATTGAATGATGCGCTGGCCATATTTGAAAAAACAAGGCCCAAAGCCGTCTTTATCTGCGACGAAGAGAACGCTTCCACAAACGTAAAAATAAGGGAAATTCTGAGAATAGCCCCGTTTATGCCGATAATAGTTTTATTGAAAGAAAGGGACGCTTCAAAAGCAGTGGCATACATGAGGATGGGAGCTTTTGACTGCGGCCAGCCCCCGTGGACCGAGGAATCAATCGCCCCCCTCTACAAGAAATCCCTTAACATAAGCGGAACGGCTCTTGACCTTTCAAAACCGGTTTCAGCAAAGGAAAGAATTTTAATTTATTTCTTTGTCGTCTCAATTTCCCTTTTCGCCGGATTTATGATAGGCAGGCATTACGTCCTGCGGGATATGGAAAAGCGCCGGATGCCGGACTTGATTGAACTTCCTTATTCCCATCCGTCCGGCATAACTTTTGACAAGAAAGGAATTCTCATAAGCGACTGGTTCACGCAGTCAATCTACAGCCACAACATTTCCGATTTTAAAATTTCAAAAGTCGTCAATTTTCCGGACATAACTCCTGCTTCCATTGCCGCCGCGGAAAGCAACCTCTGGATTCTTACGGCAGGAGGCGCGGCGGAAAAAAGACTTCTGGATAAAAAATTCACTCCTGTTTCAAAAACAAAAACCGCAAACCGGAACATGGCCGGAATCTGCTTTGACGGGCTATATTTCTGGACCGCTGACTTTAAAAACAATCTGATAAAAAAACATTACAATAACGACGAGCTTACCGAACTGGAAACTCACAAATATCCGGGAAAGACGATAGCGGCTTTTACCTGCGATTCAAGGTTCCTCTGGATAGTGGACGAAAATCTAAAAGAACTCGTGAAATTTCCCCTTGATTCTCCCGGAACTCCTGTCTCAAAAAAAGAAATCAAGGAGTATGCTTCAAGAACCCTGCGTATAACGGCAATTGCGTCAAAAGACGGGACAATATGGCTTGCGGGCGAGGACAGGGAAAAAGGAGTATTGTTCAGACACAACGCGGAGTAATCTATGCCCTTTAAACCAAGGACCAAGGAATTCATACCAACAGTCATTAAACTTTCAAGAGAGGATCTGTTTTACTGGGGAAGGATTCTTGAAATACATCCGGATTCCTGCAGATTCCTGTCGCAATTTGAAATGTTCAAAGACAGGATAATAGCGCTCTCGTTTGAAATTAACGGAGCGGAAATTGAGGACCTGCGGGGAAATATCCAAAAAACAGCCAGAGATTCCGAAGGATATTTCGTTTATGAAATGTTTCTCACGGACGAAACCCAGAAATCCAAAATAAGAAATATACTGCTTGATGTCCTCTCTTAACCCAAATTCCTCAGTTGGAATTTGGGAATTATAAATTTTGAATGTTGAATTTTGAATTATTCTTAAAACTAAGAATTTATAATTTAAAATTTATAACTCCGAAAAATTTAAATTTTTCGGGTTAATAGTCTTTTGAAGTCCTTACAAACTTATCTATAATAATTGTCATGAGTAAAAGAAAAACCGCCATTTTTGCCGCTGCATTGGTCCTTGTCTGCGCCGCCGGCTATTTTTATTTCAAATACATGAAACTGGGGAATGTTCTGGCTGAAAAGCTGAAATCAGAGTTTGCGCAGAAGCTCAAAAGGCAGATATCTTTAAAAAGCATGAAATTTTCCGCAATGGAAGGCTTTGTCATATCAAAAATGGAACTCTCCGACGTGGGCGGTTTTTCAAAAGGAAAATTTTTTGTTTCTGAAAAAATAACGCTCAGGCCCGAGATCATCCCGCTCATTAGAAACCGCCTTGTCTTTAAGAGAATCTCTCTGCGAAACCCCGAATTTAAAATAAAAAGAAATCCTGCGGGAAAATGGAATTTTGCCGACCTTCTTGCCCTTCTGCCTCAGGATTCCAAAGGCCTGCATCTGGCATGGAACGCAAAAGAGGTTATTGCATCAGACGCAAAACTGGAATTTGACGACGAAACGAGCGGGCATTCTATTTCCATGGAAAACGCAAGCCTGGAAATATTTCATTATTCGTCTTTCGGCGGCAATTTTTCCGTTGAGCTTGAGGGGAAGCTGAAAACTGCCCTCTACGGCAGTCTGTTCGCGGCTGACGCCGCTCTGGATGCCGAACTGAATTTTGAATATGCGGGGCTTTCATCATCTTTCGGAAAACTGAACATGGCAAACGCCTCTTTCGGCGAGATTTCAATAGAAAATACGGATTTTGAATTTGAATTCTTCGGGCTTAATAAAGACATGGGAGACGCCAAACATAACATAAATCTTAAAATAGAAGGACTTCTTGCGCCGGGTCAGTCAAAAACAGTCAGGCAAAACATCTTCAGGCCGGTTAAGGCTTTCTTCACGGTAATAGGCAAAAAACCGCCTGAAATAGACGACCTGAGGGTTGAAAATATCTCTTTCAACGCCTCTCTTGACGACCGCATATTGAACATAAACGGGCTGAACTTAAATTCAAATCTTTTTAATTCGGCAGGCAGCTTTAAAATAGACGGCAATACCGGTCTTGTAGAACTTCAGACGAATCTGGAAATCGGCGGAAGCCGCATGGATATAAAACTGAAAGGTCCGCCTGCCAATCCGGACATCAAGCCTGAATTGTCCCAGACTGCGAGGGAAAACCTGATATCCCTGCTGAAAACTTTAAACAAATACGCCGGCAAGCTCCTGGAAAGGAAACAAGGCGATAAGGTTACAAGGTAACAAGCGATAAGATTATAAAGATTGGAGGTTTTTTACTTATCATCTTATCAACTTATCATCTTATAACCTGCTGTTGCAGGGAGGAAAAATGGCAAAAAAAGTCGTAGTAATCGGCTCCGGACCCGGCGGTTATCCGGCCGCGCTTAAACTCAAAGCATTGGGAGCCGAAGTCTGCATAATAGAAAAGCTGGATTTCGGCGGAACCTGTCTTAACAGGGGCTGCATACCTTCCAAATCATTTCTTGATGCTGCCGGCAGAATCCGCTCGTCTGAAATCCTTAAAACCCTGCTTAAAGACGGTAAATTCTTTGATTTCAATCCCGATATGCTTTCATGGGATAAGATAAAAGAACGGAAAAACTCCGCGATAAAAAAAATAAAAAATTCCCTTGAAAAACTCTTTGAATTGAACAAGATAGAAATAATAAAAGGCGCGGCGTCTTTCGCGTCAAAAAACGAAATAGCGATACGGACGGAACGGGAGGAAATAAGGAAAAATTTTGATTTTGCGGTGATAGCAGCCGGGACGGTTCCTTTCTTCCCCCCGCCTTTTATAGATTATAAAAACGAACTGCTTGATTCCGACAGAATTTTTGACGTTCCCGGATGCCCGGCTTCAATCATCATCATAGGGGCCGGAGCCATAGGCCTTGAATTCGCATGTTTCTTCAATGCCCTGGGAGCGAAAACGGACGTTGTCGAAATACTTCCGGAAATTCTTCCCGGAGAAGACGAAACAGTTGCAAGAACCGCCAGGAATTCTTTTGAAAAAAGAGGCATAAAATTTCATCTCAGCCGCAAAACCGTAAAAATAACGATATCAGAAAATGAAAAAACTCTGGAACTTGACAACGGCTTGAAAATAACGGCCGCAGAAATCCTTGTCGGAGCCGGAAGAGCGGCCGAACTCTCGGAATTAGGACTTGAAAATGCCGGCCTGAAATGGGACAGGAAAGGAATAAGAGTAAACGAATATACGCGGACTGAAATTGAAAACATTTATGCCGTAGGCGACGTAAACGGCATTTCAATGCTCGCTCATTCAGCGACAAGGCAGGGCGAAATAGCGGCTGAAAACATTTTCGGAGCGCAAAAAAGATTTGATTTGAATCTCGTCCCTAAATGCGTTTATACGCGGCCTGAAATAGCGAGCATAGGATTAAACAGGAAGCAGGCCGAGGCGCAGGGTTTGAATCCTAAAACCTCAAGAGCGTATTTCCAGTCTTCAGGCTTCGCCATAACCCATGACGAAACGGACGGCTTCGTGCAGATTGTCTATCATGCGGATAACGACGCTATTTTAGGCGCGCAGATTGCAGGCGGCCCTGCGACCGAACTGATTCACCTCTTCTCTATCCCGGTTCAATTAAAACTGAAAAGAAAAGACCTGCTTGAAGCCATATACGCACATCCGACAATGGCCGAAACCCTCCTGGGCAGGAGAAATATTTTAAAATGCTATAATAAAACCATGACCGACCGGGAAATTATTATGGAAGTAAAAAACATAATCCGACGTCATCTACCTGAAAAAGAATTTAAAATATTTCTTTTTGGTTCTATCGCAAAATCCAAAGCCTCCAAAAATTCTGATATTGATATAGGAATTTTAGGCCGAAAAAAAATTAACTTATTGCTTCTGCACAGAATAAAAGAAGAGATAAAAGGCATTCCGACTTTGAAAAAAGTAGATGTGGTGGAATTAAGCAACTCTGCTTGTAACTTCACAAAAAAAGTCTTAAAACATGCTAAAAAAATATAATTCAGATATTTTTAATTCATTTATCAAATCAATTAAACGATTTAATGAAATATTAAACGCTCCCCAGACACTGGCTAACAGGGATTCTGCCATAAAACGGTTTGAACTGACTTTTGAATTAGCCTGGAAAAGCATAAAAGAATATTTAGACTATAAAGGTATCATATCCCGCTCACCAAGGGACTGTTTTGAGCAGGCTTTCAGCATTGGAATCATTCAGGATGATCCAGCGTGGATTAAAATGATAGAAGACAGAAATTTATCTGTCCATACATATAATGAAAAATTGGCAATGGATATTTATCGCAGACTCGGCAAATATCTTAATCTTTTCAAAAGTCTTTCAAAATCCCTTCGTGCAAAAAAATAACCGGCACCGCATATCTACTCTATTTCATCTAATCAGAAATATTCCACCCGACAATGTCTGAAACAATATATGAAGCCCTGAATAAATAATTTTGCCTATAAGCAAAAAAAATTATGTAAAAATTTGCTTTCAAGCAAAATTTTATATATATTATAAACATGCTAAAAAACCGCTATCTCGTATCCTCTGTAGTTGAAGATTTAACAAGTAAAATGGTTTTTGTCAGCGGCCCCAGACAGGTTGGAAAGACAACACTCGCCAAATCGCTTATTGGAATAAAATTCAGAGAAACAGCGTACTTTAACTGGGATAAGCAGCATGATAGAAAACAAATAATGTCTGCCCAATGGCCGGGTTCTGCAGAGTTGATTATTCTTGATGAAGTGCACAAGTTTAAAGGATGGAAGCGTTTTATCAAGGGTGAATACGATGTTTATAAAGATAAATATAAATTTTTAATCACCGGAAGTGCTCGTTTGGATATTTACCGCAAAGGCGGAGATTCTCTGCAAGGTAGATATCATTATTACCGACTGCATCCATTCACACTCACAGAATTATCAAATGGAAAATCTAAACCTGAACCATTTAAAGAGATTATTTTTGAAATGAAAAATAATAATCGGAATTTAGAAATTTTAGAAAAATTTGGCGGATTCCCAGAGCCCCTTTTCTCACAAAATGACCGTACTTTAAGGCGATGGCACAATGAACGTAATGAGCGTTTATTCCGCGAAGATATCCAGGACATAGAGATAATTTATGAATTAGGCAAAATGAAGATATTAAGTGATATGTTGTCCTCCAGAGCAGGAAATCTTCTCTCCATTAATAATCTCAGAGAAGATCTTGAAGTAAGTCACCGTGCTGTCTCACACTGGCTAAACATTCTTGAGTCATTTTATTACCATTTCCGAATATATCCATTCTCAAAAACTTTCTTTAGATCTTTAAAGAAGGAACCAAAGTTATATCTGTGGGATTGGTCAGAAGTGCAAGATGATGGTCACCGTTTTGAAAACATGGTTGCCTCTCATCTCCTGAAACTCGTTCACTGGCTCTATGACCGGGAGGGTTACAAGGCAAATCTTCATTTCCTGCGTGATACTTCTAAACGCGAAGTGGATTTTTTAGTTACTGTTGATGAAAAACCATGGTTTGCTGTAGAAACAAAAATTCAGGATGAAAATCCTGCACCATCTCTGAAATATTTTCAAAAAAAATTAAAAATTCCTTTCGTTTACCAAGTAATTAAAAAAGACGGCATTGATAAAATTGCTGACAGAATCAGGATTGTATCAGCAAACAAATTCCTTTCCGCTTTAATATAAGCATTCCCTTTTTTTCTTGCCTAAACCCTGTTGCAAGATAATAGAAATGTCATAGTCGTAGTTTTTTTTGCTTCTTTTTTCTTTTTGTTAATTCCGTGGATACTGTTTATATCTGTGATTCAGACACTAAAAGACTCTTACCCCACCACCTGCTTGCCCGAAAACGGGCATTCTGCCCGAAGCAGGTGGTGGGGTAAAACCCATTTCTTCATGGCAGAGCAAGCTCTGCAGCTGTCTGAATCACAAAAAAAATTTGTTAAAATTAAAATATACTTGACGACATTTTAAAAACATTCTTTAATTGGTATGAATATTAATTTAAGCAGGCAAAAAATCCGAAAATATTTTAAATTTATCCGCGATGTTACCGCAGTCTATGTTTTTGGCTCGCATGCAGACGGAAAAGCGAATCGTAAATTTTTTAAAAAAACCGCGATGAACGACACTTTGAAATTTTAAACGACAATGCATGGAAATTCTATTGAAATAAATAACGAATTTAAAAAAGCCCTTGAATTAGCTGAAAATACCTCTAAACATATCTTCATCACAGGTAAAGCCGGCACTGGTAAGTCCACTTTTTTAGAATATTTCCGCGATAACACTTCTAAGAAAGTGGTAGTTTTGGCTCCTACCGGCGTAGCTGCCTTGAATGTAAAAGGTGAGACTATCCATTCATTTTTTAAATTTAAGCCTGATATTACCCTTGAGAAAATAAAAAAACATAAAGGCAAATCCGCAAACATTTACAAGAAGATAGATGCTATTGTCATTGATGAGATATCTATGGTGCGGGCAGATTTGCTGGATTGTATTGATAAATGCCTGCGATTAAATGCTAAAACCTCTGGCATGGCATTTGGCGGTGTACAAATGATTTTTGTCGGCGACCTTTACCAACTTCCGCCTGTTGTAGTTGGCAAAGAAAAAGAAATTTTTAGATTTTATTACCAAAGTCCATATTTTTTTGACGCCCGGATATTTGATGGTTTGCCAATGGAATTTGTGGAATTTGAAAAAAACTACCGCCAAAAAGATGAGCAGTTTATTAACCTGTTAAATAAGATCCGTAACAACTCAATAAGCGATAGAGAACTATCTATAATCAACACAAGACTCAATGCGCCAGTCCCCGAGAATAAAAATTTATCATACACAGTTATTCTAACAACTACCAATCAAACAGCAATGCGGATAAATGAGGCGCATTTGGAAAAATTAAGTGCCAGAATGTATACATATAAAGCTTTGGTAATGGGCAGTTTTGAAAAGAGCTCTTTTCCTACGGATGATTTACTTAAGGTAAAAGTCGGGGCACAGGTGATGCTTCTTAATAACGATGCCCAGGGCAGATGGGTTAATGGGACAATGGCTAAAATTGTAGATATCAAAAGCAACAAAGAAAGAGACATTATTTTCGTAAAGTTAGCCGGAGGCGAAATTGAAGAGGTTCTTCCTTATAAATGGGAAATTTTCCATTTCCGTATCAATGAAGAGACAGGAAATCTTCAGACTGAAGTTGCAGGTAATTTTATACAATATCCCTTAAAACTTGCATGGGCAGTAACCATACACAAAAGCCAGGGAAAAACTTTTGACCGTGTCATAATTGATTTGGAACGACCAACCTTTGCTTCTGGGCAGATGTATGTGGCTTTGAGCCGGTGCCGCTCGCTGGACGGAATAGTATTAAAACAACCTGTAAAGAAAAGCCATATCCTGATGGATTGGCGCGTAGTGCGATTCTTAACCAAATATCAATATGAATTATCAGAAAAAAGCCTCCCGCTCAAAGAAAAGATTAACATCATCACACAAGCAATCAAAAACAGGGATTTACTGGAAATAATTTATTTAAAATCAAATGATGAAAAATCCAAGCGGGTTATTAAACCGCAGAATGTTGGCGAAAAGATGTATCTGGATAAGACATTTATTGGCGTAGAAGCATTCTGCCTTAAAAAGAAAGATAATAGAGTATTTAGAGTAGATAGAATTTTAGAAATGAAAGTTTCTCAAAGTAAAACCTCATTAAACCACATGGTTTACTGAGGTTTTACCCAGGCAAAATTTGGCTTGCATAAAAATGATGGACAACGAACAATCAAAACACAATAACCTTTCTATCAAAATAGACTTCCGTGAAAAAGATTCCAATGTTGGGAAAATTTTGGCAGAACTTTACGGATTCCAGATAATAGAGGATAATCTAAAAATTGGTGATTACCTTATTGGTAATGATGTGATTGTGGAGAGAAAAACAGCGATTGATTTTTCGCAATCAATTATTGATGGCAGGCTTTTCCGCCAGGCAAAAATAATGCAGCAGGTTTTCAATTTGCCATTATTTATTATTGAAGGAAAAAATGTTTTTGATACTTCCGTAAATATCCATCCAAATGCTGTTAAAGGCGCCTTGGTGAGCCTAACTTTAGCATGGAGAATACCTGTGCTTTTTTCCACTGATTATACAGATACTGCTTTGCTGCTCTGGCTAATTGCAAGTCAGAACTATGACTTTCACGCTGACATATCTGCTCGTCCCGGAAGAAGACCGAAGAGATTGCTTGGCCGGCAGCTTTATATTTTACAAGGTTTACCCGGAGTTGGACCAAAATTGGCTGAAGCCCTGCTTAACCATTTTGGCAGCATTGCAAAGGTAATCACTGCTTCCGACAAAGAACTTACAGACATCCATGGATTGGGCAGAATAAAGGCACAGAAAATCAAAACGATAGTGAACTCGTTTGCGTATAAAACTCCTGGTAACAATTCAGTGAACAGTGTTCACTGAATTGTTACCAGGGCAAAATTTGGTAATTTTTAGTTTTTTAAAAGAATTTTTAATTAAAACACCTAAAACAGACCAAATTTTGCCTAGGTAAATACTCACTGACAGAAGTTCAGTGAGTATTTACAACTCCTGAAAATTCTTAATACTTCCCTTCAAACAAATCAACTTGTTAATTCGTAAGATTTATTGTAACATTTCAATTATATAAAAAAAACCTGTAAATTTAAAATATGGAAACAGAAGAAAAAATAGAGACAATACCTGTAACAATTGAAAAAAGTCATATAGTAACAATAGGTGAAAGGCTTTATAGCGAAGCTGTTGAATTGATACGAGAATTGGTCAACAACGCTTATGACGCTGACGCAACTGAAGTTTATGTGACACTCTCTACTGAAAAAATAGTTATATCAGACAATGGCTCTGGCATGGATAAAGAGGGATTGAAACAGTATTTTACCATAGGTTCAACTTTTAAAAAACATCATCGCAAAACACCGAAATTTGGGAGGGAAAGAATAGGCGAATTTGGAATAGGAAAATTTTCATCTCTTTCAGCCTGCCAGAAATTTGAGTTGCATACCAGAAGGGCGAATTTTGCCGCAACTGTTATATTTGACAAATCAGAATGGAATAAATCCGAAGAACACTGGCATCTACCGATGAAAATTGAAACGGCTGCCCCAAATGTCCCTGATGGAACGCGAATAATCTTATACGAGCTGAATAAAGTGTTTGAGCCTGAAATAGTGGAAAGAAGACTTCAGGAAAGCGTCCCATTAAAAGCCCCTCAATTCTCGGTATTTTTAAATGGCAAAAAAATCCATCCACGATTTCTTGCCGGGAAAAGAATTCCGTTTATGGAAGGAACACCGTTTGGCATAGTGCACGGAGAAATAATAATCGCGCCACAAAGTTTGGCTGACCCTCAGGATTGTGGAATAGAATGCAAGATAAGGCAGGTAACAATCAAGAGGGAGTTTTTTGGCCTTGAAAATTTAATTGGAAGCGATATGTATAGAATATCAGGGGAAGTTCACGCTGACTTTTTGCAGGTTTCCTCTGACCGCTCAAATTTTATCATGGATTTACCCGAATATTTAGCATTTCTGGAAATAATGAAACGGATATGCGAAAGAATAACTAAAGAGATGTTGGCATTAAAAGATGAAAAGGAAAATAGAAGAGTCGGCAGATCTCTTAAGGAAATGATAAACAAAATACAAGATGCTTTGTTAAAAAACATAGAATGGTGCCCGCCCGGATTTATCCCAGCTGAAGAACACAAGAAGAAAACAGGCGCTGCGCAGGAATTAGCAGAAAAGAAAACAGAATCTCAAATTCAACGCCAAACTCAAAAGAAAAAAAGAATAAGAAGACCAAAATTAAAACAATTGTCTCCAAGCGCATTTATAAAAAAGCTAAAAATTGGAACCAAAGGTCTGGCTCTTGTTATGGACCATTTTGGGCCATCAGCGCCTGAATCTTTCACAGAAAGTGAGATAATTTACATTAATAGGGATCACCCTTTGTTTATCAGAGAAGCAAATAATAGAGAAAGACACATTATGCATGTTGCAAGGCTTATAACCCAGGAAATAGCTCTTATGAGCAATCCCAAAAATCCAAGACAGGCATTTGAGAGGCAATCAAAACTTTTGAAAGATTCTTTTTCTGATAAATCCGCTCATAGTGAAAATACTACCCAAGAGACTAACGCCGAAGGACAGAAAAATCAAAATATAGACCAACAAGAAATGAAAATATGAGTCACATCATAAAATTTCAATCCTTTGAAGAGATGAATAATTATGTATTCAAAGGTTTTTATAAAAAAAAATTCGTTCCAGAAAAATTTGAGGAGTTTTTAGAGGGATTTTCAGGGCATATTAAAAACCCATATAAACCCGGGGTTTATAAATTTAAAACCTTTGAAGAAGCAAGAAAATTTGAGATTAAATTAAAAATAAAGAATGGTAACTTTAAATAAACTTGCTAAGGTTTGCAGCAGCCTTAATAAATATGCCGTAGAATACATCATTATTGGAGGATGCGCGATTTTTATCCATGGCTACGAGAGAATGACACAGGATATAGATGTGCTCATAAATGCAAACGATAAAAATATTGAAAAATTTAAAATGGCTTTAGGTGAATTTCTACCAGAAGCATGCAAAGAACTCACAAACAATGATATAAAAGAAAATGCAGTCATCAGAATGGTAAGCGAAGACCTGATTATTGACGTGATACATAGGATTGGAGATTTTGACTATAAAACAATAAAAAACGATATTATCATTGAAGAAATATATGGCGTAAAAATACTTGTTGCAGGACTGAATAGCATGTTAAAGTTAAAACAGGGCGTAAGGGAAACTGACAAAAAGGATTTTCTGTTTTTGCTCGGCAAGAAAAAATATTTAGATGAACAAAAAAACGACAAGAGCGCCTGACAGGCATCTGTCTATAAGCGGAATATCTTTTGACCTGCTGAAAAACCATTCTCAAATTTCATCTCCGCACAAACCCAAATAAACGTAAAACCTCAGTAAACCACATGGTTTACTGAGGTTTTACCCAGGCAAAATTTGGCGATTTTTAGTTCTTTAAAAGAATTTTTTATAAAAGAACCTAAAATAGACCAAATTTTGCTTAGGTAAATATTCACTGACGGGGTTCAGTGAATATTTACAAATAAACTTGCTCATTTGATTTAATTTTTTATAAAGTGGTTTATATGGATAACACTCAGACCTTGAAAAAAACCGCATTAAACGGGACATTGAAAAAACTGGGCGGAAAGATGGTTGATTTTTTCGGTTGGGAGTTGCCTATTCAGTTTGAGGGAATAATAAAAGAACATACAGCCGTAAGAAACTCAGCCGGTATTTTTGACGTTTCCCACATGGGTCAGATTTTCATAAGGGGCGCCAACGCCTTCAAGCTTCTTCAAAAGACCAATTCAAACGATTTGAAGAAAGCAATCATAGGAAAAGGGGTTTATTCTCATCTTCTTAACGAAAAGGCCGGCGTGGTTGACGACGTGATAGCTATGAATCTGGACGTTCAAAACAAAAGCCCGGAATATTCAATGCTTGCGCTTCAGGGTCCCAAAGCGCCCGACATGATGAAAGTCTTTGCTCCTGAAGCCGAAAAACTGCCGCGATTCGGAATAATTGAAAAAAAATTATTTAATGCCGATTCTTTTATAAACAGAACTGGATATACGGGCGAGGACGGGTTTGAAATAACCGCTCCCCACGGCGCGATAAATGCAATCTGGGAGAATTTGATGGAAATCGCCAAAGACATACCTCTAACCCCGTGCGGGCTCGGAGCGAGGGACACCTTAAGACTTGAAGCCGGTTATCTCCTGTACGGACAGGACATTGACGACAACCACACCACGCTTGAAGCGAATTACGGCTGGGCTGTATGTTTTGACAAAGGCGAATTTATCGGAAGAAACGCTCTTTTAAAGCAAAAGCAAAACGGCATTGAAAGGAGACTTACCGGCATAGCTCTCGCGGGACCGGGCGTGCCGAGGCGCGGTTGCAAGGTTTTTAAGGACGGCAGGCAGATAGGCGAGCTTGCGAGCGCGACTTATTCCCCCACTCTTAAACGAGGCATAGGGACCGGATATCTGTCTGAACCGAAATTAAAACCAGGCGAGGAACTGGAAGTTGAAATCCACTCAAAAATGCTTAAAGCAGCAGTGCATCAGGTGCCGTTTTACAAAGGAACAGCGTTTAAATAAAATAGAGGTAGAAGCAAAGCAGGAAAGTAAAAGCAAGGTAAAGGTATAGTTTTAAGGATTACCTCTTCGGGAGGTTCAGTGCAGCGAACAAGCAAAGTGCAGTGAGCAAACGACGATGAAATGGAGGGCAGAGCCCTCCTTGTGGAGCACCGAACGGAGAAGATACCTTACGAAGTGAGGCTTTAGTGGCGCCAAGAGCGCCATGCGACAGAGGGAGGTATTATGCCAAAAGCAGAAGAACTTAAATACACGAAAACCCACGAATGGCTGTTTATTGAGGGCAATACGGCTGTTGCAGGGCTTTCAGAACACGCCCAGAAAGAAATAGGCGACGTGGTTTTTGTGGAGCTTCCCAAAAAAGGCCGGAAAGTTGAAAAAGAAAAACCATGCGCGGTCGTTGAATCGGTAAAATCCGCCTTTGACATTTATGCTCCCGTAAGCGGAGAAATCACGGAACTCAACGAGTCTTTAAACTCCGAACCCGCATTAATCAACCAGTCTCCCCTGGAAAACGGCTGGCTTTTTAAACTGAAAATTTCAAACCCGGACGAGACTGATTCCTTGATGGATTATTCCTCTTATCAGGAATTCATAAAACAAAACGTGCATTAACGGGAAAGACATGTACATCTCCAACACCGACAAAGAACGGGAGGAAATGCTCAGAGCCATCGGCGTCTCCTCAATAACAGAACTTCTCAGTCAAATTCCGCAGAAATATCTGTATCCTGAATTCAGCCTGCCGCACGACCGGAATAACGAGCCTCTGGCTCATCAAGTGTCGGGCGCTCTGCCGCACGACTCATTGGACGAGATGGAACTCCGCTCCGCGCTGAAAAAATCAGCGGCAAAAAATACGGGGCTTTTGAGCTTTGTCGGAGCCGGCGCATATGAAAGATACATTCCGGCTGCAGTTAAGGCCGTGACAGCCAGGGGAGAATTTTTAACCGCCTACACCCCTTATCAGGCAGAAGCAAGCCAGGGAATTCTGCAGTCTATTTATGAATATCAGAGCCTCGTCTGCTCGCTTTTTGAAATGGAAGCGTCAAACGCGTCCATGTACGACGGAGCATCCGCTCTCGCGGAAGCCGCAAGAGCCTGCGTAAGAATTACTTCAAAAAAACAGATACTCTATTCCGGAGCCGTTCATCCGCACTGCCTGGAGACATTAAGAACGTACTTGGGCGGTTCCGGGGAAGTCGTCGGCATAGCCTCCGACACCTGTGGCAGGGGGACAGAGCCCCCTGCACTTGATGAGCCAGAGGCTCGTTGTTCCGGCCGCAGTGCGGCTGTTCCGTATGAATTCATAAAAATCCGAGTAAAAAACGGAAAAACGGATTTATCCGTTCTTGAAAAAACCATCGGCTCCGATACGGCATGCGTGATAGCCCAGAGTCCCAATTTTTTCGGCGTGATTGAGGATATGGAAGAAATTTCAGGAATAGTTCATAAAAACGGGGCTCTTTTTGCAGCGTCAGCCGATCCTGTCAGCCTTGGAATTCTTGCGCCTCCGGGCTCTCATTCGGCAGACTTTGCAGTCGCCGAGGGCCAGAGCCTGGGACTTCCTTTAAATTACGGAGGGCCTTATCTTGGAATATTTACATGCAAAAAAGATTATATAAGGCAAATGCCCGGAAGAATAGCGGGCATGACCAGAGACAAAGACGGAAAAAGAGGTTTTGTTCTGACCATACAGGCAAGAGAACAGCACATAAGAAGAGAAAAATCCGCTTCCAATATTTGTTCAAATGAGGCTCTTTGCGCCCTGGCCGCAGCCGTATATCTGACTCTTTTGGGCCCGGACGGCATAAAAGAGCTTGCCCTGTTAAACGCCGCAAAAGCTTCTTTCGCGGCGGACAAACTTTCCTCAATAAAAGGGATTTCACTAAAATTCAAAGAACCTTTCTTTAATGAATTTGCGCTTGAACTGCCTGTGAACGCGGAAAATCTGAGGAAAGCCCTTATTAAATCGGAGAAAATAGATATAGGCCTGCCTTTGGGATTATTTTTCCCGGAAATGAAAAATTCTCTTCTTGTCGCGGCGACTGAAACGAAAACCGAAGAAGATATTTTAAGGCTTGAATCCGCAATTAAGAGATATATATGTCAATAGCAGGAGAAAAAATAAATCCGGCGGCTCAGACCATGGAGACAGAACCCCTGAGCATTGAAAAGTCCGTTGACAAAAGACGGGCGATAGTATTTAAAAACAGGTTTAAGGATAAAGCCGGACCCGGAATACCTGAAAAATATTTGAGAAAAACCCCTCCTAATCTGCCTGGCATGAGCGAGCTTGACGTAATAAGACATTTCACAAGATTGTCTAAATTAAATTATTCGGTGGATTCCAATTTTTACCCTTTGGGCTCCTGCACCATGAAATACAATCCGAAAATAAACGAGGATATCGCCGGATTTGACGAATTTGCGAATCTCCATCCGCTTGCCGACGACTCATCGGCCCAGGGAACGCTTGAATTTCTGCACCGCTTTGAACAAATGCTCATAGAGTTGTGCGGTATGAGCGCTTTCACCCTCCAGCCGGCGGCGGGGGCGCATGGAGAATTTACAGGCATAATGATAGCTAAAAAATATTTTAAAACAAACGGCGCCGGACAAAGGAACGAGATAATAATTCCTGATTCCGCTCACGGCACCAATCCGGCGACCGCCTCCATGCTCGGATTTAACCTTATAAACATCAAATCAGGCGGAGACGGCAGGATAGACATTCAGACGCTTAAAAACACGCTGAACCGGAAAACCGCGGTCGTAATGCTGACCATACCCAATACGCTGGGGATATTTGAATCCGGCATAGAGAGCATCGTAAAAATCTCGCACGAGGCAGGCGCTCTTGTATATATGGACGGCGCCAATTTTAACGCTCTTACAGGCATCCTTAAGCCCGGCATGCTCGGAATCGACATAATGCATCTGAACATGCATAAAACATTTTCAACCCCGCACGGCGGAGGCGGACCCGGAGCAGGAGCCGTAGGGGTTGGAGAGAAACTCAAAGGGTTTCTGCCTGTTCCCAGGATAAAACAGGAAAACGGAATGTACGGACTTGATTTCAATCTTCCGGATTCAATAGGCAGGGTAAAATCATTTTTCGGCAATACAGGAGTGCTCCTGAAAGCCTATTCATACCTTTTAATGCATTCTGTTCAGGAACTGGCGCAGATAGCGGAAAACGCCGTAATCAACGCAAATTATGTGAAAGAAAACCTCGCCCGATTATATCCGCCTTATTCAAAGGAGCGCTGCATGCATGAATGCGTCCTGCAGCCGCACCCGAATCTCCTGAAAAACGGGATACGGACGATTGATATAGCAAAAAGGCTGCTTGATTACGGATTTTACGCTCCGACGATATATTTCCCTCTTATCGTTCCGGAGGCCATAATGATTGAACCTACGGAGACGGAATCAAAAGAAACCCTTGACAAATTCATTGAGGCGATGAAAAAAATATATCAGGAATCCGTTGAGACCCCCGAAACCGTGAAAAACGCGCCGCATACAATGCCTGTTAAAAGGCTTGACGAAGTGGAAGCCGCAAGGAAACCGAATCTGAGATGGTAGGATTATGAATCAGGGACTTGTAATAGAAACCCCCCCGCTGGACGTTTATGAACAGATGGCTGCGGATGAAGTCCTTTGCGGGGAACTTCCATGCCGATACATTTTAAGGTTTTACAACTGGAAAAATCCCGGCATAACCTTCGGCTACAGCCAGCGTTATAAAACCATCTACGGCTCGGTATCAAAAGAAATTTCCCGGTATTTAGAGATGGCAAGACGGCCCACGGGCGGAGGCATTGTGTTCCACGAATCAGACGTCACTTTTTCGCTTATATTTCCCTGGCCGCGGGAGTTTAAACCCATGAAAGCATACTCCATGCTTCATACGGCCGTAAACGCGGCATACAGGGAATCCGGGATAAAATCCGAAATTTCAAACGCCGCCGCGGCGAATTATGACATCAATCATCCGGCTGCCATGAATTGTTTCTCTAATCCGGTAGACAGGGATATATTATATAACGGCAAAAAAATACTCGGAGGCGCTCTGAGAAGTTTCGGCGATTATATGCTCTACCAGGCTTCCATTCAGGCTGAAAACGCAAGAACCGAATGCTCTTTTCACAGGGAAATAATAACAAAAGCATTCGCCGGAGAATTTAATGTAATCTGGGTAAAAACCGAGTTATCGGAAAGCCGGCTTGAAAAAACAAAAGAGCTGGCTCTTTTGAAATATAGAACGGTTCAGTGGAATGAAAGAATATAAATAGTGGTCAGTGGATAGTGATAAGTGGCGAGTCAAAAAAAACTAACCACTATTCACTCGTCACTATCCACTAAAGTTATGGAGGTTCTATGATAGCGTTTGTGTTGTGCAAACTTGTCGCAGGGCTTGAGCAAAAGGCGATAAATCAGATAAAGAACATTCGCGGGATAAAAGACGTATACCTTACTTTCGGCGGCTGGGACGCAATTCTGGTAGCCGAATCCGACACGATTGATAAGCTGAGCACTCTGATAGTGCGGGAGATAAGAGGAATTCACGGCGTACAGAGCACCGAAACCCTTGTTACCACCAACTTGTAAAGTTTTACAAAATTTTGTAAACTTAAAATTTACTGAGCTTTGCTCAGTAAATGGGGTGGCATTCCCGTTATATTTGAAGGTTTTTTTATTTATGGAAAATATCAGCGATTCAAGCCCGTCCCAGAAACTCGTCATGATTGTCGACGACGATGAAAGCGTAAGGGAGCTTCTGGAATTCATAGTAAAAAAAGAAGGATTTAAGGTTGAAACCGCCAAAGACGGCGAAGAAGCTCTGAAAAAAGCCCGTCAGGTTACGCCCGACTTGATTTTACTGGACCTGATGCTGCCGAAATACGGAGGATTCGAAATATTAAGGGAGCTTCAGATTGAAGATACTTTATCCATACCGATAATAATAATAACCGGCAGATATACGGACAGGTCTACTTCAGACATGATAAAGCAGGAAGCGAATGTCAAAGATTTCCTGGAAAAACCGGTAAAACCCGCTGTTCTTGCCTCGTTGATTCATAAAATTCTTAAAACTCAGCCTCCCCAGACAAGGCCCAGCTGACAAAAATGCTACTGAGGCAAACAAAATGCTACTGAGGCAAACATAAATAATGTCCTACTTTGGAGGCTCAGATTTGGATTGGATGCAAGGCGCGACGAATGAGCATAGCGTCTGCTATGTGAATGAGGAGCAACGCAGCAGACGGCCAAATATGAGCCTCCCCTTTCCCGCAGGGGAAAGGGGCTGGCCGCTTTTCGGCTGCAACTGCGTCGTTCATCGCTTACATATCAAAAGATATGCTCGCTCCTTACTCCTTGTCTCGCTCAAAAATCGGCTCAGCCAAAGCGGACATTATTTATGTTTGCCTCAGTAAACCGCATATTGATTATAAAAATTTTATCCGGTTTTGTTTTCATCGCAGCCATAGCAGGAATAGACGTCGTACTGAGAGCAAGAAACGCGCACATGAAAGCCGAACGGTACATGAGCTGGCATCTCAATCCGACTCTGAAAGTTGAATCTATTGAGGCGGAATATGCGGCAAAAATAAAACGCCTTGAAAAACAGCTGGAAAAAGACTCCGTCTCCAGACGGGAATTTGAAACTGCCGTGTCTGAACTCCATTCTGAAAAAGCATTCAAGATGAAAGACAGCGCCATAAAAAACGCCTATTACTGGTACCAGACGGCTGCGGAATGTTTTCCGCCTCCTCTTTCCAAATGGAGCAGGGATGCAAAAGAAAAACTGCCGCTTGCAGAAAAACTGTGGAAAGAGGAGTCAGACTCCCTGAAATGACACGCGGACAAAAAAATTCGGCGAAGGCTGCGGCGGTCGTTATCCTCTCACCCCTTATATTTTCAACCCTTCTCTCTACCATAAAATTCTTCAGTCATATCTTTCTGAAAGCCGCCATTACGTTCCCCTTTATAATCGGTTTTCTGGCCTACGTGCCGGTTTATTTTCGGTTTCCCGACAGCGGTTACGGATATGTCCTCTCCCACGAACTCGCCCATGCCGCCGCCGCCGTGGCAAGCGGGATAAAAATTAAAAAAATCTCGGTGCGCAGAAACAGCGGGCATGTAACTCTGGCGGGAAATAATATCTTTATATTGCTGGCTCCTTATTTCATTCCTTTTTACGCCTTAGCCGCAGGCATTCTTTACGCGACTCTTTCGTGTTTTTACGACGTCTCTGATTACAGGCGGATTTGTATCGGCATCATCGGCTTTCTTATCTCACATCACATAATGAACACCGCAAACGTTTTGTTCGGCCCGGTGCAAAGCGATATTAAAAAGGCAGGGGGCGTCGTATTTTCCTTTCTGACCGTTGTTTTTTTAAACAGTCTTTTTCTGATGGCAATACTCAAATTCATTTTTCCGGACATCATTTCCCTCTCTGTATTCGGCAAAGACATCGCGCTCCGGACGCAAGGTTTTATTGCGGTATTCTCACGCTTTATACTCAGCAAGTGGTAAACCCCGTTAGAGATAGGTCGTGCTTGCACGACCGTACATTTTTAAGACTTTTAGTTTAATGCTATTATGAATATAGATATACCTGCATCTTAGGTTTAAGCTTTGATTGGTATATCTCTAAACGGGGTAAAATATATTTAAGATGAAACTTTTTTACAGGCACATTCTTCCCAGAATCATATTTCTTCCCTTGATTTTTATCATTCTGCTTTTTGCAGCAGGCACCTTCGCAATAAAGTTAATGTTTAAGCCGGAAGACCTGAGGGACATACTGACAGGCCAGCTTCAGACAATTTTCAACAAACCGGTTCAGATACAATCGGCCGACATATCTCTGGACGGAAAGATAAAATTAAAAGGCCTGAGAGTTCTGGAGCCTGGCGCCAAATTCGGCATAGATTTCATGCAGGCGGATTATCTTTACGCCGAATACAGAATACCCGCGATCATAACGGGGAAAATAACTATAGACAAAATCATAATAATATCTCCGAAAATAGAGCTTATAAAATCCGAAGACGGGAACTGGAATTTTTCAGACATCGTCTCCGGCTACAGCGGGAAAGAAGGCAGACAGAAACTTAAAAAAATAATCTCGGCGCAGATAAAAGACGGAACTCTCAACTTGAGAGACATGCGGAACAAACGTTCATTTTCAATGGAAAACGTCAATATAAACTTCAGCGATTTCAGGCCGGACGGCGAATTTCCGTTCTCAGCTTCCATATTTTTCACCAACGATATGCGCCGCAACGGCGACTCAGGCGCTGTGAGCTATGCGAACAGCCGCAACGCCGCCTCCGGCCCCGGACAAATTTTCAGAAAATACCCGAGCGGACGCCTGTATTGCGAAGGGCTGCTGAATCTTAAAGATTTTGACTGGGAACAAGCCGCCGCAAAAGACATTTCCGTAATTCTTAAAATTTTAAATAAATCCGTCAAAATAGCCGGAAGTCTGAACAATTTCAAAACGCCTGCTTTGAAGCTGAATTTTTTTCTGCCTGAACTTTCCGCCAGGGACCTCCCCGGTCTGAAGATTCCGCGCGAACTGCGCATCGGCCAATCGGAATGGAACATTGAAGCGTCTTTGAATGGAAAAGACGCGATGGAAATAACGAGACTTGACGGTAAAGCAGGCGGAATATCGGCAAACATTAAAGGCAGGATTGGCTTCGGCGGCGGATTCAAACCGGATTTGTCCGTTTATTTGCCCCCGTTTGAAACAAGACAGATATCAAAAACGTCGCCGGGCCTGGCTTTTAAGAATTTTTCCGGAAAAGCGCAGATAAAACTGGCCGTCGGCGGGAACACGGGAGGAGGCATATCGAAAATATTTTTTAATCTTGACAGAACGGGCTTCACGCGTGAAGATATGCGTTTTTCAAATCTTGTTCTTACGGGCTTGATTTCCAGGGATTTTAAAAATAATTACATCAGGATTAAAAACGGCCAGATCCTGCTCCAAAACCAGGAATTAAGCGGCTTATATCTCAAAACAGAAGTTTCGCCGCAGAGCATTACGGCGGAATACTCGGCCAAATGGAACAGACATCCGATTAAAGGGACTTTAACCATAAATTCTTATCTTGCAAAAGACAAAAACCTGAAATTTTCCGGAAGCGCCAAAAAGATAAAGACAAGCGATTTAAAGCTCCTGAAAGATAAAATCGCTCTTTTTAAAAATCAAAAACCCTCAGAACCGAAAACGCCTGGAATTGAATGGATACAGCAGATAAAGAATTCAATCCCCGAAGGCTATTCAAAAATAAAGGGGACATATCTTATTGAGGAGATGGAACACGACTACTTCAAAAGCAGGAATTTTCACTTCTCATGCGATCTTAAAAATATATCTTCGGGCGCGGCCGGGCTCAACGGAATAATCGCGATAAAGAGCGGGGAAGGCGTATTTTATCAGGTGCAGGAAACCGCTGAAAAAGACAAAATGTATAAAATACTTTCAATGCCGATTCTTTTCATACACAACATGAACAAAATAGGCGCGCTGAAGCTTGACAAAGAGCTCAAAGACGTGGCTTTTAACTCAGCCGGAGCCCTGTATCGGCTTGAATCAGGCAGAATGCTGATAAAAAATTTTTTTATCAGCGGCAAGGACATTTCCATGTATTCAACCGGCTGGATAGACCTTGTCGGCGAGACTATCAGCTTAAAAGTTTATACAATATTCAGTAAATATTACGCTATGGGAGGACTGCCCGAACGGTTTACCGACTCAAGCGGGAAACCTGCTTTAGCGTTCCAGATTGAAGGCTCTGCCAATAAGCCTTCTTTTCAACTGCTAAGTTCCCAGGAAAGCAGCAATATAATAGATAAAGCAGTCAAAGAAGGCATAAAATTTTAGTTAGGAGGTTACGATGTCCAAACTCGGAAAACTTGACGTTGTGGGACTCCTTCAGGAGCACGGGGCCATATTAACCGGACACTTCCAGCTGCCTACCGGATTTCATACCCAGACCTATATTCAAACTTCTCTTGTTCTTCAATATCCCCATCTTGCGCAGAAAATAGCGAAAGCAATGGCTTCTAAATTTCCCCAGGAAGTAAATGTGGTGGTCTCTCCCTCTCTCGGCTCCGTCGTAATAGGCCAGGAAGTAGCCAGGGTTAAAAAGGCGAGATCTATTTTTACCGAGCGCGTGAACGGGGTAATGATCCTGAAAAGAGATTTCAGAATATCAGAAGGCGAAAAAGTCCTCATCGTTGACGACGTGCTTAACAGCGGGAAACTCACGGGAGAAGCAACCGCGCTGGCGCAGGGCTACGGCGCAAAAGTCATGGGCGTAATAGCCATAGTAGACCGTTCAGTCAATCCATTGCCGCTGAACGTGCCTGTAAGAGCTCTTATTTCCTATCCCCTTCAGTTCTATGCGGCTGAGAACTGCCCGTTGTGCAGCCAGAAAATACCGATAAGCATACCCGGACTCAAATCCCATCAGCCGCCTTTTAATATTGAAAATATATAAAAACAAAAACCATAGCTCTTCTTTCCGATTTCGGCCTGAACGACCCCTTTGTAGGAATCATGAAGGGAGTCATGCTTTCAAGCGCTCCCGGCATCAGCATAATTGACATCACTCACAACGTTCCCCCCCAGGACATACAAACAGCAAGCTTTTATCTGATGATGAGTTTTGAATATTTTCCGAAGTCCACTCTCTTTATCGCGGTGGTAGACCCGATGGTCGGGACAGGAAGAGGAATTATATGGGCCAAAACCGAAAACTACCAGTTTATATGCCCGGACAACGGCATAATAAGCTGGGTGGAAGAAAAGGAAAAAATAACGGAAGCCCGATTCATAAAAAACGTCGGCTTGTTCCTGCCGAAAGTCAGCTCGACTTTTCACGGCCGCGACATCATGGCGCCGGTTGCGGCGGCTCTCGCGAAAGGACTTTCCGAAAAGAAATTAGGCCCTGTTTTCGCCAGCTACAGGAAAAACCAGTTTCCCCATCCCGCCAGGATCGGCAACAGGGTCTTGGGGCAAATCATAGCGGTTGACCGCTTCGGCAACGCAACGGCCAATATTACCAAACAGCATATAAACGCAAAATCAATATTTATCGTATCCGACAAAATTATAAAAGGCCTTAAACTGACTTATGCCTCGGTGCAGGAAGGAGAGCCTCTCGCCTTAATCGGTTCCTTTGGTTTTCTTGAATTTTCCGTCCGCAACGGCAATTTTGCAAAAACCTTCAATGTAAAAACCGGGCAGGAAATAGAAGTCATGGTGTCATTAGATGAATGACCTGAAAATCATAAAACTCAAGCCATACGGCGAAAAAAGGGCATTATCCGGACACCCCTGGATTTTTTCCAACGAACTGGAAAAGCCGGACAAAGACATTGAGCCGGGTTCCATATGCCGAATAGTCTCATCCTCAAATCTGCCGGTCGGCACGGGTTTTTTCAATCCTCACAGCCTGATTTCCATAAGATTGCTTGCAAACGGAACAAAAAATCTTGAACCGGATTTCGTGCAGAGAAGGATTTCACAAGCCATAGCAGCCAGACATGAGCTCGGCATAGCGGAAAGCGGCAGGATGTTTTACGGCGAATCCGACGGAATCGGCGGATTAATAATAGACAAATACGCCGGCATCGTCGTGGTTGAAATGCTTTCCGCAGGCGCTGAAAAATTGAAAATAGAGATTGTCAAAACCATCATGGAAAAACTTGCGCCTGAAGCCGTATTCCTGAAAAATTCCCATGAATTCAGAAAGTTAGAGAATCTTGAACTTTATGAAGAAACCGCGTTCGGAAAAGTTCCTGATACCGCGCTCATAACCGAAAACGGCATTAAATACGAAGTTCCTGTTAAAAGCGGGCAAAAAACCGGGCATTTTTTTGACCAGAGGGAAAACCGGGCATTCCTTGCGCCGTATTTCAAAAGCAGAAAAGTCCTTGACCTTTACTGCTACACAGGCTCTTTTGCCCTGACAGCCGCCGGAGCCGGCGCAAAAACAGTCTGGGGGGTTGATTCCTCCCGGAATGCGCTTGATTTCGCGGTCAGGAACGCAGCTTTAAACAATCTTGCGGATAAAGTGATTTTTAAAAAAGAAGACGCTGAAAAAATCCTGAAGGCAATGCTTGCAGACGAACTGCCCGAGAAACCCGATTTCGCGCTTTTGGACCCGCCGAACTTCGTAAGAAGCAAAAAGAACATTTCCCAGGCGAGAAGACTTTATATCAAACTAAATGCTTTTGCCATCGGAGCTCTACCGCCGGACGGATATCTCGCAACCTCTTCATGTTCACGCCACATCTCCAGGGAAGATTTCGTAAATATTCTCAGCGCGGCAGCGGCTCAAGCCCGGCGGAAAGCCATACTGGTGGAACTCCGCGGCCAGGCAAAAGACCATCCGATACTTCTAAACATGCCTGAAACAGAATACCTGCACTTTGCACTATTAAGAGTCCTTTAACCCGAATTCCTCATCTATAAAACGACTTATCTTTATGCACCAGAAAAATATTTTCTTTTTTTGCTGATTTCAATAAATCATCAGTAAAACCGCTTTTGCTAAACAAAATAAAATATTCCTTTCTGCCATTTTCAAAATATTTAACAGTTTTGGATT
>JACQWV010000037.1 GCA_016209085.1 Elusimicrobiota bacterium
ATTCGGATATGGGAAGTTGGAAATATTTCGCGGATTTCGTAAAATGGTCGGCCCAGACATATCCTGCAAAAAAACATCTTATTATTCTATGGAATCACGGGAGCGGGCGAATTGACATAGGCGGGGCGGACAATACCGGCGCGGAACTGGGTATTTCCTACGACGACATTACCAAAAATTTCATACGCAACAAACAACTGGGCCTTGCGCTCAGGGAAATCAGCGCCGCCCTCGGCAAGAAGCCTGAGATTTATTCCTCGGACGCATGCCTGATGCAGATGGCGGCAGTGGCTTATGAAATAAAAGACTACGCGGACTATCTTGTCCAGTCCGAGGAAATAGTTCCGGGAGCGGGTTTCCCCTATGACACGATTCTCCAGGCCATTAACGACAATCCCGGAGCGGGCGCAGAGGAAGTTTCAAAAATCATCGTTGACAAATTTTACGACTACTATCAAGCCACCGCCAAAAAAACTACGATTTCAATAATAAAAACCTCCCAGTTTCCGTCTTTTATTTCAACATTGAACGACTGGGTCAAAACGGCCTCGCAAAAATCCACAAGAAAGACAGTTCTTGATTCAATAAAGTCCGCTGTCTCGTTTGAAGAGGAATACGACGGCCCGGACACGAGCGGAAACGCCAGGTCAAAAGACCTTTATGATTTTATCAATAGGATAAACCTGAAGACGGATAAAAACTCGGCTGTTTACAAAAAGGGCGAAGCCCTGAAAACCTTTATTGACGGAACCCTTGTAATACACAATAAAACCACGAACGGCATGGACAAGGCAAAGGGGCTGGCGGCTTATTTCCCCAAGATGATTTATGATTCAAGCTATGACGAGATGCTTTTCGCAAGGGACAGCCTCTGGGACGACTTTCTCAAATGGACGCTGGACGGGAATTACAAGGTTCACCCTGTGAAATAACATGAAACAACGTTTATCAGACAAAACTTTCGCCGCGATAACCGCGCTCCTGCTTGCAGCGTGCAGCGCCTCTATTCTATTTGCACAAGTCATGAGTCCTGAAGAACTGAAGATTCTGGCTGAATACGAAGCTGAAATATCAAGCGCAAACCCATCTGCCGCGAAGAAATTCCTTGAAGATTTAAATCTCGTTGACAAGGTGAAAATATTAGAGCCGGACAGGGCGGCGGCTCTTGTGTCAAAAGCGCAGGCCGTTATTGACCTTGAAACCCTTCTTGATAAAAAATGGAACAAATCCCATGACCATGAATTAAGTTTGGCTCTTTCCATAAGAATTGATTTTGACAAGCCTCTTGGTTCGGTCGGAATAGGACCTGAGCCGGAAACGCTGCTTGACTGGACGGACAAATACAAGAAATATGGCGACGCAAAAAACACTCTGATAAAAAGGGGCATAAGGCAGTTTGAAGTCGTGTTCGGCACAGATACTGTTGACGGGAAGGTAGAATGGGAAAAACTGACGATAAGAGAAAGGAACACCATGCTGGCTGAAAAGGCGGACATGGCGCTGAACACCCTGATAGACAAGCCTTCGCCGACAGATAAAAATTTCCAGGACAAAGTAAAAAATTACGAGCTGTTTAAATATCTGGACTCCGCCGGCAGAGCCAGGCTTGAAAAATACCTCAAACAGATGAAAACCGTTGAAAGCTCCAAGAAATCCCTTTCAACGCCGCAGATTCAGCAGCTGGACGGCCTGGCCATAGAACAGCAGATGTACGTTCTCGGAAACATCTTTGACAACAGCAGAATCAAAGGCGGCGCCGTCATTGAGCTCAGAATCGACGCTTTGAGGCAGTCAAGGCCGGGAGAAACCATATCGTACCAGAACAACCAGCTTTTGTCCGGGCTTTTGCAGACTGCCCTCGCGCGGGAGATAAAAGGGACAAAAGCCGGAGACAGGGCCCTGAAATTCTACCAGTCAAGAGGCAAACTCAACGTGGCGATAGAATCCTGCCGGGGCTGTTACGCAAAATACGAGCCGTCCTCCAACAGAATCATTTTTGATTCCGAGCTCATACAGCAGTACATGAGAGTAAAGGAAATCACTGCAGAGGATCTCGTGAAGAATAAAAATCAGCTGGGTTTGCTTGCCAAATACCTCTCTCCCATGTTCGTGCACGAGGCGAACCACCAGATGCAGCATGAATGGGCCGCGAAAAGAAACGTTTACAAGCCTTACACGCAGGAAGACGAAATAGAAGCCAATTCCATGGAAGCTCTGTATACGATAGAAAAACTGAAAAACGACGCAAAATTCAGCGCTCTTTTTACAAACATGAAAAAATTTTCTACTTATGCGGATAAAAGACTGAAATTAGCCAAAAGATTTGAAAAAAATCCTTCCCTGTTCCCGGATGCCGCGCGGCAGATGTATTACTACGGCATACCTTCGTTTGAATCAGCGTCCTCAGAAATCCTCAAAGCCATAAACGAGGAGCTGAAAAGAAGAAAATCCCTTTCAAAGGAAGAACAGGACCGCATGGAATCCTCCGGTCTGGGGAGCGCCGACGCCATGAAAATGACGATCCGGGAATTAACAGGCTCCGCTAATGAGCTGAAAACCTCCGCTCTTATGAAGATACGGGACGATTTGCTGCACAAAGAACTTTATGCGGAACATTACCGGAATTCAACGGACTGGTCGGTTGACGCATTGAATTCCATAAGCGCAAGCCGGCCTTCAAAGAGCCGGGTTCCGGTTCTATAGGGAATTTATGCTTTTTAAACTGCTGATACTTTTGTCAATAGCGACGCTGGCGGGCCCGCCAATCAAGCCTCCTGTTCAAAAAGAAGGGTTTAAAAAATTTGCAATGGACAACAAGCTGTTTACATGCCTGGCGCCTGAAAAATGGGAGATTGCAAGAAACAAAGAAAAAGAGAGCAAAGAGAAAATATACGGCATAGAGCTGGCTGGGCCGAGAGCGGACAAAGCCCCCGTCGTGATTTACGTGACATTCTATTCAAAACAAAACAAAATCTTCAAGGACCATAACGATTTTATTGAGAGAAATTCAAAAGACCTGTTCGGCGGCAAGGGGGACGGGGACGAACGATACGGTCCGGTGAAAAACACCCTCGTAAACAAACTCAAAGCATTTCATTTTGAATCTGAAACAAAGGAATACCTGCACCCTGAAAGCGCTTCCGAAGAATCGGTTGTGGTAAAAGAAAAATTTTACGTCATACCCGTAAAGAACGGGTTTTACGTTCTTCATTATTTCGCGCCCAAGTCCGTTTTCTTAAAACACCTGCCCGTATTCTACAAAGTAGCCTCCAGTTTCAAAACAAGGTAAAATATTTATCAATGAAAAACGACGTATTATCCAGAAACATTCTGCTGATGGATGCCGCCCGCGTTCTGGCAGAGGAATGTTTTAACAGGGGAATCCCGGTTGTTTTCCTTAAAGGCGCGGCTCTTCTGGAACTGGGAATCTTTAAGTTTCCCGAACGCGAAATGACCGACATAGACGTGTTGATAAGAAAACATGAGAGACATGCCGTGGAAAAAACCGTTCTTTCCATGGGTTTCAGGGAAATGGAAAACAGCTCCTCGGCATTTGTTAAAACGGAAAATCCGTTTTCCCCGCCGGTTATAATTGACGTCCATGCCGACCTGCGGCACCTAAAAAATACGGATGATTTCTTTAAAGAGGCATTCAGCCCCGACAACGCGCTGTCGCATATTCTGGTTCCATCTACGGAGGATTTATTCCTCCATCTGGCCTGCCATCCTTTGCTCCATCACGGTCATCTCGGCGATAAAGCCGTAAGAGACGCGAAGAAAGTTCTGGAATGGGTATCAGTAAACCCCGTTAGAAATCCGCCCTGCCCTTTGGGCACGGCGACAGCCGCCTCGGGGCGGCTTATTTCTAACGGGGTAAAGGGAAATTTAAAATTTTTCATGGAGCAACTCGTTTCAAAAGCAGAAAAACACCGGCTTAAACCGGTTGTGTATCCCATATTGCAAGAGCTGTCCCTGGATGTTCCTGAATTAAAACCGGGAGGATTTGAAGCGGCTAAAGAAAGATTTTTCAGAAATGCGTTACATAAACATTCCGCATTTATGGAATATCTGCTGCCTGTAATTCTTAGGCCGGCTCTCGCGCTTAAATATCTGTTTCCGGAAAAAGAATTTTTAAGAAAGAGATACGGCAGGCAATCCGCATGGAATGTTTTAATAAGACCCTTTCAATTATTGAAAAATATTTTTATAAGGAATCTTTAGGATTAGTTATCAGCCAGAGTTTGATAAGGCTTTCTATTTTGTTCAGCTGAGCGGGTTTTATCACAAAATCAAAGGCGCCTTCCTTAACCGCCTTGCTTCCCAGATCCGCGCTGTCAATAACCCCTGTTACTATCACGCATACGTCGGGATTTTTTGCCTTTGCCCTGGCCAGGACCTCAAGGCCGGACATGCCGTGAACGTATATGCCTGTTATCACCAGATCAAAACTTTTTTCTTCAAGCCATTTTCTTGCCGAATCCCCGTTTTCGGCTCGGACCGTTTCAAACTCCGCGGGGGACGGCTGTTTAAATCCGGAAAGAATTGAAAAAACTCGCTCTATCACATAACCTTCGTCTTCAACAAGCAAAACTTGTTTTTTATTCTCCATTATATTGTTGCCGATTGCTGGCCACTGGTTACTGTTGTTTTGCAGTTGCTGTTAGCAGAGCAAGCTCTGCAGCTACAATTTTTCGCTGTTACTGGCTACTGGTTACTTGGTTACTGGTTACTGCCGTTTACTACCACTCCGTCCACCAGCGGCTCATCTCCATTCTGGCTAGGAACTTGCTGTTCTTGGCGGAAATTTCCTGCTCCTCAACCGGCCCGTCTATGCTGGTCAGCGGATATTCCAGCAGATTTATCATGCGGTTGTCCGCCGGCATAAAATCAGCGTCAAGAAGAATTTCCACGACCGGTCTTGTCAGATTTTTTCTGTTAATAAACACCACCCTCGCTATCTCGCCGGTTGACAGCCTGACCATGGAATGCAGCGGATATATGGACAGGACGTTCAAAAGAGTTTTTGTTATCTTATGGCTGAATTTCTTATTTTCTTCGCCGATTATGTGTTTTACGGCATAATGAGGATGGAAAGGCTTTCTCCACGCTTTCGGATGAGTCATTGCCTCGTACACGTCGGCAATTCCTATTATCTGTGAAAAGAGATTGATGTCTTCTCCGGACAGGCCGGCCGGATACCCGCTTGAATCAATCCTTTCATGCACGCCGAGTATCGTGTTTTTCAAATCGTCTTTGACTTTATAGTCCATGTCTATTATCCTGTCTATTTTTTCCGCTCCCTTCTCAGAATGCATTTGGATTCTTGCGAATTCCGCTTTTGTAAGCTGTCTGGGAAGTTTTGCGATTTCCTCAAAATCAATCATTCCCGCGTCGTGCAAGAAAGCGGATATTGACAGAAGTTTCAACTCCTCGGCTGAGAACCCCATTTCAATGCCGAGAGTCTGGCTTAAAATGCAGACATTGGCGGCATGAGCGTAGAGATAGGAATCGGCAGTGGCAAAATTAGAGTAATTCAGAAGACAGGGATTGTTTTTTAAAACCTCGGCGCTTTTGTGGCAGATATATTCAACGTCGGCGTATATTTCGCAATAGGATCCCCTTAATAAAGCGTCTGATTTTTTGGCGATATCCATCATCGTAGAATATACCGGCGCGGCTTCATCTAAGTGTCTTTCAATTTCATCCGCTTTTTTAAAAACAGGACTGCTGCTGTCTGAAATGCGTTTTCTGCGCCTGCCTGCCGGCAAGGCAGGGACAGGGGAAGCAACGGCGCCGCTGTTGTTGGAAGAGGGATTAGGGACGGGAACTGCCTCCTTCTCCTGCTCCGGATGTTTTACCTGCGGGAGCGGTTCCTCTTCCTGCTTTTTTTTCGGAAGTGCAACTGCTTCTTTTTTTTCTTCAGCCTTTTTTTTGTTTAAATCCCTAAATTTCATATAAACCTTTATTGATTTTTTAGATTTTTTTAACTCATAACTCTTTTTCATATATCCTGTATTTCTTGTAAACATGTCCGCCCACAAGCTCTATTGTCTTGTTTATTCTGTCATTATCTTCCAGCGTCCACGAAAGCTCCCCGTATTCCCATTTCATTCTTCTCGCCATCATTATGGCTTCTTTTATAAGAAGAATCTCCAGCCCCCTGTTTCTATGGGATTTTTTTACTCCAAGAGCCAGAACCCTTCCTTTGTCTATTCTAAGCATTTTATAAATAAAAGGCAGAAAATTTAAAGGAGTAAGTTTTCCCCGGACGATTTTGAGGGGGATATTGAAATCAGGAAGAAAAAGGCAGAAACCCGGCCGCTCATCGCCTACCCTGACAAAAAAGAGATAATCCGGTTTTAAAAGAGGCTTGAGAGCGCGGGCGGTTTCTTCAAGTTCTTCCTTTGTTATCGGCGCGAATCCCCAGTTCTCTTCCCATGCGTCGTTGTATATTTCCCTGAAATCTTCCAGTTCTTTATCCAGATTTTTCATGTCAGCCGGCTCTATTTTCACCTGCCCGTCTTTCAGTATTCTTGAGACTATTTTTTCAAATCTCCGGGAAAAAACATCTGCTGAAAATCTTTTGAACGCATAAAGATCTTTGGCCTTTTTAAAACCCGCGTCTTCCGCAAGTTTAAGGTAATAAGGCGGATTATACGGCATCATTATGACGGGGGGAGAATTAAAACCTTCTATAAGGAAGCCGCACGTTTCGTTGGTAGAGGGATTAACCGGCCCCCTGACAGCGTTCATTCCTTTCTCCTTGAGAAATGAAAAAACTTTCGTAAAAAGAGCTTTTGAGACTCCGGCATCGTCTATGCAGTCAAAAAAACCGAAAAATCCGCATTTGTCGTTATGCAGGGAATTATGGAGGGAATTGGTTATCGCGGCGACCCTGCCGGCGGGTTTTGAATCTTTGAACGCGATGAAAAGCTTTCTCTCTGCATGGTTCCAGAACGGGTGTTTCCGGGAAAGCAGATGAGCGGCATCGCGCTTCAAATCCCCGACCCAGAACGGGTCTTTCTTGAATAAATTATAAGGAAAGTCTATGAATTCAGAAAGGTTGCGGTCTTCTATCTCCCGTATGGCAACACTCATTATGTTAAGCCGTTACTGGTTACTGCTTACTGATTACTGGTTACTGTCTTATGCCTGGCCAGCGCTCTTTTCTTTATGACTTTTTTCGCGCAATCTTCAAATATGCTGAGCGCCTTGTCAAGCTGCTCCCTGGTATGCGTGGCCATTACGGCTATTCTTATAAGAGCCCTGTTGGGAGGGACGGCAGGGTTCCACAAAGTGAAGGTTTTGATGTTGTCGCCTATTATAATCGGTATTATCGGAGTCTGGGTAAGTCCGGTATTGAACCCCATTGCATGGAATTTTTCCTTGAGATAATTTGAATTGTCCCAGAGCTTCTTTATCCTTTCAGGCTCGGCCTGGATGATGTCAATTGCCTTTGAAATCGTGGCGACCGAGGAAGGGGGGAGAGCGGCGGAGAAAATCATTGACCGGGAGGTATGCTGTATGTAATGAATTACGTCTTTGTCTCCGGCGACGAAACCTCCCACCGAGGCAAAGCATTTTGAACAGGTGCCGACTATGACGTCAACGTCTTTCGGCCCCAGACCGAAATATTCGCAGGTGCCCCTTCCGGTTTTCCCCAGTATTCCCGTAGCGTGGGCGTCGTCAACCATTACCCTCGCTCCGTATTTTTTGGCAACCTTTGCTATTTCAGGAAGATTGATAATGTCTCCCTCCATGCTGAACACCCCGTCCACTATCACAAGTTTGCCGCGTTTTGGCCCGATAAGTTTTAAAATCCTTTCAAAGTCCTGAATGTCGTTGTGCTTGAAACGCTTTATTTCCGCTCCTGCAAGCTTGCAGCCGTCAAATATGCTTGCGTGGTCCAGTTTGTCCACAACGGCCACGTCTCCCTTGCCGACAAGCGAAGATACCACCCCGAGATTCATCTGATAGCCAGTGGCGTATATCAGGGCTGCCTCCCTTTTTTTAAACGCAGCCAGCTTCTTTTCCAGTGTAGAGTGAAGGACGGTATTCCCGTTTAAAAATCTTGAGCCCGCGCAGCCTGTCCCGAATCTTTCCACCGCTTCTATGGCGGTTTTTTTCATCCTCGGGTCGTTTGCAAGACCCAGATAGTTGTTTGACCCCATCATTAAAAACTTTCTGCCGTTTATGTAAACTTCAGGCGCCTGCTCGGATTCTATTTCCTTGAAATAAGGATATATTCCCGCTTCAATCAGTTGTTTGGCCGTAACAAAATCCCTGCATTTGTCAAATAGGTCAATCATAGTGTCCTCAGTAAACATCTCTTTATTTTATTAAATTAGCTTTTAGCTTTTCAATCAGCTTTGTTGTGGATTTCCCTTTAATAAGCCTTATTCTCGCTGTTTTTTTGGCAAATCCTCTTCCTATTATCTCCTTCCCGCCGTAATCGGCTCCTTTGACCAGAATATCCGGCTTCAGGATTTTAAGAAGTTCATACGGCGTATCCTGGCTGAAAACGATTATTTTATCCACATATTCCAGGGCGCCCAGCACTATTGCCCTGTCTTGCTGACCGTTGATTGGCCGTTTCGGGCCCTTGATTCTTCTCACTGAAGAATCCGAATTAAGCCCCACCACCAGAAAATCGCCCAAAGCTTTGGCTTTTTTAAACAGCTCCACATGACCCCTGTGCAGGATGTCAAAACAGCCGTTGGTAAAAACAACTGTTTTTTTGTTTTTCAAGGCCATTTGCCGGAACTTAAGGATTTCCTTAAGGGAGTAGAGTTTTTTATTTTCCATTTGAATTGGTTTTTCCTAATCACCTAATTGCCTTGTTGCCTAATTCCCTGTTAGAGAACAATCTTTCAATATAGCCCGTATCCACTTTGCCTTCAATAAATTCCTGCTCTCTGACGATGATTTTGTGCAAATCTATGGTCGTGGACACGCCGCTGACCCTGAATTCCTCAAGCGCCCGGCTGGCTCTGGCAATGGCCGACGGCCTGTCAGGGGCCCATACTATCAGCTTGGCCAGCATGCTGTCGTAGTAAAACGGCATGGTATAACCCTGATAGATATGCGTGTCAACCCTTACACCCGGCCCTCCGGGCAGTATCCATTCATCTATTCTTCCCGGGCACGGGGCGAAATTCCTGTTTATGTCTTCTGCGTTGATTCTGTGTTCAATGGCATGCCCCTCAAATCTGGCCGCCCTTGACTGGCTTATACTGAGCTTTTCCCCGGCGGCTATCAGCACCTGTTCTTTTACGAGATCCGTTCTGGTTATGTATTCGGTGACCGGATGCTCAACCTGCAGGCGGGTATTTACTTCCATAAAATAGAAATTCCCTTCGGCATCAAGCAGGAATTCCACTGTGCCGACTCCGGTATACCGCGCCGCGTCGGCAAGCTTTATGGCCGCGTTTTCAAGTTCCTCCCGCAGTTTCTGGTTAACTGCCGTAGAGGGCGATTCTTCAAGAAGCTTCTGATGTCTCCTCTGGATGCTGCAGTCCCTCTCGGGGAACGCCACCGCGTTGCCCGATGAATCCCTCGCGAACTGAACCTCCACGTGCCTGGGGCGCTCAATGTATTTTTCAAGGTATACTTCGCCGTTTCCGAAAGCGGCCTTTGCCTCTGAAGCCGCCATCTGTATTTCATGGCGCAGTTTGGATTTTTCCCTGACTATTCTTATTCCCTTTCCGCCGCCTCCGGCCGCAGCTTTTATCATGACCGGGAAGCCTATCTTTTCAGCCTCTGCCTCGCACGAATGACCTTTTACGCAGTCCTTGGTACCGGGCGTTACAGGCACTGAATTCTTCATGGCGAGCTTTCTGGCCTCTGATTTATGCCCCAGAAGGTCTATGGCTTGGGCATCAGGGCCTATGAAAACTATTTTGTTTTCAGCGCAAGCCCGGGAAAATTCGGGATTCTCGGAAAGAAATCCGTAGCCGGGATGTATCGCGTCGGCTCCCGCAATGCGGGCGGCGGATATGACCGCGTCAATGTTCAGATAACTTTCTACTGCCTGGCTCGGCCCTATGCAGAACGCCTCGTCCGCTTCCCTAAGGTGCATGGAGTTTCTGTCCGCCTCTGAATATACGGCGGCAGATTTTATCCCCATCTCCCTCAGCGTCCTCATCACCCTTATCGCTATCTCGCCCCTGTTTGCCACAAGCGCCTTTTTGAACAGACTCATATAAGCCGTGTTGTGTGGCGGAAAAGCCTGCGACTACCTGCAATTTTCGGAAACAGTGGGGGTGAAACCCAACCCCGCGGGGTTAGCAACTGGTTACTGTTGTTTGTACAAATAGTCATCTTATCACTGCAAACTTTCCTTTGGTTTTTAATTTTTGGTCTGATTTTTCCGTTTCTATTAAATAATAGTAAACCCCGCTCGGGATATTCTCAGTCCAAGTGTATTCATAAGCGTAGCTTAAGCCGTTGCCGTCGTCTATTGCCTGCGGCATTCCTGTTATTGTATATTCATGGGCCAATCTGCCTGAAACAGTATAAACTATTATTTTCACCCTGTCAGCAATTCCTGTTTCTATGTGGAATGTTGGTTTTTCAAGGTCTTTGGCCGGGTTCGGGAATACATACACCTCGCCCATCTGGAATTCTTCCCCTGGCATATCAAGCACCATTACAGTATAAATTGAAAAATGGTTTGTCCATGCTTTTGCAAGTTTCAGAATTTTGTCAACGGTGGTTTGCATTTCTTCCCATTGGTTTGTTGTCTGGTTATACCAGCAGATTCTTATTTCATTCTCATCTGCTCCGTCTAATTTTGCAGGGTTATAAGGCAGGGCTATTTGTACAGGCAGGCTGAATACGGTTCCTTCAGGTCCGAATTCCACGGGTTCTGCTATGATTTTTAATTCTCTCTGGTTTAAGGAAGACGTAGAGAGACGTTTTACTCCGCTTGTTTTTGGAATTGGTCTGTTTGACGTTACGGTTATTTCTGTGTCTGCAGCCAGAGAATCTTGAGGTATGTCAGCTTTTATGCCTTTTGCATGATGAATAGCTCCGCCTTCGGATTTTTTTACCAGTTTCGTAACTTTTTCGCCTTCTTGCTTTTCGCCCTGTGATGCTATCACAATCAGTTCACCGTCTGCCGCGTATTTTTTTACTTTTGAATTGTTTGAATCTACTACAAATAGATTTCCTTCAGCATCTATTGTAACGCCAGCAGGGTGATTGAGCGTTTCAGTTTCATTTGTTCCTTTGTCAAATACAAGAATAGCGTTTCCATAAGGGTCAAATTTCTGGATTCTGGAATTGTTGCTATCCGTTACATAAACATAAGCCAAAGCATTCGTGAATATCCCGTCTGGTTTGTTAAATTGATTTGAATCGCCGAGCTGTCTTATGAAATTTCCTGATGAATCATAAATTAATACTCTGTCATTGTTTCGGTCTGTTATGTAAACTTGGTTTAATTCATCTACGGCTATTGCTCCATGGGGTTTGTTAAAATCTAAATCTATTCCTGTGTTTATTGTAAGCAGCAAATTCCCTTCAGGACTAAATTTTTTGACTTCATCATTGTTCCTGTCAGCTACCCAGAGATTGTTGCCGCTGTCAATGGCTAATCCATGCGGCTTGTTGAATTGCGCATTAAGGCTGGTTATGTAAGCGCCTGTTGAACTAAATTTTATTACCCTGTCATTATTTCTGTCAGCAACCCAGAGATTTTCTTGATCGTCAACTGCCACACCTGTCGGTTTATTGAATTTTTTTGTTTTCTTTCCTTTGCCTTCACCTTCTTCTGTTTCCCACGCGCTGATTTCTGTTATGTAGGTTCCGCTGGAATCAAATTTTTGTATTCTGTCGTTGTTCGTGTCTGAAACCCAAAATCCCCCTGTTTCCCCCTTTCCTAAAGGGGGATTTGAGGGGGATTTTTCTATTGCTATATATGATGGATTGTTGAATTCGCCAGGACCGTTTCCTTTCTGTCCCAGGCTTAATATTAATTTCGGCCCGGATATTATGGCTTGTATGCTTGTTATGCTTTCATTTCCAGCGCAGTCTTTTGCTCTTAGTCTTAAAGTATAAACACCCTCTGAAAGTCCTGTCATGTTCCATATTCCTAAAACCTGTTCTGTAAGACTTTGCTCAGGGCTGGATGTTGTTATCACCTGATATGCCGAAGGCTCTGCGCCCCAGCCGTATTCAAGCGTGTATTGTGAAAAATGATCAAATTCCACACGCTCTCCTCTCGCCTCTATCCTCTCGCCTCTATCCGTTACTGTTCCGATTATTTTTATGTTTGGCCCGTAAATCAGTTTGCATAGCCCGGCATTATTTATTGAGGTTGAAGGGCTTATTATGAATGCGTCAGGGGCCGTGTTATCAAGGACAACAGGTTTTATGAATGGGGTTTCATTGTTTCCCACATTGTCTATGCTATAGCCTTTTATCTCTATATAGCCGTCTGGGATTGTCGCAGAAAGATAATAAGGCAGGGTGTTGGGGACAGGGTATTGGGTGTAGGTAAGAATTTTTGTGTTGTTTTCAAGAAAATAACTTGCGCCAACACCTGAAGCAACGCCTTTGATAATCGGGTCTTCAGAAGATATTGTCATTGGCAAATTGGAACTTAGGACAAGTCCATCTAAATGAAACGCAGGCGTGCTTAAAAAAACAATCTGGCTTACAGGCGGTGTTGCGTCCACCCAGATTGTGGTTGTTTTTGTAAGTTCTAAATTTAACATATTGTCCCTGCTTCTGTAATCCACGCGTTGGATTCCTTCTGTCAGGAAGAATGAGCTGTTTGAATTTTCATAATTGAAAGGCAGGAATTGCTTTCTTAAGTCCTGTGGGCTTGGCTCCAAAGGCTTTGTGCCGAAATAATTTAATTCTATTGTCCTGTATTCTGAAAAGAACATGCCTGAGGATACTTCTTTGACCACGGGGTCATAAGCTGATAATTTATAGCTGAACCACAATGGAGCGTAAAAATCGCCTGCGTTGTCCCCTGTTTTGGGAATGTAGTATTGCCGATCCGTTCCTACGGTTCCGCTCGGAATAAGTGAAGTTATTGGCGGGCTTGCGTCTACATGGATTTCTATTGTTTTTGGCTCTTGTTGATTTCCTAATTTGTCAATGCTGTAATAAATAATTGCGTGTTTTCCTTCTGTTAGCGTGATGCTTGAAACATATTCCGTGAAATTTCCTTGGTCAATTTTAAAAATTGTTGAAGATACTCCGACTGAAACACCGTTAATTACCGGGTCAGTCGCTGTCAGTGTTATTGAACTTCTTTCGCTTATGTAAATCATTTTTTCTGAAACCTGATACCTGTCACCTGTTACCTGCCATGTTGTGATAGGGGCTGTGTTGTCTAACGCTATTGTGCTCGTTTTTATCTGTTCAATGTTCCCTAAAATGTCTTCTGCATTGTAGTCTAAATAATAAATCCCATCCTCTATCCTCTCGCCTCCTGCCTCTATCCCCTGTAGTGTGAATGTTGTGACAAATATTTCTCCCTGCTTCGGCTCCACATTTTCAAAAATTATTTCCTTCTCTATTCCCTCGCCTCTGACCCCTATTCTCTGGTTTTTAACCCCCAAGCCAATTCCGTCCCCATGCTCCAGCAAGTCATCTACGCTTGTTAAAGTAAAGCTCGTGTTTGCCGTTATATAATCCGTTCCCTCTAACTCTACCTTTGCCTCTGCCTGCAGTTGACTTCTTGGCGCCATTGTGTCCCATATAACTTCAAATTTTGCAGTTTCCGAACTTGAATGTTGTTCAGCCCAATCTTGGGCTTCTACAAATAACGTATAAAAACCATAGTGAGGCAAATTAAGCGGCTCTATCAAATCACCATGCTTTACTATCACTTTTGCGCCGATTTTGGTTTTGTCAACGCATTCCACAAGCGTCAAATATCCCGTGGTATTAAACGGCCCTATATCGCTTACCGTGTAATCAATATTTATTTTGTCTTTGAAGGCAATAAACTTCTCGCCGCCTAATGGCGATTTGATGGTTATTTCAGGCGGCATGTTGTCAAGAACGGTTGTTATGGATTTGACTGTTTCTTGATTGTCTATGTTGTCAGCGCTTCTGTATGAAATCGCATATGGACCTTGTTCCATGGTTTTTACGGCTTGTTCATAAATTTGTTTTATTTCAACTTCAGTTAAAGGTCTGCTGTAAATTTTGACTTCGTCAATTATGCCGTCTAAATAATAAGGCTGGTCAACCTGGGTTCTTGCGCCTATTAAAAGATTATATTGGGGTATTGTGCCGCCGGTTATGCTGATGCTGTTTTCCGCAGCCGGCGCTCCGTCAATGAATATTCTGGCTTTCGCGGTTCCCGGGTCATAAACAGCTGCGATATGGTAATATCTATTAATATCCAGCAATAGGGGCTGGGCTGTTGCTCCTTGTTCGGTATGTCCTGATGAGCCGCCGAGCATGAAAAATATTTGTTCGTGGCCGGCAGCCGCAGGAAGCCACCAAATATAATAACCCGGCACATTGTAAGCGCCGCCGGATACAAAGAAAGGATATGACCCTGCCCAGCCGAATATGTCTTTTTTACGGTTTATTGAAAACCAGAATTCTATGCTTGCGCCGTTTTTAACGTCAAATTCAGGATTGCCGGCTGAACCGGCTACAAGGACGTAATCGTCTATTCCGTCAAAGCTCAAAGCGCCGCGGATTTTCCCGTCAACCCATGTTGCGCCATAGACAGCGCCGTGGTTCTCGTTGCCGCTTGCGTCATGCGCCGTATTCCCGGCTCCCTCGTCAAACGTCCAACTGCTGATTATTCCTGGAAAAACAACAGTAGCCGTGCTCGCAGGCGTTAAGTTAAAGGGTTGATCGTATTCTGTCCATTCCCGGTCGTTTATTTTCCACTCTATGTTTTTAACGCCGCTTAGATTGTCAGAGGCGGTTAATTCAAAGCTTGATTCATGGGTGATATAGGTATTCCCTGCTGTTTCAAGTTTTGGGGCTGTGATTTGAATCTGCGTTGTGGGCGGGGTGTTGTCAACCGCAAGGCCGCTTGTTTTTGTCTGTTCCGTGTTGCCTGCTTTGTCTTTGCTGTAATATGAAAGCATATGAAAACCTTCTTCTGAAATGGCGAATGAATCCGCATAAACCTGCCATTGTCTTTGGTCTATCTGGTATTTTGTTTCTGATATGCCGAAACCTTTTGCATCCCCTATTTCAAGAAGGTCGTCTTCGGCGCTCAGGCTGATTAAACTGTTTTTGCCGATAAACGTGGATATTTCCGTTATGTATTTCGGCTCGCTGAGAGCAAGAAGCGTTCTTGGGGGCTTTATGTCATGCAGGACTTCAAAAGTTCCGCTTTCTGTTAATGCGGAATTGTCAGCGAAATCCGTGGCGCTTACCATTAATTTCCATTTTCCGTCATCTATATCCAGTGCTTCTATTATCTGTCCGCTTGAAACCAATATTTTATAAGGCCTTTGTCCCCTTGGACTGCCTATGTCTTCAATCTGCGTTAAAAATGCCTCAGTTGCCGGCAAGGGGTCAAAATTGTCTGTTACTTCAAAAAATATGCTTATCTTGTCTTTTGTCGCTACAAAAATGCTCCCCGCAAGAGCCGATGAAATGATTATTTGCGGGGAAGTCTTGTCTATGTTTATCCCGCTTACAAAAATATCTTTGAAATTATCAGCATAATCTTCAGCTCTTGCAGAAGTTGAAATATTTATCCCTTCCTCTGCGAGAATAATATCCGCAGGGCAGATTTTTACGCCGGAAAGATTATCCGAGCATTCAAATTTCAGGATTACATCTGTATTGTTCCAGCCTGCTGAATTCGACTCAGGATTCTGCGCGTAAAAAATGTTCGGGCTTGTTGTGTCTATGTTCAACATAAGAGCGGCAGTTGAGGAAAGCCCTGCGTAATCCGCACACCAGCCGGATACGGTTTGGCTTGTCCCCTCTACTGAAATTGTTTTTTCAGATGTGCAGTATTGAATGCCGGAAACAGTATCCGTTCCAATAAAGGTAACTGTTACCTTTGTATTGTTCCAGCCAAATTGATTTGCTGTTGGACTTGAAACAACAGCCACAACCGGGCTTGTCAAATCAATTTTAAATGAAACTGATTTTTCTGTTTCAATATTTTTTACATTGTCAACTGAATAATAATAAATTGTGTATATTCCCTCGCTGCTTATTACAATCGGCTCCGTGTAGTTTCTGATTTCTGATTTCTGACCTCTGACTTCTAATAAATAATATGTGCTTGCTATGCCTGATAAACTATCCGTTGAAATTAGAGTCACGCTCACGGGGGAAGTATACCATTGACTGGTTACTGGCAACTGGTTACCGGTTACTGTCGTTGCAGGCGCTGTTCCGTCAACATAAATTTCTGTTGATTTTGTAATTTCTAAATTCCCCGCATTGTCCTGGCTCCTGTATTCTATTGTGCGTTGTCCTTCTAAAATGCTAAATAGTTCTGTATAAAACATAAAATCTGTTGTTGTGTCAGGGTCTATCCTAAATTCAGTAAACGCAACTCCGCTTGCCGTCCCCAGCACTACCGGGTCATACGCAGTTAAACTTATTGAACTTTGTGTGTTTGTATAGATTTTTCCGCTGACCTCTATCCGTTCGCCTCTAATCTCTAAACTCGTTTCTGACGGCGTTCTATCTTTAATTTTCCAGAATATCCCGAATAGCGAGGCTACTTGCGTTATCCGCGCAGTTATTCTTTTATTCTCCGTGTCCAGCGCCTGATTTGGAATTTTTACCCAGCCGATTTGTGTTGAATATTCATAAACAAAGATTTCATTTTCAGGAATTCCAAGATTCGCAAGCGTCGTCGTTGAATAATAAAAATTCAATTCTGCCGGAGGTTCATAACTTCCTTCAGGCCCTATGTCATAAAGATTGCTGACCAGCAAAAGACCTTGAGCAGATGCTGTTCCTAAAGAAATAATTCCTGTGCTTGATGTCGTACTGACAAGTGTTACATCTATCTGCTGATACGCTGAAAACAAAATTTCAGGATTTCCGTCTATTGTAACTGTGCTTTTTGCAACAAATTTTAGAAATACACCAGGACTGTTTGACAGACCTGAAACATTTCCGGCTTCATCAACAGTTTTTAATGCAAAATAATAACTCGCTCCGCCAACAAGGCCTGTTACCGTGAAAGTTTCTGTTGAACCAGCCACTTTCGGCGCAGGAATGTTGGGAATATTTATGGCTGTCACAAATGTGTTTTCATTTGTTATCGAAACATTTGCCATTCTTAAATCATAACTTGCGGCTTTTCCAATATTCCCGTCATCCCCCGGCGCTGCCCAGGACAAAACCGAGCCGTCTTCCAAAATATTCGTTATTGTCAAAGTGGAAATTGCAGGAACAATGGTATCCGGAACAGGTGTTTGATTGAAAAATAAAATAAATGTCTGAAGGTAAGTGCCGTCAAATTTTGTGGCAAGCGAAGGCGCCAGAATAGTATCGGGCAGATTATCATTATTAACATCCGCCGTGTCTATGGTTCCTATCGGCGTAACTGACCATACGCTTTGTTTAATGCCTGTCGCAAAAACAGAAGGTCCTGAAAATGTCCCATCCCCCTTGCCGAGAAAAATATTCATGTTCTCTATATAAACAGGTGAGACAGCAAAATCTAAAATTCCATCTTTATTAAAATCACCCGAAACAGCGCTGTTCGGCGCTCCGCCGCAGCAAGGATAATCAGCGCCTGTTTTTCTGAATTGGCGGTTTCTTAAATTTAAATAAACAACTAATCCCTGCTGGGCTGCAAAAATCGCTATATCCTGATAACCGTCTTGTTGTAAATCAACGGATTCTGCTTCAAAAACATGTCCTGTTATCCCGCCTAAAATTGTTGTTGTGGAAATACTTTCCTGCCCGTCGCCCCAAAATATTACATTCTGCGCAATTATATCAAGATTTCCGTCTTTGTCTAAATCAACTGATTTTATGCCGTTTGCCCAGCCGCCTGGATTTACAGCGCCGGCTGGAAAAGAAAAAGTCCTGCCTGAAGAAAAATTCCCGTTTCCATCCCCCAAAAAAATGATGATGTTATTTCCATAAGTGGAAACAATATCAATCCTGTTGTCATTATTAAAATCTAAACTCGCAATCTCGCCATATCTGGCTATAAAGCCTGCATTTTTTCCTAAACCGAATGTCCCATCCCCGTTGCCGGGAAAAACAAGCGCTGCATTGGCTGTATACAGCATAAGATTTGATACCGATGCGGTAATATCAAGATTGCCGTCATTATTAAAATCTGAAATAAAAGCATCGTCAACAGGCCCAAATCCAGGAATCGGCGCGCTTGATACATATGCGAAACTGCCGTCCCCGTTGCCTTTGCATAAAAAATATCTTCCTCCGTAATAACCGTCTCCATTAAAGCCAATAATATCAACATTTCCGTCTTTATTAAAATCACCTGAAACAGTAACACTCGTATCGGCAACGCTCCACGGCACTGCCGGCCCATAGTTCGGCGCGCTGAAAACTGCCTGCATAAGATTTTTAGCGGTTATATTGAGGAAAACTCCTTCGGATTTGTTTCCGGCCGCATTCAGGGATTTTATCTCAAGCACATGCCTGCCATATCCTGACAGAGGAACTGTCGCATTAAAATAACCTTTATCATCGCAGATTGTCTCAGCTGTAAGCAAAGAACCATCAATAACTTGTATTTTGGTTTTCGCCTGGGCCTTTCCGCTTATTAAAGGCGAAAGACTGTAAACTGTTGTATTGTTTATTGGCGCATGTATATCAGGTTTTAGCGGCGGAGTAAAATCTAAACCGTAAATTTTGACCATGTTGGCATCGCCAATATATATTTGTCCGGTCTTGGGGTGTACTGCCAAGGTCGTGGGATGATCAAGATAAGCATAGTCATTTTCCATGGGAAGATCCCCAAATGAGGCAATCATGACTTGTGTGCTTGAATACATATCAATCGTTCCGCTTGAATAATTTGCGATGTAAATGTTGTCGTAAATATCAAAAACCAGCTGACGCCCCCCATGTGAAACAGGCCATTTTGACAATAAGTTCCCCTGCGCCGAGAATTTGTATATTTTATTTTCACTGTAATTGATGGCGCTTAGATTCCCCATGCTGTCAATCGCAAACCCCTGCGCATTGCCATATTGAATGTTGGTTGGAAAGCCTGAAATAAAATTACCGGAAGAATCTAATTTAAAAATATAATAACGATTCAGTGTGTATACATCGTTATTTCTGTCGCACACCACATCTATCGGTATGGTTCCGTAAAACTCAGGTTGTGCGGAACAATCCACCTTTTTTAAAAAAACCCCATCCATAGAATATTTCTCAAAATTCCACCAGCCTGTGCAGATCCAAAAATTCCCATCAGGACAAACTGCCATTTGACGCGGGGCATCTAATTGACCTCCGGGCCATGTTTTAACAAACTGTCCGTCAGATGTAAATTCCTGAACCCTTGAATTCACCGCGTCAAGCACAAATACCCTGTTTTCTTTGTCAATTTCTATGTCAGAAATGTCTTTGAATTCTCCCGGGTTAGCGCCGTATGCGCCAAAACTTTTTACAAACTCATAATACGGATGTTCAACAGGATTTTGATATTTAATAGGCCGGACTTCCACATTCACGCTCTTTATCCCTTCTTCATTCCCGACATTGTCAATGCTTGTGTAATAAACCGTATGCATGCCAACTGGAAGCGTAAACGGCGCGGTATATGCTGTAGCAGTCATGGTGGAAAACGCCGCATCAATGGTGTAATATATTCCTTTAACACCCGATCCTTCATCTACGGCAGTAAGCGTGACCGTGTCTGTAGAGGTTATGTTTACTGTCGCTCCGTCCGCTATCGGTTTCCCGTGTATTATGGCGTTTGTTATTGGCGGACCAACATCTACAAAAACAAGTGTTGCAGCGCTTTCCGTGGCGATATATTTATCATCGCCGTTAAACTTTGCTTTAAGTTGATAAGTAGTAGTCAATGGCTGGGGCAATGCAAATTGAAAAACCGCTGTGCCGCTTGAAAGCGTCGCTGGGCCCAGCAGTTTCCATATTTCGTTGTCTTTGTATTCAAGATATATTGTTTTGGGCTCCGTATCCTGATGTAATATTTGAACCCCTTTATTATTCGTCATGGGTACAGATATTACAGGCATGGTAGAATATGCGACGGTTGAAAAATCGGATATATAGGTTTCTGATTTTACTACTTGAATTGTGACAGTCTGCGTGGAAGAAGTGTAATAGTAACCGTCGCCGGGAAAAGCGGCAGTGAGTTGATAATCTCCCGGAGGGGCATCCACCTGCGGATAAACCGACGCTTCGCCGGTTCCGCCAGTCAAGGCGGCAAATGTGGAGCTGCCTATATAAAAATTAACCGTTTTTCCGAGCAAAGTCTGGCCGGAACTGGTAACTGTGGCCGCAATCATTGCGTAAGAAGAATAAACCGTGACAGTTGAACCGGTATATGCCACTGCTGCCGGCTGCGGCACTGCTGAGATAATAGAATTTGTAGCCGTTTCTTCAAGCACAGTGGGGAAATATACGGTGGCGAAGTTCTTTATCACTGTGCCTTGCGGAACATCGGGTTTAAGCCGGAGCTCCACAGTAAATTTCCCGCCTTTTCGGGAATCAAATGTGCCCGCGAATACCGTCAGTTTACGGGAATTACGGTCATAATTATAAGGCAAGGTTGCGGGCGTTTCAGTGTTCGTGGCCCAGTCAACAAGATAAAAATCTTTTACGATAAGTTCGGAATCGTCAAGGTTAGTATCAAATATATCCGTAATGTAAACATCAAAAGCTGTGCCGGTGCCTTCGTTCTCAAACATGATGGTATAGGTCATCAGCTGTCCGGGTGTTACATACCCTTCCGGGCCAAGCATTGCGTTGGGGTCGTGAGGGAACCATGCCCTTACCACAACTTCATTCGGCGGCAGCGGCGGCGTTTCAGGCGTGGGTGGAGGTTTACGCCCGCCACATAACGGATTTATGGGGCGGCCAGATCCGGACGAGGGGGTAGGAGTAGATAAAAACACACCTTGCTTGTCTGGTTCTTTTTTATATAATTCTGAATCCCTATTTTTGAGCCGAATTAATTTTTGAGGATATTCATTCCAAAGTTCCATATGTAAATGAGGCCCTGTTCCTAATCCGGAACTGCCAGAGCCTGCAATAACAGTATGGTCCATAGATTGATTAATTGAAACTCTAATATCATCACAATTCAAATGGCCGTAAATTGTGTATGCGGTTTCTGAATGTTTAATCGCCACCCAACAACCAAGTTGAGTATCTGGATTCCTCCCAAATCCTACTACAATTCCTGCTCCAGCTGAGCGAACAGGAGTGTTATTCGGCACAGCATAGTCTTGACCTCCATGGATCCAAGTCCTTCCGCTTATTGTTCTGGTAGAACCAAAATAATCACGGAGATCAACATCTACAGGCGGCTGATAATCAGGAATTAGCGGGGCCGTCTCGCATCTGGCCTCGTTAAGCGGCACCCACTTAGCCAAAGCGGGGTTGGGGAGGCTACATAAAACAAGACAGATAAATATTAATCGCGGCATTTTGAATCTCAAAAAGGTTTAAACAGTTTTATGCTTTTTTCATGGCCTATCAAAACATATTCCCCGTTTTCAGAAATTGAATACCTGAAATACTGTGGCCAGGCCACTTTAGCAGTTACTTTTAATTCGCCGACCTTTTGACCGCTTATATCATAAAACAGCATGCCCTTTTCACGGCCCAACAAAAGATGTTTCCCATTTTTTGTTAAGTAAAATAATTTTTCTTGACTTGGAATATTATCAATATTATATTGATATGTCCAAGTAAGACTGCTATTTTTTATTTCGTAAACTGTTATGGTTTCTATACCTCTATCACCTCCTAACGAGGCAACATGTGTATTAGATAGGGATACTTGGTTACTATAGCCTTTTATCCGCAAAAGTTCTTTCCGGGTGACTATATCGTGTACGTCACCACTGTAAATAACAAGAGTATTGTAAATTTCCCAAAATTGGCCTCGCAATTCTTCCCATACTATATGTCCATTTGCGCATTCAATAATCTTATTTTGTACAAACACATATTTTCCATCTTCAGAAAAACCACGTGTTGTTCGAATATCACCATCCGCTTTGCCAGTAAATTTTACTTGGCCTTTCATATCTAAAAGATAATAAGTAACGGATGGTGTGGTCACGTCCGGGTCACAATCCCCCTCGCCACAAATATAATAAGGAGAGAAAGGCGGCTTAATCAGAACATAACTATCGCCTCCTATGGCATGCTCCCCCTTTCTGGAAGTCTGCCACAGTAATTTACCCTCGCTGTCAAAACATAATTTTTTATAAGGTTCATATCTTTCAAAATCTTCAAAACCCTCCAGATTTTCCCATGTATTCAATACCCCAAGATCGCAAACTATAAATTTGCCACTGCTGCTGAATTGGATATTCAACAAGGCAGTATCTGATTTGTCGGATTTGAATTCATATGTGCGTTTTGGCAGTTTCCCTTTGTAACGGTAATCCCAGAGTTTTTCCCCTTTCGTATTGTAAAGCGTTAAATATCCGGTTTCATCAGCTATGGCTATTTTTGTGCCGTCTTTGCTGATGGCTGAGGATGTAATGGGCTTGCTCAATTTCTTCTCCCAAAGGAGTTTCGGGAAAACGGCCGTTTCAGTACTCGTGTTTATATCGGATTGAATTCGTGTCGCTGTGGAAATATCCACTTCGGGTTCATCCGCCGAGATGGCCCCGGCAAGGCCAAAAAATAAGATGAAACTTATGCGCGTTATTTTAGCCATATTCCTCCTAAAAAACAACTATCACCTTATACCAAGGCGAAGTTTTTTATCACTGTGCCTTGCGGAACATCGGGTTTAAGCCGGAGCTCCACAGTAAATTTCCCGCCCTTTCGGGAATCAAATGTGCCCGCGAATACCGTCAGTTTACGGGAATTACGGTCATAATTATAAGGCAAGGTTGCAGACGTTTCGGTGTTTGTGGCCCAGTCAACAAGATAAAAATCTTTTACGATAAGTTCGGAATCGTCAAGGTTAGTATCAAATATATCCGTAATGTAAACATCAAAAGCTGTGCCGGTGCCTTCGTTCTCAAACATGATGGTATAGGTCATCAACTGACCGGGCGTAACATACCCTTCCGGGCCAAGCATTGCGTTGGGGTCGTGCGGGGTCCAGGCTACCAGTGTATACTCACTCGGACCCAAAGGCGGCGGCGGTTTAGGTGGAGGATAATCAAACAAACATCTTAAGTCTTTGGGACGGCCGTTATAACCGTCAGGATGTGGAGGGCCAACCCAGTCTTTCCAGCACGTGGCTCCTAGTTTCGGAGGGCAGTTGTACCAAAACTCCACATGTAGATGTGGCCTGACACGGGCATTATTGTAATAACCACTATGGTCAGATTCAGCCAGAATTGTGGTGCGGGTCACAATGTCGCCACTTTTTACATTAATTTTATCACAATCCAAATGTCCATAAAACGTAAACACGTTTGCAGCATTCCTTATTGCGATCCAACACCCCAGCGTATAACTTTCGTCCACATCCCCACCGGCTTTGCCTACCAGAACCACGGTGCCATCTCCGATTGGGTAAACGGGGGTGTTGTCAGGTGATAGGAAATCCGTTCCGCCATGAGGATGGGGGCGGCCTTTTGTGCTTCCGAAATCTTCATTTATTTCATCGGACACGGGGTACCGATAGTAATCCGGCATTGGTGCATCTAAATTCTCACAGTCGGCTTCGCCAAATGGGATTTTTGGGCCCACATCGGCAAAAGCCGGTTGATAGAAAATTGCCAGAACGAATCCTGCCCTTAATATTTCCCTCATGATTTTAACCATCAAAAGCTTTTATATAGTCTTACCGCTCTATCATATCCGAACAAAACAAATTCTCCGTTTTCTGTGAGTGAATAGTAATCAAAGTTGCCATTAGGTTTGATTATTACAGGTAATCGCCAAATTTCTCCCCCATGACTATTATACAGGATAAGACTTTTTACGCCACCCAGGAACAAACGCATGGAATCCTTTGTCAAGTAAAGCAATCTCTCATCACCACCAGGAGTAGGTTCTGGGTAAGATTGGCGTCTCCAAACAAGTCGGCCTGTTTCAATTTCATGTACGGTCAAAAAGACTTTCCCCTGTTCCGATTGTATGCCTGCGATATGCTTGTTGGTTATGGAAAAGAAAGAAGTATTCCTAATATTTAAAAGTTTTGTCCTAGTCGTGAAATTATAAACCTCTCCGCCGCCCTTGTTAACCACAACAGCGTGATTTTTGTTAATGCCTTCGAAAAGACCACTTTTAATTTCCCATACACTACGGCCACTTTTACATTCAATGATTTTGTTGTCTAAAAAGAGATATCTCCCATCTTCCGAGAAGCCATAGCACCGTAAACTATCCCCGTTCGTCTTACCAGTAAACAATAGCTGTCCCCTAGTATCCAGCAGATAATAATCGAGAGGATTTGTGTCGCTCTCATCGCCTGACCAAGATTGAATTAAAACATACTCGTCCCCCCCAATAAAATGACGTCCTTCCTTTAATGTTTGCCATAACAATTTACCATCCTTATCAAGGAATATTTTTATATATGGCTCATATTCCTCTGTTTTGCCAAACCCCCTAAAATCAGTCCATGTATTCAGAACACGCAAATCAGCGATAATATACTTGCCACCACCACTGAATTTTACATCAAAAAAAATAGTATCAGATTTATCCGATTGAAATTCCAATGTGCGTTTCGGCAGCTCTCCGTAGTAGCGGTAGGCCCACAGTTTTTTGCCTTTCGTGTCGTAGAGCGTTAAATATCCGGTTTCGTCCGCTATGGCTATTTTTGTGCCGTCTTTGCTGATGGCTGAGGATGTAATAGGCTTGCTCAATTTCTTCTCCCAGAGAAGTTTCGGAAAAACAGCACTTTCCGTGCTTGCGCTTATATCACTGCCGGCAACCGGTGTCCCAGTGGAAGATGATAGGAGACCGTCGTCAGCCGCACATGGGTAAATAAAAGCTAAAACCAGAAGAAAATTAATAAATAGTTTTTTCTTTGTCATATAACATCCTTAATATCTTGAGCCAAAGAATATATCCCTTCCGATAGCCGGCATATCAGCGTCTTCTATCACATCGTCGTCCATTGGACCTTCGTAATCATATCCCGGCAAAAAATCAAGGGCATCTTGTGTGGGAAGAATATAAACCTGGCCCTTCATTATTTCCCCATTTGACATAACGCCTATTCTGGCTTTCAATTCATAGCTTAAATTTATTACCTGCCCAGGTACTATCTGCGGGAAATCCCACCTTATACAGGGGATGGGATCGTATGCGTCATTTGTCCAATAGACTGAACTGTGAAATGTATAAGTACTTGAGGCTGACGCAAATGACATATGCGGAGGAGCAACCAGCGCCACAGACATATTTTGAAATGTTGTTGTTCCTTGGTTTACCACTTCAATTCCAAACGAGTAGGTGCCGCCTGGGCTTACGCCATACGGATGAAATATTTTAACCTTAAGAGCCAGCAGTGAATTATCCAGTTTCTCCGTATCCAACAATAGTCTGGGCGGGACGGTTCCTGAATTAAACACTCCTTGCATTAATGCGTAAAGAGGATAGTCCAATAGTCCGTTTATGTTCATAATTCCGCTTTCCAGCCGTTTAGCGTACGTCCAGCCCTGCGCTTCTCCTTTATTTGTGCTGTATGATGCTATGGAAAAACCTTCTCCGTTATACGGATTTGCCGCGTCGTTAATCGTCAGACTTGTGAATATTGCATTGAATGGCCCTGCATAATCTCCGGTCATATTTCCCTGCGCTGCCGTTTGAGTGAGTTGCAACACTGTAACCGGATAGTCTTGTGTTTGGGAATATGACGCATCGCCCGACACATATAACTTTGCGAGCACACTTTCACCTATGCGATTGCAATTTATCAACCCATTGACTTTATTGTAAACCCCATTGCCAGGCGCGGACTCGGTAAGTTCCAGTTCAAGCGAACCATGTAAGTCGCCGGATACTACGCCTTTCAGTGATATTGTGCTACTCTCCACAAAAATAATGCCTTCAAAACTGCCTGAATACGCTTTGCCTTCAAGAGTTGCGTTTAACAGTCCTCTTGTAAAGCCTTTACCGGCATACGCTCCAGAATTTATTTTTACAAAGACTATTTGCGTAAAATCGACTGTGCCGGAAAATGTTCCGGATGCCGTCAGATTGTCAAACGAAACATTCTCCGCTCTTATTGTTTCTGTAAGAGATCTCTGATTGCCTAATGTTTGGGAAGGCGCGGTTATGGATTCTCCCGGACCAAGCGCCCCGCCGGAAATTATTGCGCCATTATCAACTATAGAACCATGATCTCCCGCAAGCCCCCAGGCACTAGTGCCGCCGCCGGCGCTTATGCTGCCAGTAAACATTTTTTGGCTGTAGTAAACGGCTATCCTTCCACCGCCCCCGCCTCCATTATAAGCATAGCCATAGTTGCCGTTTGCTCTAATTGCGCCTGAGCCATTTAACGCGCCTCCAGCAATATTTATACTGCCGCCAGAACCAGCGCCCCCTTCATAATTGTCTCCGACCACGCCATTGGCGATGATAATACCATCAACTGTTAAATCTCCTGTAACATTGAGCCTTATCAAGCCGCCGCCGGCTCCGCCGGGATATATTTTGTTTTCGTTTTGGTCAATTCTTGCCCCGCCGCCGCTGCCAAAATCCATAGGATTTATAATAGAGCCATATGTTGGACCTCCGCCTCCGCCAGCGCCGCCGTGACTACCGCCGCCTCCGCTAATACCATCCGGACCCTTACCCGGCCCCTCGCCCGGAGGATAACCTCTGCCGTCGGCAGTAATCATACCGCCAGGTTGGAGAATCATATCCCCCTTGATTGTCAAATCTATTTTATGCGCTTTGGGAGAAATTACGCCGCCAATGTTTACCGACAACATTCCAATTGTCAGCGTGTCGTTTACGGCGACTGTCGCGGCAGTAATTTCCAAAGCGCCGCCTATAATTGCCGAGGTGGAAAAATCCACTATCGCTCCTGAACGAATTATAAATTGTGAAATATCAGAAACATTGTAACCGGCTCCATAGACACCCGTATTTCCAGTGATGCCATTGTTATCTATAGTAACAATACCGTTTACAAAAACAGTGCCCGCTCCGCCTGAATAAGCGTAAGAACTGTCACCGCCATAAGTTGTAATAGCGCCGGTAAACAAGTTATGTGGAGTAGTAATCGTTATCCTTCCACCACCCCCGCCGCTATTGTAGTTGTATCCGTAACCGCCGTCAGATTTGATCGCTCCGGAGCCGCATAACCTGCCTGTGGTAATGTTTATACTACCTCCGGAACCACTGCCACCATGATAGTTGTTTCCGACCAAGCCATTGGCGCTGATAAGACCATCAATTGTCAAATCTCCTGTAACATTGAGCCTTATCAAGCCGCCACCAGCACCGCCAGGATATGATGAACTATTTATTTCATAACCGCCGCCACTCCCTAAATCTATAGGGTTTATAATAGAATCGTATGTCGGTAAGTCCGAACCACCACCCTGCCCGCCGTAACTACCGCCTCCGCCGCGATAACCGTCATTGCCCTTTCCTGGACCACTACCGGACGGATATCCTCTGCCATCTGCAATAATCTTTCCTGTAGAACTCACCGTGATGGATGAACTTATAAGTTCCAACATCCCAGTCGTTCCTGTCCCGTTATAACCTGTGATGTAAAGAGTACCGTCTATTTGGATAAAATCGGAATAAGAATGCGTTCCGTCAAGAGTGTATGCTTCACCGGTAGGAATTATCAAATTGGCGGTATCGTCAGTTATGGCTGTATGCGCAATTGAAGCAGTGAAGAAGGAAAGAAGAAAAATATATGTTTTTAAATGATTCATAACAACAACTTCTTTTTACTGGCTCACGCTAGCCGCTACATTATCGCGGTTATTGTAGCGAGCGATTTAAATCGCCATTAACCAGAAAGTTGTTTCTTGTGGCTCAGTGGTTTCTCATTCTGTCCCCTGTCCGCTGCTTTTGCGCTGCTTTCAATATAGATGGACTGCGTCCAGAGATTAATTCTGAACGAATAAAGGTCAGTTGATTTTTTCTGGTTTGTCTTTTTGTTTTCTATTCCCTGCCTTAATATCACCCTGTATTCGGGGCCTGAAACGTGCATGTTGAGCAGAAACACGGCGTCAGCCTTGACTTCGTCTCCGCATACCGCCTCGGCGTCAAGCATATCGTTAAATGCGTCATCGTACTTGCCGAGCCTCACCATGGAGTCCGCCCTGCCCATGATAATAAGGCATTTTTCCTTGAGATCCGGTCTAAAATTCTCAAGCAGATTGGAATATTCTCTCACGGCTTCAGCATACTTTTTGCAATAACGCAGACTGTCTGCTATGTAGAAGCCGAACCCGAATACCTCTTCCTTGCCGAATCCGACCGGATATATCCGGACCGATTCCAGGGTTTTTCTGCACGAGTAGAGCGCCTTTTCATAAAACCCCATCAAATACTCGGCCGCGCACAAATATCCCCAGGTCCTGGGGTCAACCGGGTCCGTAAGATTCAGTTTCTGCGCAAGAAAAAGAGCCTGGCTGTAATCCTGCCTGGCAATGGCCTCGTCAATGGGCACAAAAAGATTCCAGATATACGGTCTTGTCCACTCCCCGCGCTCGCGCACAAAAGAAATATAATCGTCCTTCCACGCTGAATCTCCTTCCCTGAGCCTGTATTTTATCAGAGCAGCGTTCTTTTCCATTATAAAAATTTTCATGTCCTGGAATTCCCACCCGCCGATTTTGGAATAATACTCCCTGTTGTAGTTTATATAATCCTTTAAAGCGCAGGAGGCTTTTGAGTTCGTGGACAGCATTTCATACGCCTTTTCATAATTTCCTTTTGCGAGCTCTTTTAAATAGCTCTTTGCAGTCATCATCAGGCGGATTTTCGGGACGCGGGGGTAAATTACAAGAGCGAGAACGAACAGACAAAACGCGGCGAATCCTATCGGAACCAGCCATTTAAAACGCTCGCCGGGCCGCCGGATGTCTGAAAAAACTTCCGGTTCCGGAATCTGCGTCTTTTTCTGTTCTACGGGACTTTTCTGTTCTTTTCTGGCAGTCTGCGCCGGGGCCGGCATCCCGAACATGGTCTCGGTTATGGATTCTATTTCAAGCTCCGGTTTTTTCTCCTGCCCAGTAGCGCCGACGAATTGAGGCATCTCTTCTGTTTTACCGGTTTTGTCTTCGTTTCTGGGAGCAAGAAGTCTCCCGCATTCGTCGCAATAATTCTTTTCAACAGAATTGGAAAATCCGCATTCCCCGCACACTCTTTCAAGACGGCCGCCGCATTTTATGCAGGTATCGCTTATGACATTTGACTCATACCCGCATTTAACGCATTTTATGGCCGTATGTTTTTTCATAAAGTTAAGAAATCAAGTAAATTGCGCAACTCAGTAATCACTCAATCACTTAATCACTATTTTCTATTCTCTATTTAGGTTCTATAAAAAACAGAGGCTGGCCGTATTCAACCGCCTTGCCGTCTTCAACGCAGACAATCTTGACAAACCCGTCCTGGGCGGCAGTCACTGTTTTAAAATTCTTTCCGGCTTCCACCAGACCAAGATTATGCCCTTTTTTGACTTTCATGCCCTCCTTTACGAGATTGGTCTTGCCGGGCTTGGCAAATCTGAAAATTCCTATACAAGGCGCAAGCGCCGGCTCAAGCGTGGTCTGGCTGATTACCTGATGGGCAGGCTGGGCGTTGTGAAGTTTCAGGCTGAACTTTCCGTGCTCGCTTTTCCAAGTAACTTCTTCAAGGTCCGTGCTTTTCATCCATTTTGTTATCTTATTCAGCGTGTTTATGTCCATTTGTGTCGCACCTCCAACCAAAGTGGTTAGTGATTAGTGGATAGCGACTATTTTTTTACTAACCACTCGCCACTATTCACTATGCACTGGTGTTAAAGTCCTGCTTCTGACGGATTAAAGGGTTTGGGCAGAATTTTTGAGGCTTTTGTATAAGTCACTTTTTCTTTTTTCTCAAGCGGCTGCCAATCCACGTAAATCAGTTCCGCGTCTTTAAGCGCAAATTCAAGTATGACCTGCCTGCACGCGCCGCACGGCTTTGCGGATTTAGCCACTATGGCGATTGCCCTTATTTTCTTTTCTCCGTGGGATACCGCGTTGAATATGGCGGTTCTCTCGGCGCAGCACGCAAGTCCGAATGAAGCGTTTTCAACGTTGCAGCCGGTATAAAGTCTTCCTGATTCCGCGATTACGGCCGCTCCCACCGGATACCTTGAATACGGGCAGTATGAGTGTTTCTGGGCTTTCTTGGCGGATTCAATCAGTCTTTTTCTTACGACCCGGACCCAGTTTTTCCTGCTGACTTTTTTTTTGCCTTTTCTGCGTTTAGCTGATTTTTGCTTTTTCATAAGCCTCATCCAGTATCAATCTGAGTTTTCTGTAAATTCCTGCCGGAATGTTTTCCCTTGCAGTCAGCACGGAAGTTTTTATGTGTCCGGCGCATTCGCATTCCGCGTCTATCTCTTCAACTAGCGGAATTGCCCTTGCAAGAAGTTTTTTGATGTTTGCGACGTTTTGTCTGAGGGTTTTAAGGACACTCTCCTGGTCAACTTCCTCTCCCTCTTTCCAGCAGTCGTAATCCGTGACAAGGGAAACCGGCGCGTAGCAGATGCCGGCTTCTCTTGCAAGCTTTGCCTCGGCGGCAACTGTCATTCCTATTATTGAATAACCCATTTTCCTGTGAAATTCCGATTCGGCCCTGGTGGAAAACGAAGGCCCCTCCATGCAGACATAGACCCCTCCGAAATGAGCGGTTATCCGCATTTGTTCCGCCTGTTCATGCATCATTTTCTGGACATTTCCGCAGAAAGGATGCGCCATGGGAAAATGAGCCACGACCCCTTTGCCGAAAAAGCTGCATTCCCTGTTCTTTGTCTCGTCCACCAGCTGGTCCGGAAAAACGAAATGAGTCGGAGCGAATTCCTCCTTCAGGGAGCCGACCGCGCTGACCGATATTATGGTTTTAACGCCCATGGATTTAAGAGCGTAAATGTTCGCTTTCTGGGGGATCTCGCAGGGCAGAAGCCTGTGCCCCCTGCCGTGCCTCGGCAGAAAAGCGCAGGCTGTTCCCGAAATTTTGCCGGTAATGATTGAATCGGAAGGACTGCCGAAAGGAGTTTTTATTTTTATCTCTTTTTTATCCCTGAATTCCTCCATGTCGTACAGACCGCTCCCGCCTATCACCGCAATCGCGCATAAATTTTTCTTCATTATCCTACCTCCGCCTTTGTCGCACCCTTCCCCAACACTGCAAGGTGATAAGATGATAAGTTGATACGGTGATAAGTAAGCTCAGTAACTTATAACCTTATCACCTTGTAACCTTATAACCTTTCTCCTGTGTTGCTCGCTCTTGAACTCCCGAAGCAGTAATTCTCAAACCCGGCGTAAATCGGAAATCCTGAGCAGAATTTTTTGACTTTATCCGCTATGTCTTTTAAAACCTTCTCATTGTCCCTGCCGGACAAAGCCTCGTCAATGTAGGCGGCTATTTCAGCCATTTCCTTTTCCTTCATTCCTCTTGTCGTCACGGCAGGCGTTCCTATCCTGATTCCGCTTGTAACCATGGGCTTCTGCGGGTCGTAGGGAATCGTGTTTTTGTTCACGGTTATGCCTGCTTTATCCAGAACCGCTTCTGCTTCCTTGCCCGTGGCGTTTTTCGGTCTCAGGTCAACCGAGAACATGTGGCAGTCGGTGCCGCCTGAAACTATCCTGTATCCCATGCTGGCTAATTCCTTTGCCATGGCGCGGGCGTTTTTCAGAACCTGTTCCTGGTAAGTTTTGAATTCGGGTTTCAGGGCCTCGCCGAAGCAGACTGCTTTTGCTGCTATGGCATGCATTAAAGGCCCGCCCTGGTTGCCGGGAAAATTGTTTTTGTCTATTTCCTTTGAATGCGCGGCTTTTGAAAGAATAAACCCGCCTCTTGGACCCCTGAGCGTCTTGTGCGTGGTGGAAGTCACCACGTCCGCAAAAGGAACCGGCGAGGGATATATGCCTGCTGCTATCAGGCCCGCGTAATGCGCTATGTCGCAGACAAGAAACGCGCCGGCTGAATCAGCTATTTCCTTAAACTGCTTCCAGTCAAAAACCCTTGAATAATTTGAGGCGCCCGCAAGAATCAGCTTGGGCTTGCGGTCACGCGCAAGTTTGCGCACTTCTTCAAAATTTATGGTCTCTGTATCCTGTCGCACGCTGAAAGCCACGACATTGAAATATTTTCCTGAAAAATTAAGGGGATGTCCGTGGGAAAGATGGCCGCCGTGGGACAGGTTGAGCCCCATTATCGTGTCCCCGGGCTTTATAAGGCTGGTGTAAACGGTTATGTTTGCCTGCGTGCCTGAGTGAGGTTGGACATTGGCGTGTTCCGCGTTGAAAAGCTGTTTTGCCCTGTCTATGGCTGTCTGCTCCGCAATGTCAACGAATTCGCATCCTCCGTAGTATCTTTTTCCCGGGTAACCCTCAGCGTATTTGTTTGTTAAAACAGAACCCAGCGCCTCCAGAACCGCTTTTGAAGCGTAATTCTCGGAAGCTATCAACTCTAATTTGTTCTGCTGTCTTAAAACCTCTCCCCTTACCGCCTCATAAACTTCGGAATCCGCTTTTTTTAGTTCTTCGTACATAGCTTTTATTTTACTTTTTTTCAAGTCTGTTTAATACTTCGGAAACCGCTTTTTTTATACTTTCAAAAACGGCTTTATAAGCCTCGTCGGACGCTCCGAAAGGGTCTTCTATGTCCTTGTCCGGCAAGCCCGCATACTCGTTTAAAGCGAATGTTTTTCCCGCTGCCTCAGGGAACATGGCAGCCAGAAGCTGTTTATGGTCACTGGTCATGCCGAGAATCAGTTCCGCCTCGCCAATGATTTGTTTGTCTATCTGCGCTGGAACGTGTTTGAATTCCCCGATTCCTTCCTGTTCAAGAAGTTTACGGACGATTTCCGGCGAAGATATCCCTTGTGCAACGGCAACCCCTGCGGACTTGACCTCAATATTCAGTTTTTTTCCCTGCGCCAATTTGATGAAATAATAATGCGCCAGGACGCTCCTGCATGTGTTTCCGGTGCAAACAAACAAAATTTTTCTCATTTAATAAATCAGTGGTTAAGTAATTTAGTGATTAAGAGATTAAGTTCGTATTCCATTATTTTTTCAAATCCCTCTCAATCTCCCTTTCCTAAAGGGAGAAGTCATCCCTAATTACTCAATTACTTAATCACTTAATCTCTATTTACGCTATTCCCTGTTTTCCAGACAATCCAGAATTTTTCGTTTTGGAACGGCCCCTTGTCTTATTATTTTAATCTTTTTGGAAGACACATCAACAATGGTGGAAGGTAGTCCTGAAACACGACCTGCCAGGAGCATGTAATCCACAAGACCGCCGAATCTTTTTATCAGGGCTTTTTCATTGTTTGCCGGTTTTTGGCCGGAGATATTTGCGCTTGTGGAAACCATGGGACAGCCGAGATATCCGATGAGTTTGCGCAGTTTTGCGCGGCCCGGAATTCTTATTGCGATTTTTTTGGAGCCGGTTTTTGCATTTAAAATCATGGTTAAAGGCCCTGGCCAGAATTTTTTTGCAAGAACGAGCGCCCGGCCGTTGAACCTGGTTATTTTCTTTGCCGAATTAATTGAATCTACAAGGATTATAAAAGGTTTTTTATCCCTTCTTTTTTTTATTCTGCGGATTTTTTCAATGCTTTTCCTGACGCGGGCTGAAACGCTTATGCCGTAAATGGTGTCGGTAGGGCATATCATCACGGCGCCTGATTTTAAAGCGCCGGCTATTTTCTTCAGGCATTTGTTTTGAATTCTTTTAAAATTGACTACCCTTGCCTTCATCCGATTCATTATTGACGGTCTTCCTGTTCATCCTGATTAAAACCGCAATTTCTCCTTTTATGTTCCGGCCACTGATATCCTTTAAAATATCCTCTGCCCTGCCGATAATCCATTCTTCAAAGACTTTTGAAATTTCCCTTGCTATTGCGAGTTCCGCTGCGGGGGATATTTCCTTTGACACGATTTCAACAAGATTTTTGAGCCTGTAGGGAATTGCGAGTTCCGCTGCGGGGGATATTTCCTTTGACACGATTTCAACAAGATTTTTGAGCCTGTAGGGAGATTCATAAAGAACAGCTATCCTACCTGTTTCCAAAACGCTTTTAAGGGCTTTTAATATTTTTCCCCTGGAGCGCGGCAAAAATCCGAGAAATACGAAGGAATTTACGGGCCAGCCCGAGCCTGAAACAACGGCCGTCAGGGCAGATGGACCGGGCAGAACCTCAACCTTTATTTTGTTCTGCCTTGTAAGATTAACCAGCTTCCATCCCGGGTCCGATATGCAGGGAGTCCCGCTGTCGCTGACAAGAGCGACGTTTTTTCCGGCAAGCAGAAGCCTCATAGCTTCGGCTACTGACTTTTCGCTGTGTTCGTTGTACCGGAAAAGCGGTTTTTTAATGGAATATCTGGAAATCAGCTTCAGGGTTCTTCTCGTGTCTTCCGCCAATATTAAATCGCAGTTTCTAAGGAATTTTAGGGCTCTTATGGTGATGTCTTCAAGATTGCCTATCGGAGTGGGGATTATTATTAACATGAGGGGTGTGATTATTGTTTTCCGTTTTCCATTCTTGTTCTTCAAGCCTGAGGAACGTTTCAACCACCTGCGGGTCAAACTGCTTGCCTGCCCCGCGCTTCAGTTCTTCAACCGCTGTTTCCCTTGAAAGGGCTTTCCTGTAGGGCCTGTCGGAGCGCATTGCGTCCCAGGCGTCAATCGTCGCTACTATTCTGGCTCCGAGCGGGATTTCCCCGCCTTTAAGTCCTTCGGGATAGCCGCTGCCGTTGTACCATTCCTGATGGTACAAAACCATCTGGGCAACCGGGCCGAGAAAGTGAATGGGGGAGAGAATCTGGTATCCTATTATGGGATGCTTTTTTATTTCAATGAATTCTTCGTTGGTAAGCTTGCCGGGCTTTGAAAGTATCACGCCGTCTATTCCTATTTTGCCTATGTCGTGCAAAAGAGCCGCATACTCCACGTATTTAATCATCTGCTCCGGCATTTTCAGCTCTTCGGCAAGACGTCTGGCTTTTCTGCGCGCCCTTCCGGCATGGTCGCCGGTATACGAATCCTTGGCGTCTATTATTCTTGCCAGAGTCTGGACCATTTCCAGATAAAAATTCTCTATGCTCTCATAGAGCTTGATGTTTTCAAGAGTGGTGACTGCTCCGCCTGCCAGAAGAGACAGGAATTTTAAATCATACTCGCTGAACGAGGCCTTTTCCCTTGAAAGATGGAGATTTAAAACGCCCAGCGGCTTTTCCTTTATTTTCAGGGGTATGGCGATAAACGGCTCGTCCTGCTCTTCCTTGCCCAGATAATCCTTGTACTGGGTGTTGTGCGCGGGATCGGTGACGAAAATCGTCTCGCCTTTTTCAAACGCCCTGCCTGCTATGCCCTCTCCGGGCTTTATTCTTATGGTTTCAACAAGGTCCTTTGAAATGCCCCGGGACGCGGCTATTTCAAGCGTTTTGGCCGCGTCGTTGAAAACCATCAGGGAGCCCCTGTGGGAAGAAATTATGTCGCAGGCGCTCGTTAAAACAGCCTGATAAAAATCTTCTTTTTTTATGGAGCCGACGTTTACCACGCCGATTTCATGTATCCTGAGCAGGCTTGCAAGAAGCTCGTCAAATCTCTGCCACGTGTTGCGCAGGATTTCGTCCTGTTCTTTAATCTCCGGCTGGCTGGACCGCTCAAGTCCAAACCGGTAGATTTTTCTCAGAAGGATTCCGAGAACCGCGAGAAGAGCGGTTATGATTGCAACAAGAACGTATGTCATTATAAACAGAATAGCAAAAATATTTTCATTCTTCCAATAATTTATGCTCTCTCAGATATTTTCGTATTTTTGAGCGCGCCCGCGCGGTTCTGACTATTTTAAGCCAGTCCGGGCTCGGAACCGCGTTTTTTCTGGTTAGTATTTCCACTATTTCCCCGCTTTTAATATGGTATTCAAGTTTTACTATTTTATTGTTGATTTTCGCTCCGATGCACGCATTTCCTATGTCGGAGTGCACGGCATAGGCGAAATCTATGGGCGTTGAACCGCTGGGCAGGGCTTTCACTTCGCCCTTGGGCGTGAACACGAATATTTGGTCAAGATCCAGCTCGGTCTTAAAGCTCTCAATGAATTCCCGCGGGCTGGACATGTCCTGCAGCCATTCTATCCACTGCCTGAGCCAGTTGAGTTTTTCGTTGAGATGGTCGTCTTTTTCTTTTTCGCCTACTTTGTATTTCCAGTGAGCCGCTATTCCGTACTCGGCGGTTCTGTGCATGTCCTCCGTTCTTATCTGTATTTCAACCGGGTCGCCCGAGGGGGACACCACCGTGGTATGCAGGCTCTGGTAGAGATTCATCTTCGGAACCGAGATGTAGTCCGTGAAAGTTCCTGCTATGGGTTTGAAAACCGAATGAGCGACCCCGAGTATCGCGTAACAGTTCAGTATGCTATCGGTTATTATCCTGACGCCCAAAGCGTCCTGAATTTCCTCAAAAGGCCTATTCTGAATCTGCATTTTCCTGTAAATGGAATATAAATTTTTGGCTCTTGAAAGCAGTCTGTAGGGAATGTTAGAGGAGGAAAGATGTTTTTCAAGCTCTTTTTTAAATCTTTCAAGAGACTCTTCTCTTCTGGCGAACTGCGACTGGACCTGCGCAAAGATGCTTTCATACTCTGATTTGTGCAGATGCTTGAAGATCAGGTCCTCCAGTTCCGATTTTATTTCAAACATGCCCAACCTCTGCGCCAGCGGAGCGTAAAGGGAAACTGTCTCCTGGCTGATTTCAACCTGTTTTTCAGGAGAGAGATAATCAAGAGTGCGCATATTGTGCAGTCTGTCGGCCAGTTTAATGATTATTACCCTTATGTCTTTTGCCGTGGCAAGCAGCATCCTGCGCCAGTTCTCGGCCTGGGCTTCGTCCCTGCTTGAAAATTTCAAGGAATCTATTTTGGTGACTCCGAGAACGAGGTTGTATATTTCCTCTCCGAATTCTTTTTTAAGAACCTCGTGCGGGGTTTTGGTGTCCTCCAGCACGTCGTGAAGCATGCCTGCCGATACCGTTTCCATGTCCATTCTGAAATCCGCGAGAATTTCGGCAACGGCCATGCAGTGCGTAAAATATATTTCACCCGAAGCCCGCGTCTGATTTAAATGCGCCTCTTTTGAAAACTGGTAAGCGAGTTCAATCAGGGTAGGTTCCTGATTGGAGTATTCCCTGAATTTTTTTAAAAGCTCCTGAATTTCCATATTAGCTACAGTGATTAGTGAATAGTGAAGAGTGGATAGTTAACGACAAACCACTGACCACTCGCCACTAACCACTATTTTAATTTCCTGCTAATCTGTGTATCAAAAACACTACCGCGCAGCCGGCCAGAAACGCGGGCGGAAGCATCCTGTCCGGCGTTTTATGCAAACGCGGCAGAGCATCCGCCAGAGATATGTATACGAACGAACCGCCGCTCAAACCCAGAAGAAACGCCATTGCGGCTTCAGGAACGCTCCCCAGCGCCGGCTGAACCCCCAGGGCCGCAAGCGGGGTCATGACACTCAGAATAAAAGCGAGCCACATGGAGTTTTTTGCGGTCTTCCCGCTGTGCAGGAGAATTGAAACTATCGTTATCCCGTCTACGAATTTATGCAGAATGATACCCAGAGAAACGTTCAGTCCGGCGGTCCCTGAAGAACCAAATCCCACGGCTATGTTGAATCCGTCCGTCAGGGAATGGAGAGACATTGCCATAAACGCAAAAGTTCCCATGGCATGAATGTCGCAGCCTTCCACGTATTCCTTGCAGGTATTGAATATCGTAAAATTTTCAAGAAGAAAGAGAACAAACAAGGCGGTCAGACATCCGAAAGAAGCGTTGGAAGAACCGAGAGCGAAACCCTCGGGCAGAATTTCCACAAAAGCGGCAGAAACGAGTATCCCGGACGAAAAAGCAAGGGTTCTTGACAGGAATTTTTTATTCTGGTCCCCGTATCCGAACACAAGGAACGCGCCGGCAAGGGTGCAAATCATGGCCGCCAGGCTGCTTATGGCAGTATTCACCCCGCCACCTCGTAAAGTTTCCTGTAAACCCCGTCCATTTTCATGAGCTCTTCATGCGGTCCCGACTCGGCTATTTCTCCGCGGGACAGGACGAAAATCCTGTCGGCTTTTTTTACGGTGGAAAGCCTGTGCGCCACCATGACCACTGTTCTTCCTGAAAGTATTTTTTCAATTGCGCTCTGAACCGTTTTTTCGCTTTCAGCGTCCAGATTGCTTGTGGCTTCGTCCAGAAGAAGCGCGGCGGGTTTTTTCACCATGGCCCTTGCTATGGCGAGCCTCTGGCGCTGTCCCCCTGAAAGCCTCAAGCCCCGCTCTCCCAGAACCGTGTCATAGCCCTGGGGCAGATCGGTTATGAAATCATTGGAATCGGCCGCTTTTGCGGCAGCTGCAATTTCTTCTTTTGAGGCGTCCGGTTTGCCTATGATTATGTTTTTTGAAACTGTGTCGTCAAAAAGAATCGTATCCTGCGTCACAAGACCCAGGTGGCTTCTCAAATCCCTTATGTCCAGTTCTCTGAGATTGATGCCGTCAAAAAATATGTCTCCTTCAACCGGGTCAAAAAACCTCAGGCATAAATGAATTATCGTGGTCTTGCCGGAACCGCTTGGTCCCACAAAAGCCGCGACTTCTCCCGGTTCTATCCTGAAGCTCAGATTCCTGAGAACAAAGTCCCTGCCTGCCGGGTACCGGTAGCTCACGTTTCTGAATTCTATGGAGCCGGAAAGTTTTACTATCCTTTTTCCCTGAACCGGAACCGCCACACTGGGTTTTTCCCGAAGCACCTGATATATCCTTTCCCACGAAGCAATGCCCATCTGTATCCTGGAATTCAGGTTGGCTATGTTTTTTATCGGCAGATAAGCGGTGAAAAAACTCGCTATAAAAGACATGAACATACCGGTGGTCATTTTCCCGGAAAAAACTTCCATCCCGCCCAGATAAATCATCACTATGAGAATCATTCCGCCCACGAATTCCATCAGGGGGCTTGAAATTGCGGCCGCCCTGAGATACCTCATGATCTTGGCAAAGAAATCGTCGTTGGTTCTGGTAAATTTATTGATTGATTCCTCTTCGTAATTAAAGGCCTTGACCACTATGATGCCTTGGAGATTTTCCTGGAACTTGTGCGAAATTTCGGACATGACGGCCTGGCTTTCCACGCTTGAACGCCTCATTTTTTCGCTTAAAATTTTTATAATTACGGAAGCGAGGGGAATTATGGCCATGGATATCAGGGCGAATTTCCAGTTTATGTAAAAAAGCACGAACATGATGGCTATTATGGTGAATGCGTCGCGTATCATGTACACGGGCACGAACTGCACCGCGTTCTGGACGTTGGTCAGATCGTTGATTACCCTTGAGATGACGTCGGAGGAGCGCATTCGCCAGTAAAACTCTATTGAAAGCCTGTGAACGTGCACGAAAAGGTCGTGCCGTATCTTCTGCACCACTTTCTGGCCTATCCAGCTCATCAGGTACCAGTTTATGTATTCAAGAACGAATCTCAAGGCGAAAATCACGGGCAGGGCGATGATTACCAGATAAAGCATCTGGAGGTTTTTCTTGATGAAAATGTTGTCTATGATGGGTCCTAGTATGTAGACAATGGCTCCCTTTACCATTGCAAGAGCGGTCATGGAAAGCATTGCCTGAAAAAGCCTTGCCTTGTACGGTTTTATGTAGTCCAAGAGAGATTTAACGAGTGGGGTCATTGTTTCAGGTAATTCAGGATTCTTTCTGCCACCCTTGCGGCCACTCCGGGCGAGCCCAACATTCCCCTGACGCTTGTCAAAGTCTGTTTTTCTTTCTCTACCCTCGCGGGATTGTTCAAAACCGCAAACGCTTCCTGAGCCAGTCTGTCCGGAACCGCTTTTTTCTGGACAAGCTCTTTTACGACCGCGTTTTTAAGAAGAATGTTGACAAGAGAAATGTAAGGAATTTTTATGAGTCTTTTGGCTACCTGATAAGTCAAAGCCGGCATTTTATAAGCCACCACCATGGGCACTCCCATGAGCGCGTTTTCAAGGGTTGCCGTGCCGGAGCTTGCGAAAGAGAAATCCATTGTTGAGCGGATTTTATAGTCCAATTCTCTTACTATTTCAATTTCCCCGGCGCTTTGAGGGTTTATTCCGGCAAGCATTGATTTAAGCGTTTCATCGCTGAATTCCGGCACCGCGAAGAGATACGCCCTGGAATCCGGATAAACCGACTTTATTTTGTAAAAAGCCTCCACGAATACCGTCAGGTGTTTTGTTATTTCCTGAAGCCTGGAGCCCGGCAGAATTCCTATTCTCCACGCCCCTTTTTTGTTTTCAGCCGGCCCAGCCGTTGGCGGGGGAACCAGGTCAATGAGCGGATGGCCCACGAATTCGCATTTTGCCCCGGCTTTTTCATAAATCTCTTTTTCAAACGGAAATATCAGGAATATTTCTTTGACAAGTTTTGCTATGCGCTTTGCCCGGCCCGGCCTTGAAGCCCAGACCTGCGGACTGATGTAATAAAACGCGGGGATTTTCCTGTGATGAGCCAGGCCCAGAATCTGATGGTTAAACCCGTAAAAATCAACCGCTATCACGCAGGCGGGCCTTCTTTCCTCAAGGTATCTCCTCACAAGCCCTATCAGCTTGACCCAGAGCACGAAATGCCGGATAGGAGCGGCAAAGCCCATTGCGCCGACGTTAGCAAGATTGTAAATGAAATGCGAAGAGACCTCCTGCATTCTGACCCCGCCCAGAGAACTTATTGAAAAACCCGGGTCTTTTTTTTTCAGGGCCGTTATAAGGTTTGAGGCGTGCAGATCGCCGGACGGGTCGCCTGCTATTACCAGAATGTTTTTTGTTGTCGGAACAATCCTAGCCATTATGTTTTATCCATTCCGGCGTTGTTTATGGTTTCTTCAACCACAACTTTTGCGGCCTTGCCGATGTCCGAGATTGACCGGAAAAAGGAGGGAAGGGCATCCGGGTGTTTTGAGGACAACTCATACCGCTTTAACCCGTCAACTATGTCAAGGACAAGCCTCAGGGCTTTCAGCCCCTTTTCGCCGCTGGGGACCGGCGTCTTGGAATGGTTTATGCAGTCTATCAGATGATACAGTTCCTCGCGGATGGGCTCTCTTTTTTCAATCTTGGGGAAAATGACTTCAATGTCTTCAAGACTTTTTACGACAGGCTCTTTTCTTTTATAAATTTTGACGCGGCCGGAAACAAAATCCACCGAAATGTAGCTGTCTTCCTGGTAAATCCTCATTTTTCTGGCCCTTTCCATTGTGACGCGGCTGGCTGTCACGTCCGCCATGCAGCCCGACTTGAACCTGAGCCTGACGTTTGAAATGTCTTCGTGCGTGGATATCAGGTTTGCCCCGACTGCCTCAAAACTTTCAATCTCAGAGCCCAGCATTGTCAGAAGTATGTCCAGATCGTGAATCATCAAATCCAGCGTCACTCCTATGCCTGCCACGCGGGGGTCGTAGGGACCAAGCCTTTCAATTGCTATGAATTTCGGTTTCTTTATGTGTTTGAACGCTTCAATGACAGCCGGATTGAATCTTTCAACGTGGCCAACCTGAAATATGGTCCTTGTTTTTTCAGACATTTCAATCAACCGCCTGGCATTGTCCTCTGAATCCGCTATGGGTTTTTCCATGAGGCAATGAATCCCCTTTTCCATTGCCTTAAGCCCCACCTCTGCGTGGAATTCGGTCGGCACCGCTATCACAGCCGCTTCAAGCTGCGGGAGGAGGTCAGAATAATTTTTATACGCTATTGAATTATATTTCCACGCCAGCATCTGGGATTTTACGTGATTGGTGTCGCAGATGCCCACAAGCTCAACCTCGGGCATTTTTGAAAGGGTTCTCACGTGATAAGCGCCGATTTTGCCGGCCCCTATCACGCCGAATTTTATCTTGTTTTTATTGTTCATAAAGTAGTTTCTTATTGTACTAAATTACTGAGGTAAGAACCGTGACTGAGATTTTGGAGTCTACGGCTTTTTGAATAAAGAGGTCTTTTTCAAGAATGAGGGTTTTTCGGGCTTCTATTGCAAGAAGACTGGCTCCTGCGGCAGACATTGCTTCCAGGGTTTTGACGCCTACGACCGGCAAATCAAATCTTTCGTCCTGATTGGG
>JACQWV010000140.1 GCA_016209085.1 Elusimicrobiota bacterium
CAAAAAATTGTCCGGAGGGTTGCAAACCGTGCCGGCATCACCCAGAAGGTTTCCCCCCACGTCCTGCGCCACACCTTTGCTGTCACCTGCATCAAGAAAGGCTTGAACACCCGCTATTTGCAGATGTTTATGGGCCACGACCATTTAACCACAACAGAAATTTACCTCAATGTCTCCCCGGAAGACGCCTGTGCAGAATTTAAAAAAAGATTTTAATTTTCAACTAATGAATATACACAATCGTGCCTTTTTGCCAACTTGGCACATAACACTAAATCATATTTCAGTTTTATAGTATTCTAATATTAAATAATGTTTACCTTAAATAGTGCTTTAGTCTTAATAGTATCTTAATATCAAACAATGTTTATTTTAAGTAGTATTTTACTTTTGACATATCTTGACACTTAATAATATTTATTCTAAAATATTCTTACAATGATTATAGCTATAACCAACGGTAAAGGCGGGGTGGGAAAATCTACGATTGCTATTAATTTGGCTGGTTCCCTCGCCAGTAAATCTAAAAATGTGTTATTGATCGACGCCGACCCCCAGGGAACAGTAAGTTACTGGCTCAACACCCGCAAGAAGCAGCCGACGTCCGATCTGCTTCACAAAAACTTGCACATTATTCCTAATCCCTGGACACTCACCGACTTCGGCGATAGACTCCGCCAGGAGGCGCAAAAGTTCGCTTTCACGATTATTGACTGTGGTCCGGCTAACGGCCAGATTGAAAGGGCCGCGTTCGCTAGCTCACATTTTGCAATTATCCCGGTTACCCCGAGCCCATATGATATAGACTCTTCAAAAAAGACTATCGACATGGTGGCTGAAGGTAAGATATCGGCCGGTATTAAGGTGAATCCATACTTGCTAATTTCAAAAAAGGTTGTGGGCACAAATTTAGGTCAGGAGGTGAGGGAAGCTCTCCGGCTTTTTGGTCTCCCTATATTGAAAACAGAAATTTGCCAGAGAATCGCTCTATGCGAGGCCGGCATTGTAGGACAAACGATTTATGAGTATGCACGTAAGAGCCAAGCAACATTGGAATTTGAAATACTTGCAAAGGAGGTAATTAAATGGCGAAACCAAAATTAAAGACGACAGCCGCGGCAGCGACAGAAACCTGGGTGAAGGGAAATAGAACGGTAACCCACGGAGCCGCTGGCAAAAAGGTATCGTTAATGGTTTACCTTTCTCCCAAGGTACACAAACTACTTTGGATTAGACGAGTAGAAACAGGTATCCCCGTGACACGAACTATTGAGGATGCTGTATCTAAATTTTTTAAAGAAGGGTAAGAACGCATATAGGAGGATGCCAGAACGGTATTAAAGTTATCCACAGGTTACTGAAAGGTATAGGTTTTGGGTTAAAAAGCTATGTCATATGGGTAAAAAACTGTCTTAAAGCTATGTCATATGGGTAAAAAAGCTATGTCATATGGGTAAAATGTCCCTCAATGAAAAACAGGGCTGTAGAATCGTTAAGAATATAACGATTAGAATCGTTTAACGATTTTTTGAAAGGATACTGTTAACAACTATCCAAATAAGGAGAAAAAATGACTTCATATTTAATAGATGAAATACTTGATGTAACCAAGGATTATAAAAGTCGGCCCTTCTTTGAAAAGGCTTTAAAAGAATTGGGTGAATCTGTAGTAGCCGAAGAATTTGGCGAACTGAAATATCAAATACAAACTGGGCAGGTCCATAACCCGGCTAAATACCTAACAGCCCTGTTAAAAAGACAGTTAGATAAAATAGAGACAAATAAAGTAAAACAAAAAAACCCAGCTCCCAAGGAAAAGATTAAAACCTATTTTGAAGACACACAATTAATGCTTTTTACCAACCTCCAACCGGTAAAAATAGAAGGAGAGGTTGTACAGAGTAAAATGACAGTGCCTTACGGAAAAGGAATCATTCCATGGGCTACTTTTATTAGCTCTTCATTTTTTACGCTTTCCACTAACAAGGCAAAATCCGACCGGGTTCTCGCCAAATTTAGGGCGCTTAATGGGAAAATTTCTATTGTGCCATTATTTCGCGGGCAAATTAAACCCGGTGACAGGGAACGCGGCATTTTAACAGCAGAACACGCAAAAATACTGGCTGCGTTAGAAAGCATCTGGGTTGATCAAGGGTCTCATAAAAACACTTATCCTTCCGGCGCAGTCACGTGTTATTGTTATGTCTCAATAAGGGAACTGGCTAAGGCTTTAGATTGGAAGACTTTCGGTGGCGAGCAGTTAACTTGGCTCACTAAGATGGTCTACGATATTAAAACAATGCCATATTATTTGGATTTGACGGGACTGAATCTAAAAGATATAACCGGTTATGGATTCAGTCTACTCAATAATGTAGAACTAGTCGAAAGAAAAAAACTTGGCCAGACTGAAACCGTCCTTAAAGTTGAATTTTCAACACCGCTCAGCATTCAGCTTTTAGAACGCCATACTGTAAGCCGACCTAAAGAACTGGCACATATCCACGGCGAGCTGGCATTTCTGATAAGACTTTTTATAGAGCCGATACTTATCAGTCTGAACGGCGCAGAATATAGTAAAAGACTGACTGACCTTATAAAAGAACTTTCCCTACCGGCGGCTAAGTGGCATAAACATAAAAGCACGCGAAAACTGATTTTTGAAAAAACCCTCAAAGAATTAAACGCGCAGAAAACCATTGATGGTAGAACGATAATTGTATCTATTGAAAAAGGCCTTTACGACTGGATACTGACGGCCAGATTGGGCGGTGAAAAGAAATGCCTTGAATTGCAAACAACCGCACCCGCCAAAGAAAAATCAGCTGCTTAAAAATTTTCGATACCCCTGAAGGAAAGGAAAAATTGAAATAAAAAGATTTTTCAGCGAATCACTATGTAAGCATCATCCTACTACAACAATAGGTCTTTTGGTCCCTGATTCATTTCCCTAAAAGCCCTTGTTAAACCAATTCTTACAGGTTAGACTGTAAATATGACAAAAGTATTTCTTGTAATTTGGCGGATTGATGATAGAGTATTCATGATTGGACTTTAATCCGGTATATACAGGTAAAGCGAAATCAAAAACCATTTTTCCCAACAAAAAAAGGAAAAATGATAGAAAAAACATAGGAGACTATTATGAAAAGAACGTTTCTAATTATTTCCTGGTTGTGGCTGATGGTTGTGTCATACCACTCCACCCTGGCTGCCGAGGCTTTGTCTTTTGATACCCAGCTGTTTGAAGCCCACAAAACCATCCTCTCCCAGCCAGTCGCGACGCACAAAGGATTTACTCCGAATACCGTAAGATCTCCCAGCCCTGAAAAGGAACCAATCACCGTCGTTGAGATGTCTGTAAGTTGGTCCCGGCCCGAAGAGCTTTACATTACAGAACAGAACCTTAAACTTAATGTTCTTGGCAACAGGAACTGGAGTAGCGGCGTGATCGTTTTTAATGGCGACCTGAATGCCACAGCGGAGCCTATTTTCCCAAATTATTTTTCCTTTGGCTACCATCTCAAAGGGCCGAATGTGGATATCAGCATCGGACAGGCGGGGCCAGTACTTAGAGGATATTTCATATCTGGAACTTACAAGAGGACCGACAAGACAAAACCTATTTACCTCGCAATCTATCTGGCTCCCTCGGACGATGGATGGGATATCACAACGAAAGGCATGACGCTTCATGTTAGTGACGAAGTCTATGGATCCTCAATAGAAGGTTATATTAATCAAAACGATATCGGGAAACTGGAGTTAAGCATTCTATGTGCCTGTCTGGGAGCAGTCATTTATTCCCCAGGCTAATGTCCCTTGCTGAAAATTAAACCTACCAGTCAGGAAAGTCCCCTAAATCATGCCCAATAATAGGGCACGATTTGACCTCTTTTTCCAACCCCAAAAACACCCCCCTGAAATTGACTATTAGCCCGTTTCAGCCTAAAAAAGTTGTCAAATAGGCCGTTTGATAGCCATAGGCCCTGATACGGAACAAGCCGCACAGCGGCCACAGGTGCAGGGAGCAATGCTCCCTG
>JACQWV010000071.1 GCA_016209085.1 Elusimicrobiota bacterium
CCCCTACAAAACATCTCTTTGTGCATAAAGAGCATCCTATGCACTTTGAAGAATCTACAACAGGCAATTTATCCTTGTTTAGGGTTATGGCTAAATATCCGCATCTTGTGCAGTTGCCGCAGTGCATGCAGAACTCTTCCAGGACTTCTGGAATTTTTTTAAGACCGGGAAGTTCCATAAACGGCGTTGCGGCTTGAGGCAGGGCACAGCCAACGAATTCTTTAACAGATTTAAATCCTTTTTCTTCAAGAAGATGGCTCAATCCCCAGTTTAATTCATTGATTATTCCAAAGCCGTATTTCATTACTATTGTGCAGAACTGGACTGTTTTTGCTCCAAGAGATAAAAAATGTGCGGCTGCCTTGTAATCCATTGGTCCGCCGTTTCCGGAAATAGTGACGCCTAATTTTGAAACTTTGGAAATCGTCAGGTTGCTTATTGGAGCAATCCCTTCTCCGCTCATTCCGACAATCACGCCCTCGTCCCAAAGGGTATGGGGTATGGGGTATGGATTATGCGATAGAGATTTACTATGTTCTCTTTTCCTGAAACCCAGAGCAGGAAAAGAATTGGCAAGGGTTATCCCTGCTTTTTTATTAGGGTATTTTTCAAAGACTTTTTTTATGGCGTCAACTATTACATATATAGAAGTTACCGCACCTGTGAGTTTGAATAATTTTGGTATGGAGGGGTCGCTTGCCTGCATTATCCAGTCTATTATTTTTGCTGAAAGTTCCGGGTCCTGTGACACAATGTCACCTTTTGTGCCGTCCCCGCCCTGGGGGCAGGAAAGGCTGTATTCAATTCCCATTGCTCCGGCGTTTTCAAGTTTTTTCGTGTTTGACTGCCAGACTTTTCTGTCGGACTCGTCGTTGCCGGTTACCGGTCCGCCTGTTGAAGCCATCGTGAGTCTGTCAGGAAATTCTTTGATGAGTTTTGAAACTTCTCTGCAGACTCTGTCCAGAGGGTGGTCCGAGACGTTGTCCGCATTGCCGTAAGTGGAGCCTGAGAAAACGAACATGTACTCCGAAGGAATGTGAATCGGGAGATTGTCAAAAGCCGTTTTCATTATCCCGCCCGGCCACCCGTTCTCATAAGCCTTTTTCATCTGTTCTAATCCGTCCGAAGGGGGAGCTGCTGAAAGAAGGAAGGGAGACAGAATCCTGCGTCCGAAAAATTCAGAAGTTACTGCTACGGGCAGAAGATTCAACCCTTGCAGTACTGTCCTGCTTTTTGTTCTATTTTCTGGCGCCTTTGGCGCCTTGCCGCCTCTCAAGTATGCGTCAACCTCAAGAGCCGTGTTTTTCCCGCTTGCAACCGCTTCAACAGCAGCGCCCGGCCCGTTGACAGCATCGCCTGTGAAAAACATGCTATCTTCTGCCTTCCGCCTTTTGCCTTCCGCTTTCTGTATAGACGGCCTTGCGCCGATTGCAATGATAACCGTATCAAAACCCTTGAGCGTCTGTTCTGTGCCGGGGCAATTTCTCATTGCGTTAGGATGAAACTTTTTTCCTTGAGGCAGAAAAACATTAATGGTTTTGATTCCTGTAATCTTTTTTCCGTTTTTTCCGCCTGGGGCGGATCCGCCTTTGGAGGAAAGAATGCCTGAGACTCTTATCCGTCCGTTGATATGCACTCCGGACTCAATCAGAGCGTCAATCTCTTTTTTAAAAAGCGGCAGTTCTTTTAATTTTTCCAGAGATAATATCTCAACTTCACAAGCCCTGTTTTTTACTGCCGTCTCTGCGCAGTCAGCTGCAATTGCTCCTCCGCCAACCACTGCCACCCTTTTGCCTTTGATGGGATATCCTGGGGGACTGCCAAGATAATCATAGCCGGACACGGCAAGTTCTTCTCCTGGTATTCCAAGCCGTATCGGACAATCAAGGCCTGAGGCAACTATCACTGCATCGTAATTTTTCCTGAGAACAGCAGGGTCGGGAATTTTTTTGCATGGTTTTAATTGAATGTCCCCGCAGGTTTTTATAAACTCCACATCCGTCATTAATACCTGCTTATCCAAACGGAAATCAGGTATCAGTCTGCACATTCCGCCGGGTTTATTTGACGAGTCATAAACGTTCACCTGATAGCCCTTTTGACCGAGCACTGCAGCCGCTCCCCAGCCGCTGGGCCCTGCGCCGACAACGGCAACTTTTTTTCCATTGGGTTTTGGTTTTTCAAATTCAGACATGACTTTCATCTCTTTTGCTTTCTGGATGATCGTTGCCTGAACAGCAGGTATGTTTATCGGATTGTCAAAAAGTTTTCTTGAGCATGCTTTCATGCAGAATTTATCGGGACAGATTGCCCCGCAGACACCGCCCAGAGGGTTTGAACCCATAATCAATTTCGCGGATTTTTTGTAGTCGGAATTTTCTCCGACCTTAACCGCCATTATAAAATCAGCAGGAGAGCAATCTACGGGACAGGCTTCTTTGCACGGCTTTTCCTCACAAAAAAGACATCTTTCCACTTCGGATTTTAATTGAGCGTCGGTTAAAAACATCGGTTTATTTTTCATAAAATCTCCAAATAAAAATAAAATTTAAAATATAGGGCCTCAATTCCCGCCTGAGGCGGGTCTGGCGCCTATGGCGCCATGACATTGAGCCCTGTAGGGGTGGCATTTATGACACCCGAAAATAACGGGTTTGATAAATCAAACCCCTACAATTTATTTTACTATAATATTAGTTTAGAAAATAAAAGTGAAAAAAATCTATGAACTATAACTCAATTCTTATCAAAAATGCGCTTGTTCTCGCCACAATGGACGCCAAAAACACAGAGATTAAAGGCGGGGAGGTTTACATTGAAGGTCCTGAAATAAAAAAGGTCGGAAAAAATCTTAAAATCAGGGCTGATTATGTCATTGACGCAAAAAACTGCGTGGTTCTCCCCGGTTTTGTAAACACCCATCATCATCTTTACCAGACTCTTACCAGAAATCTCCCGGCTGTTCAGGATGCAAAACTATTTGACTGGCTTATCTATCTTTATGAAATCTGGCGGAAACTTACTCCTGAAGCAGTTTATGTCAGCGCCCAGGTCGGGCTTGTAGAGCTTCTGCTGACCGGTTGCACGACAAGTTCAGACCATTTGTACGTTTTTCCAGAGAAAAACAGTACTTTATTCATAGATACTGAAATTGAAGCGGCTAAGGAATTAGGAGTGCGTTTCCATGCCTCTAGGGGTTCAATGTCAAGAGGAAAATCAAAAGGCGGGCTTCCTCCGGACGATGTGGTTCAGAAAGAAAGTGAAATAATGAAAGACTGCGAGCGTCTTGTTCATAAATACCACGATGCGAACAAATTTTCCATGACCCGGATTGTGCTTGCGCCCTGTTCGCCTTTTTCAGTTACCACAGAACTTTTGAAAATAACCGCAGAGATGGCAAAAAAGTGGAAAGTAAAAATGCACACTCATTTAGCCGAAACCCTTGACGAAGAAAAATTCTGCGTTAAAACGCATAAAATGAGGCCCCTTGAATACATGGAGTCAGTCGGATGGGTTAAAGACGGGAATTCATGGTTTGCTCACTGCGTCTACATAAACGAAAAAGAAGCTGAAAAAATGGGAAAAACCAAAACAGGAGTGGCTCATTGCCCGTGTTCAAACTTAAGGCTTGGCTCAGGTATTGCTCCGATAAGAATGTTTTTAGACAAAAAAGTGCCTGTGGGGCTTGCAGTTGACGGCTCTGCGTCAAACGACTCCTGTGACATGCTTGGTGAAATAAGGCAGTGCA
>JACQWV010000139.1 GCA_016209085.1 Elusimicrobiota bacterium
GGATTGGAATTGGTGTTGTTGATTTTATCCAGGAAAATTATTCCCGGGTCACCGGTAGTCCAGGCTGATTCCACCAGTGTGTTAAAGACCTCTCTTGCTTTCATCGTTCCAGTTACTTCCTTTGTCCTTGGATTAAGCAGTTCAAATGTGGAATTTGTTTCCACGGCTTTCATGAATTTGTCGTCCAGGGCTACGGATATGTTGAAATTTTCCATCACTCCGGTTTGGGATTTCAGCTCTATAAAATCTTTTATCTCAGGGTGCCAGTAGGGCAGTATTCCCATGTTGGCTCCTCTTCTGGTCCCGCCCTGTTTTACTACGTCGGTCATTTTGTCAAAGAGTTTCATGAAAGATATCGCGCCTGATGCAACCCCGCTTGTTTTTTTGACCAAATCGCCCTTGGGTCTCAGCTTTCCGAAAGAAAAACCGGTGCCGCCCCCGCTTTTTTGTATCAGACTTTGCGCCGTAAGGGCCTTTGCTATTCCTTCCATTGAATCCGGGACAGGCAGAACATAGCAGGCCGACAGCTGCTGAAGTTCTCTGCCCGCGTTCATAAGGGTCGGAGAATTCGGAAGGAATTTAAATTCAGCCATCGCATTAAAAAACTGCCTTTGCCAGACGTCTACTATTTCCCTGGCTTCGTCAATACTCCGGTATATTTTTTCAAGATTTGATATGAGTTTTAAGAAATTTTCTTCTCTCTCGCGCATCTCGTTGAGACCGTGATGATACAGAATGGTTCTTCCATATTTTACTTCGCCGGCCTCTCCGGTTATTATTTTGCATTTTATCCCTTCAAACAACCCCCATTTCTCTGCTTCAGGATGAAATATTATTTCTGAAAGCGCAATATTATGAGCAACCCGCTCCAGCAACTCTTCCGCCGTTTTTTCATCTTTCAGGTATTTGTCTTTAATCACCTTCTCCTGATTTTCGGTTATCGTTATCTTTTTCTTTTCAGATGTCATAACTTTCATAATTTTTCAACTCCGTTTTATTCTCCCTACCTTAAAGATGGAGGTATTTATTTACTTTACTAATCCTTAGAATGATTTGTCAAATTTTCAGACGAGAACAGCAAAACAGCAGTAACCAGTAAACTGCAGTAACCAGTGGCAAAGCAGGAAGCAAAAATATTCAGTAACCAGTAACAGCAACGGCAACTGCAAACAGCAGTAACCAAGTAACCAGTAACAACAAAAACTTAACAGCAAGTAATCAGTAAACGGCAGTTGAAAAGATGTAAAATATAGGGATGGACATGGAGAAAAAAAATCGTCTTGGCATTGAATTAAGAAACATTATTCGGCTTGGAATAGACCTCAGGCTTTCCGCCGTATTTAAATTAAAGGAAGAGGACTTTCTGAAAATAATTAAGGAAATAGAATCCGATGCTCTTTTTTTAAGACTTTCCGCAGGCGGAAAAAATTCTCCTCCAGCCATAACAAAGACAAGAATAAGAAACTCCTGTTTTGCATGGTCATACGGCATTGAAAGGCTCGTTCAGACCAAAGCGCTGGATTCCTCTGTTTCACCGGGGGATATCCTGGGCCAAAGCCCGGGAGCCGTGAAACTCATACAGAGAATAGGGCCTGAGAATTTTGAAAATTTTTTTCTTGGAAACGAAAGTTTTTCCTTAAAGGATACGGCGGAAATATGCCGCATAAACGAGAATGAGCGCCGGATGATAAGGGACTTTGTCAACAGATTTTTATCGGTTTATGAAAACCTCCCGCTTCCCGAACTGCCCGGTCTCGGCGCCCGTCTTGTGGCAATCGTGTCCAAAAACGAAAACGGCTTGCGCATAGAGTATACGAGCCCTCATTACGCTTCCGGAATTTACGCGGTAAACATGGAAGCTCTCAAACAGATAAAGAAAGCGGGAGCGTTAAGTCCGGGAGAATCAAAACATCTGAACCGTCTTCTGGACATGATAAAAATCGTAAATTGGAAAAAAACCGGCCTGCATAAAGTGATTGAAGGCATTTTAAAATTCCACGGCGGGTTTTTTTACGGGACTGAAAAGGAATTAAAGCCTTTATCGCAGAGAATGCTCGCCGGAGAACTCCGGATAAGCCCCAGTTCCGTTTCCCGGATTATATATCAGAGAAGCATAAAAATTCCGGACGGCGGAGAAATGATGCTGAAAGATTTTTTCGTTCCCAAAAAAGACTATATAATTGGTAAAATAAAACAGACCTTATCTAATTTAAAGGGAAAACATACTGATTCTGAAATCGCCGGTTTTCTCTGCTCAAAGTATGGTTTAAAAGTGCCGAGACGCACCGTCAATTATTACAGAAAGGAACTAACGTAAGCAAGCCAAAGGTGATAAGGTGATAAGCTGCAGAGCGAAGCTCTGCCTTTTTCAAAGATAACAAAAGATAATAAAGTGATAAGATGAAAAAAGAAGAAAAAACCCTGACGTTGAAAGAAAGCCTCTTTGACAGTCTTTTTGACGCGTCTTCGGAAAAAATGATGGTCATTGATCCGGACGGCGTCGTGCGGTTTATCAACAAGGCTGCGCTGGAAATCCTCGGATATGAAAGAGCGGACATAATCGACAAGAATTTCAAGACGCTTATCATTGAAAAGGATTACGCCGAATTTGACAATTTCCTGTCGTCTGTCAGAGAATTAGAGATAGTCAGGAATTACAAATTTTACCTCCTCACCCTGCAAAAAAGCATAATAAGACTGTTTCTCACCGGCGTTCTTCTCGGCGACAGGGGCGTTTGCGCCGGATACTGCATATCCCTGTCTCCGGTTTATCCGGATGAGTGGATCGCCCTCAAGGACCCCCACTTTTTTCAAATGGTGGCAAAGAAATTAGGCCGCCTCACTTCGGTCGGGCAGCTGACGTCCGTTTTCGTGCACGACATAAAAAATCCCCTGCATGTCATACTTTCAACAGCTGAACTTGTGCTTTCTTTTGAAAATCTTGACGACGATTTAAAAAACAGCATGGCTCTGATAGAACGCAATGCCGCAAGAGCCTCAAGAATAGTCAAAACTCTTCTTGATTTTTCAAAAAGCGGGATATGCCAGCTCAGGCCGTATTCTTTGAATGAAATAGTGGATTACTGTCTCGGCCTCCTTGAAAGCTCTCTTAAGACCTCCAGGGTGAACATTTCCAGGGACATGCAGGACGTGCCGAAGGTTTTTCTTGACCCGCATTATCTTCACAGCGTTGTTTACAACCTTCTCACCAACGCGGTGGAAGCGCTCCCTGAAAAGTCCGGAAAAATTTTGATAAGGACCGGTCTTGACCCGGCTAAAAACGAAGCGGCATTGACTATTTCAGACAACGGCGTGGGAATAAGCCCTAACATGCTTTCGCATTTATATCAGCCCTTTTTTACTACCAAGGAAACAGGCACGGGTCTCGGCCTTTATCTTGCGCGTCAGATAATGAACGAACACAGCGGCAGAATTTCCATTGAGTCTAAGCCCGGGAAGGGCACGACTGTGTCGTTGATATTCACTAAAATAGCATGAATATACTCATCGTTGAAGACGACAGGGACACGAGCGACGTGTTAAAAGCCGTTCTCGGAACCCAGAAATACGGCGCCACGCAGGCTTTCTCGGGAAAATCCGCTCTTGAAATGGCGGAGACGCTGCCGTTTGAGTCCGTAATCCTGGATATGGTTCTTCCGGACATAGACGGACTTGTGGTTCTTGAAAAAATCAAACAGGAAGACCCCAGCCTGCCCGTAGTAATTCTGACCGGCCATGCGGACGTTCAAAGCGCGGTTAAGGCCATGAAACTGGGAGCAGTTGATTATCTCGTTAAGCCGTTCGGCAACGACGAACTTCTTCTGGTGATTGAAAAAGCCGTAAAGGAAAGAAGGTTTTTAAAGGAGTTTGAGGCGTTGAAAAACCATGTCTCAAATTTTTATTCAGGCGGAAACGTGTTCGGAGACAGCCCTGAAATCAAGCAGGTAACGGAGCTTGCCAATCAGGTGGCAAAGACCGACCTTACGGTGATTTTAAGCGGGCCTTCAGGCTCGGGCAAAGAGGTGTGGGCCAGGCATATCCACAATCTGAGCCTCAGAAACAAAAATCCTTTTGTGGCGCTTGATTGCGGGGCGCTTCCGGAAAATCTTGTTGAAAGCGAACTCTTCGGTTATGAAAAAGGCGCTTTTACCGGAGCAGACAGGAGAAAATTAGGGCTTTTTGAGATAGCTTTCGGCGGAACTCTTTTTCTAGATGAAATATCAAACCTTGATTTCCCAATCCAGTCAAAACTTTTAAGAGTGCTTCAGGAAAGGAGGATAAGACATTTAGGCGGGAAGAAAGACATCCCGGTTGATGTGAGGATAATAACCGCTACAAATAAAAATCTTCAATCCTGCATAAAGGAAGGCGCTTTCAGGGAAGACCTCTATCACAGACTGAACCAGTTTTCCATAGTCCTCCCCGGTCTGGCTGAAAGGAAAAAGGACATAAGACCGCTTGCCGCTTTTTTCCTTCAGGACGCGAATAAAACCCTGAAAAAAAAAGTAAAAACAATTTCAGAAGAGGCTTTTGTAATTCTGGAATCTTATGTCTGGCCGGGAAACATAAGGGAATTAAAGAATGCGATTACCAGAGCGGCTCTGATAGCGGATGATGAAATAAAATCCGAGCATCTGGACCTTGTAACAAAAGAGATTAATCTTAAATTTGCGGGAGCTTCTGCGGCTCCCGAAGAACTGACAAAGAAAACAGACCTGAATTTAAAAAATACTGTCAAACCGGTTATTAAAAACATAGAAAAAGACCTCATAACAGAAGCCTTAAAGAGAACTGCCGGAAATAAACTCAAAGCAACTAAATTGCTGGGAATAGATAGAAAAGCTCTTTATTATAAATTGAAAGAATATAAAATAAAAATAGAATCATAGGTTGCCTGCCCCTTCACTTCTCCTGTTGCTTTGCTAACCTGCGTTGCGGCAGTGGCTTCTACTGCTTTGCTTTGAGAAGTGGTGGGGTGTAGAAAAAAATCCACATTTTAATGTAGACTAAATTCAACATTGTAGTAAAAATTCTACAAATAATTTTTTAATAAACATCCTTAAAACTATATTTTTCCCGCCTGCCCCCGACTCATAACCTCTAATTCATAACTCAAAACCCCATCCGCCTTAGGCGGACGGGATATGGCAATTTCGTTGCATATATAAAAATCAGGGAGCAGTGTCTGTACGATTTTATTTTTTCGTAGTAATCGCATGCCCTTGGCATGCATAATATAGCGATTTGATTTATTAAACAAATTGGAGGCAATTATGAGAAACTTAAGGAAGATGTTGAAAATTATATTTTTACTCTCCACTCTCCACTTTCCACTCTCCACTTATTTAAATGCTGCTCCGCCTTACTTAAACTACCAGGGAAGGCTCGTGGATTCAATAGGCAATCCATTGGCAGGGACATACAGCATAACTTTCAGAATTTTTGACGTGTCTACAGGCGGCAGCGCTCTATGGACCGAGATCCAGAACATAACCCTTGACAACGGAATATTCAACGCCGCGCTGGGAACCGTTACTGCTTTGCCTTCTTCTGTTTTTTCCGCTGATTCAAGATACCTTGAAATACAGATAGGCGCTGATTCGCCCATGACGCCGAGGACAAGACTTTTATCAGCGCCTTATGCTGTTTATGCCGGCAATTTGGGTTCTGCCGCTGAATCCGTTACTATTTCAACCCATGCCACGATATCCGGCTCCCAGTTAAGGCTTGGGAATTATGCCACACTGCCATCTGCCACTGGCGCTGGTTCTATGGTGTATGACTCGGTTAACAATCAGATTAATTTCTGGAATGGCTCAGCATGGAGCCCGCTTGCTGCAGGCGGAGTCTCTCCATGGTTATCCGGCGGCAATCTCGTATATTTAAGTAACAATGATAATTATGTGGGGGTTGGCACTGTAAGTCCAGGATATAGACTGCACGTTTCAACCGGAGCAGGAGAATCAGGAAACATACTTGTGGTTTCCACCGGCGCTTCAAACATGTTCAGAATTACCGGCGCAGGCGACGTGTACGCGACCAAATTTTATGGGGACGGCTCGGCTTTGACCGGAATAGTAACCTCGGACAAAGTTGCAAAAGCAGGGGACACAATGACGGGAACCCTTGTAATGAACACGGCCTCGGCTTTCAACACGAGCAACCAACAGGCAATAGTATTTTCCAGCCATGTTTATGTCTCAGGCTCGCAATTAAGAATAGGAAATTTTGCAGGAGCTCCGTCCGGCATAGGAGCTGGTTCTCTATATTATGATACCGGTACTGAACTTCTTTACTATACAAATAACGGATTAACCTGGAGTTCACTTGCTGCGGGCGGGGCAAGTCCATGGACATCTTCCGGGGGAAATATAACACTGGTTACAGCTACAGATAAAGTGGGCGTAGGCAAGACACCTGTTGAAAAATTAGACGTTGCCGGAAACATAAAAGTAGATTATGGAATAATCGCGGCCACGGGTACATTCAGCGGCGCAGTAAATGTGGGTGCAATTACTGGCGATGGTTCAGGGTTATTGAAGATAAGTTCAATAGCCTTGGCAGGATTTTACAGCAGCAATCTTGTGAGGACGAACTTAGGCCTTGCAATAGGCACAAATGTTCAGGCGTGGGACACTGATTTAGATACTTTAGCCACATTGAACGGTTCTGGTCTTACGAACCTTACAGCGGCGAACATTTCGGCTGGTTCGCTTGGCGCAAGTGTCATAGCC
>JACQWV010000138.1 GCA_016209085.1 Elusimicrobiota bacterium
CCAAATACCAAATGGCAACACATCACATTTACAATGCCACAAAAATTGTGGGATTTCTTTTGGTACAATCGACATTTGATGAATAAAATTCCTTCCATAGCCGCTGGTATAATCAAAGAATTAGCACGGCAAAGGGGCTTCATTCCTGGGATATTTTTAGCCATTCACACGTCTGGTAGAGATTTAAAACGAAATTTTCATATTCATCTTTCCACTACAGTAGGTGGATTATCCTTTTCTCTCGATAAGTGGATAAATAGTGCCTATTTCTACCATGATACGATCAAAAAGATGTGGAGATACGCAATTCTCTCCCTATTCAGAAAAGAATTCAAACAGGGTTCTCTTAAACTTCCCCCTCACTTAAAGCATATCAAATCGTATTATGACTTCTGTTCGTGGACTGGCCAATTGAGTACTTGGAAAATGCCTAAAATACTCTAAGTTCTTTGAAAAATCTAGTATTGAGAAGTCTAAAGCCGAATACCAGACAAATAGCCTCAACCAGAACGTAACATTTCTGCGGGCAGCAGTTGGTCGACCGGAATTTGGTCATATAAACCATAGATTTCGTCGATAACCGCACCAAGCCAGGCTTTCAAAAAATCGAGTGAAAATCGGAAAAGCTGAATTTTTCTGCCACCTGGGCCGCGCTGTTTTTGAGAGAAAATGTTCCAATGCAGCCAGACCCAGATATTACGCAGGATAAAGCTAATGCCGAGATAAAAGAAACGCATCGCCGTATTCGTGGTCGTGGTTTTAATTTTCATTGCCCGCACTTGGCGGTGCGAAGATTCAATACCAAAGCGTGATCGATATGTCTCGCGAATCCAGTCAAATGAGTGATGCTTGACACCATATGTGGCATAGACCAGCGTTCTGCGTCCATGCCGTGCGCGTTTACCTTGCCGACCGCGTTTGCCACGGAAATTGTCGCAACAGACGGCAACGTCAAACGTAACCTCACCGGCCTTCTGGCTATGCAGTGTATACTGTTCCCAGTGCGAGACTTTACTGGCTTTCAGTCGACGCATGCCAGTCAGTGGTTTGCCCTCTTTGGGCTTTTTGCCAAACACACGCACTGGCATAATGAACGACTTATTGTAGGTGATTAGCCATCGGATGACTTCCACGGTGTAGAAGCCACGGTCGAGTAAATACAGTTCGACTCGGATAGCCAACTGGATGAGCCTTTTATTAAGGCGGCGAACTACATCCAGCATCGAATCGCTGGCGGTGACAAAGGTTATCGCCAAAGTGTAACGCTGTCCCTTCTCCACAACATAGGCACTGGCATATGTGTGAAAACGGCTCGTCCCATCTTTGGGCTTTGAAGTGCGTAGTACATCTTCACCATCGGGTGTACCGTAGTAACCGATCTCCAGGCAATCTATGGCCACCTTCAGCGGTTTGCGGCGTAGTTGTTTGGGAATGTTATTGCGCAACCCACGATTGATCCGGACTTCTACATCTTGAATGTCATTGAATTGCTGTTCCAAATGGGTCCGAACTGTTTTGCCGCACGGAGCATCTTCATGGTGCTGACATGTTTGTTCTATTGAGGTACAACGTACCGCTGCACTGATTACTATGTCTATCAAGGTTGCCACCGGTGTATTCTCGGTGATTGCTATCAATTTCAAGGCTAAGCGCAGCACAAAACTGGCATGCTGCTTGACTTCTCTTTTATTTACTGTATGATGGAATGTATCCATTTAAATCCCTTTCAATATGGTGTATTTAACATCATATCGAATAGGGAGTTAAATTTCAATTATTCATTTTCCATCTACTGAATTGATCTTTGACATCATAACATCGAAGCTTCGGTCTCGTAGATGTTCTCGCCCTCGTCCTGAGCGAAGTGAAGGACAGAGGGGGAACATTCATGGCAAAATTTAAAAAAATTTTGCC
>JACQWV010000072.1 GCA_016209085.1 Elusimicrobiota bacterium
TCGCGGGACGGCTCGTTTATAAAAACATCCAGAGAATTTATTTTAACGGTTTCAAAGAATATTATTATAAGGTCATGCAAAGGTATGTTGGATGCAGCGCTTTTCTTCAGCATCAGGAAGATTCCGGCAAGTTTAAAAAAATTTTTCAAATCCCCTTTTGCGGCGTTAATCAGGTTCAGGAAATCATGCGGATTTATCCGGGCCGTTTCATTGTTGACATACAAGACGGTTCCATGAACCGGGGCGCATGAAAAACCCTCTAAAATAGTCCGCGCTTTCTGATAATCGGTTCCTTTCATGTCCAGCCGCATTTTTCCGGGCAGCATTAGCTTCGCTGAGGGAGGGAGCGGCCGGTACAGAAGAAGCTTCGGTTTTTTTTCTATCACCGCAATTGCTATGTCTTTATTATTCCGCAGGTTGCCGGGAATAGAAGAAAAATAATGCCTTACTGCAAGGCACATCGTTATGCTCAGGCCTATACCGAGAAGAATCAGTTCTTTCTTATCGCTTTTCATCGCCGACCTTCTCCCGCAGCCCTCTCCCCGGCCTTATGCCGGACGGATGCAGCCAGCCCTATTGGGTTATCCTCACTTTTATTTTTTCTAAATAGAAGGATAATGCTTTTTATTTGCGCTTGTCAAAAATTGCGCAAAATATTTTACATTATCTTCTCTTTATTATTATTACGGACATGATTCAGTTTTGTCCGGATGGCCAGCTTAAAAGCCAGGTTTATGTCTTTAAAGGCAAGTTTCCGGATTTTTTCCGCAAGAGGAAAACTTCTGGTTTCGCATGCCATGTCGGCCACGTAAACTATTTTGTCCAGAAGCGGCATGCGCGCTCTGCCGAGAGTATGAAATTTCACCGCGTTCAGGATTTTCCTGTTTTTTATCTTGAAAATTTTTTCCGTAATGTGAGCGCCTGCGTAGGAATGCAGGATTCGGGGATTCCGGGATATGATTTTATCCATATGAGGCACGCGAATCCTGTTTCCGGAAACGTATCTGATTAATCTGCGGCTTGAGAATCCTTTGGCAATATCGTGAAATAAGAGGCTGAGCGCGGCATTTCCACGGTTAATCCCGTATTTTTCAGCAAGATTCATGCCGAGATTCGCGCTGGAAACCGCGTGCGCCAGTCTTGAGGGAGTCATATATTTTTTAAGGCGCTTTATGACCCGGCTGAAGTAAAGTCCTTTTCTGAATATATAATTTTCTACCGGTTCGGGCATCCCGGAAGGGTCGTATCCGGCGCAGATGCGGGTCCGGATTTTACTTGAGGATATTGGCGGAAACCTGCCTTTTAACGCCAGAAATTCACCCCCGCGCCAACCAAATTGGCGCGGGGGTTTACTGTTGCGTCGGTTTGCTGCGCAGGCGCCGAACCCTTTTCGTATCCCGACAGCGATGGTGGAAAGCTTTAGGATTTGAGACAGATTTTTCCATTTTCCTAAATCTTTCAGACAGTCGCTCCCTATTAAAAAATACAATTTTGAAGCCGGATATTTTTTTGAGAAATATTTGAGAACTTCAGAAGTATAAGTCGTTTTTTTTCTTTTAAATTCAAACGGATGGATTGTTATGGTCTTTTTAATGTTTTGAGGAAGCCGACCGAGACCCAGTTTCAGCATGGCCGCTCTGTCCGTAAAACTCGCAAGCGGGGCGGGCTTGAAAGGCGATTTCCACGCGGGGGCTATGAAAATTATATCCGGTTTTATCCGTATCGCTGCTGATTTCAAGAGGGAGAAGTGTCCTTTATGCGGCGGGTCAAAAACGCCTCCGTAAATCAAAATTTTCATAATACTGAGCTTCGCAGAAATAATGGATACGCTGGCTGAGCCGACCCCGCACATGATGCGGGGCAAGGAGTGAGGAGTGAGCATATCTATGATATGTAAGCGACGAACGACGCAGTTGCAGCCAAAAAGCGGCCAGCCCCTTTCTCCCGCAGGGGAAAGGGGAGGTTCAGATTTGGCCGTCTGCTGCGTTGCTCCTCACTCACATAGCGAACGCTATGCTCATTCGTCGCGCCTTGCATCCAATCCAAATCTGAGCCTCCAACGTGCCCATTATTTCTGCGAAGCTCAGTAATAATATTTTAGTATAATATTGAGAAAATTTATAGGAAATCATGAACGACAAATGCGCGGTATTGCTTATAGAGGCGCCGGAAACCGAGAAAATGCCTCCGGAGCTTAAAGATTCTTTCGGCATAGAGCGGTCGGTTCACATTTATGCGGACCTGCTTCACGGCGTGTACAAAACCGCAAAAAGCCTTGAAAGCGTTTCAATGGTTCTTTCCTATGCCAGTTCAATGAAACATCCTAATCTTACATGGCTTGACGCGGATGACCCCGGTTTTTTGGAGGTAAAAGGCGGACATGCCCCGGAAAGAATAAAAAACGCGATGCTGTGGGCGTTTAATGCAGGAGCGCAAAAAGCCGTTTTTCTCTCTAATTTCTCGCCTGCCGTAAAAAGGGAATGGCTGGAGGAAGCTTTTGAAATAATCAGCGACAAAACCGTGGTGGTCGGCCCGAATCCTGGATGCCGGCTGTATCTGCTTGGCGTCAGCCGGAATAATTTTAAAATTCTTGAAAACGCTTCTTCCTCAATTCCGGAGAGATTTGCGGAAGAAGTCATGGAAAATGCCAAAAAATTCAAGGTCATGGTTCATCCCCTGCCTGAGACCTACATCGTGAAAGACGAAGAGACGCTCAGGATATGGATGGAAACAAAAGAACACGGTCTTTCCCTGTTTACGAAGGAAAGCCGCATAATGCATTTTGGAAATGAAGATAAAAAAACTCACAGAAAAACGCATAAGAACAATCACGGTGAAAGGTGATAAGATTATAAGGTGACAAGGGAAGAAATATGAAGAGTAATTGGTAACTGGGTCATTAGGTTATTGCGTATCGGGAGAAAGGATGAAAGAACATCAAAAAATATGCGGGAAAATTTTTTCCTCAGCCGGCAGGCGGCCGGTTGAAGCGTTGATTTCTTCCGCGGAATTTTCCCTGACGAGATTTGCGGACAACGTAATTTCGCAGAACGTGTCAAAAATTTCCACGGACGTCTCAATAAGAATTCTGGAAGGCAGAAGAATGGCAAAAGTCTCCACGAACCAGACCGACGCCGCCGGTCTGAAAAGGACCGTTGAAAAGGCCCTTTGGATGTTGAAATTCCAGAAAGAGGACAGGCATCTGCTCGGGCTTCCGAAGCCTTTGCCGGTTCCTCCGGCCGGTGAAAAATTATATTTTGAAAACACCGCCGGGTTTTCTCCGGAAGACAGGGCGAAAAAGATAAATGAAACGGTTAAAAAAACAAAAGGAGCCGGGCAGACGGCGTACGGAACCCTGGACAACGGCTGGTCCCGCACGACTGTTGCCAACAGCGCGGGGGTATTCGCGAGCCACCTGGAGACTTCCGCGACTTTCAGCTTGACTACGCGCCGCGGAGACGGTTTCGGCTGGGCAGAGGAATTGCAGAACGATGTCGGTAAAATAGATTTTGAAGGAGTCGCCGCAGCTGCTGTTGAAAAAGCCGGAAAAGCTGTCCGCCCCAGGGAGATAAAACCCGGCAAATATACCGTTATACTGGAGCCTGCTGCCGTGGCTGAAATGCTCATGTTTATGAATATTTACGGGTTCGGGGGCCGTTTCTATCTGGAAGGACAGAGTTTCATGTCGGGGAAGATGGGACAGAAGGTTTTAAACGAAAAAATCACCATAGAAGACGACTCTCTTGCCGGACCCTGCGCAGGCATGCCGTTTGATTTTGAGGGTATGCCCAGAAAAAAGGTTGTTCTCGTAGCTGATGGGATAGCGCGAGGGGTTGTTCATGACAGGAAAACCGGCCTGAAAATGAAGACTCCGAGCACCGGGCACAGTCTTCCTCAGCCCAACACGTACGGCCCCATACCCGTAAACGTGGTGTTTAAAAAAGGGAATACGGAATTTAAACGCATGCTTGAAAACACGCGGGAAGGGATACTCGTAACCCAGTTCCATTACGTAAACATTTTAAAGCCTGTGACTCTTGAGATGACCGGAATGACGAGAAACGGAACTTATTTCATACACAACGGCGAAATTGCATATCCCGTCAAAAATCTCAGGTTTACCGAGAGCATAGTGGGAGCTTTCAACAGGGTTGAAGAAGCAGGGGACAGGCTTTGCATTTCGCCTTCGTGGTTCGGAAAAATGGCGGTCCCGGCTTTAAAAATACAAGACTTCAATTTTTCATCAGCGACGCAATTCTAACGGGAGAATTATGTTTAATTTCTGCAAAAAAGCGATTGAAATAGCGGACAAGCGCGGGGTTGATTTCGGAGATATCCGCATAATAGAAACCAGACGAAGAGTTTTGAGCGTGAAAAACGGGGAAATCGGCGATATGGACGACTCGGTAACGCTCGGCTTCGGCGTCAGGATACTGCATAAAGGAGCGTGGGGATTTGCTTCAAGCGACAAAATAAATGCCGAAGAAATAAAAAAAACCACGCTTAAAGCCATACAGATAGCCCGTGCAAGTTCCATGTTGAAAGAAAGAAACGTGAAGCTTGCGCCTGAACCCGCATACAGGGATTTCTGGCAGACTCCCCGCCTGATTGACCCTTTTGAAATTCCGATGGAGCGCAGCCTGGAGCTCCTCTTCAGGATAGATTCCGTTCTGAGAAAAAAACCGGCGATCAAATCCGCCGTTTCCTCAATGAAATTTGTCCGGGAGCATCAGTGGCACATGACTACCGAGGGTTCTGAAATAGAGCAGGATATTCTTTCAAGCGGCGCGGGTTTTTTTGTAAAGGCGGTTGAGACGGGGGAGGTTCAGGATCGGTCGTATCCGAGCACGCACGGCGGTCAGACTCTTTCCATGGGATATGAATTAATGGAAAATCTGAAACTATTGGATAATGCTGAGAGAGTCAGGGAAGAAGCTCTTGCTCTTTTGAAAGCGAAAGACTGCCCCCAGGACCAGGTTGATTTAATAATCGGCGGGAACCAGCTGGCTCTTCAGATACACGAATCTGTCGGACATGCAACCGAGCTTGACAGAGTTCTGGGATACGAAGAAAGTTTCGCGGGCTCAAGTTTCGCCACCACCGAGAAATTGGGCAAGTTCAGATACGGCTCTCCGATAGTGAATCTCGTGGCTGACGCCACTCTGCCGGGAGGGCTTGCCACTGCCGGCTACGACGACGACGCCGTCAAGGCCCAGAGATGGCACATAGTCAGGGACGGGGTTCTCTCAGGATACATGACGAACAGAGAGTTCGCCCATGCAATAGGCATGAACAGAAGCTGGGGCTCCAACAGGGCAGAGGGGTATGACAACATACCCATAACCAGAATCTGCAATCTCAGCCTCATGCCCGGCAAATGGGAATTAAGTGATTTAATAAAGGACACAAAAAAAGGAATAATAATGGAAAACAACAGGCTCTGGAGCATTGACCAGAAAAGACTAAATTTTCAATTCGGGTGCGAAATAGGATGGCTTGTGGAAAACGGCAGAAAAACGAAGATAGTGAAAAATCCCACCTATCAGGGCATAACCCCGCAATTCTGGAATTCCTGCGATGCCATCTGCAATGAAAATCACTGGCAGCTGTGGGGGGTGGCGAACTGCGGCAAGGGCCAGCCCATGCAGACGGCGATGATGTGCCATGCAAACAGCCCTGCAAGATTTAAAAAAGTGAAAGTCGGAGTAAAAGTGAATTACTGAGTAGTCCGCCGATGATAAAAAAATCAGTTCTATTAAAAATTTCGTTTATCCCTGTTATAGGCCTGTCCGCCTTTTTTTGTTTCAGGGGGCTTGAATTCGGCCTTCCGTCCGCGGAGCAGAATAAACTGCTTTTCTCCGGACAGGAAGAAATGAATGCTCTCATTCCGCTCATGGCAAAAAGACGCCAGAAAATATACGCATACTATTCGGACCTCGGGGAACGGCATCTTAATCAGCATTTTGACCAGACCGGCTTCGGCAGGCCCGAGCGCATAACAATAACCTTGTCCGGACGGAAAATTTTGATTCCGGAGGAAAAACTGGATACCATGCGTTCGTTCATGCTACACTCCAGGCTGCCGGACGAACCTTTTATCTTAAAGGTGATTTCTATGATACGATGGCAGGAGTTTGATTTTAACCCGCGCTTTTTTGTCTACGGGGGCGGGTTCCTTTACCCGGTCGGAGCGGCTTATAAAATTTCCTCCATGCTGGGCCTGTCGACTCTCACCGGCAATGTGGAATATTATTTGTCCAATCCGTCTGAAGCAGCCAAGCTGTATCTGGTGCCGAAAATTTTATCCATCCTGGCGTTCATTTTATCCATTCCCTTGTTTTTTCTGCTGGCCCGCGAACTTTATGATTCCGGAACAGGCTTTCTGGCCTGCATTTTTTACGCCTTTTGTCCCATCATAACGACTTATACGCATTTTTTTAAGCCGCACGCGCTCGTATTGCTGCCGGTTGTGATAAGCATGCTGGCCGGCCTGAAACTGCTCAATTCCGGCGGGAAAAAATGGTATTTCGCGTCAGGCCTGTTTGCGGGTTTTGCCGCAGGAACTTTCAGTTTTGCGGGCGCCGTCATCCTGTGCGCGGTCGGAGGCCACATATTGAGATGTCGCTCCGCTCGGGACATGCCCACAGCGCCGTCCCGTCGGTCAGCAGGCGGACTTTTTATTCTGGCCGGAGCGGCTATTGCGGGTTTTTTTCTTTTAAACCCGTATTGGCTGATGGATTATAAAAGCGTGTGGAATGAATTACAGGTTTTTTTCGCTAGGTCCGCGCCGCGGGGCTTTTCAATCAGGGAATTCGCCGTTTATTGCTTTATGACCATTCCAAACGGCGCAGGATGGGCGGTCGGCATATTGTTTTTCAGCGGCTTGTCAGCTGCATTTATAAAAAGGACCAAAGCAGACTTGTTTCTTTTATCCCTTCTGGTTCCGTTTATAATTTATGCCGGACAGGCTTCCCCGCACTGGTGGCACGGAAATCTGCATATGAGCATGGTTATCGTGCCTGCCGTTATCCTTCTTGCCGCCAGATTCTGCTCGGAGTTCCTTTTGAATGGAAAATTCCGGCCGCTCGCAGCGCTCGCGGCACCGATTGCAGGCAATGCCGCCTTGTTCCGCAGGACAGGCATTCTCCTCACGGCTTCGGCTGCATTTTATACGGCGCTCAATTCGTTTTATTATGCTGAGATTTTCGCATCAGGGGATAATAAATTAAAGGCAGGAGAATGGATTAACCGGAACGTAAAGCCTGGCTCTGCCATCGGCGCTTCAAACCCGTTTTTTTCAGGATATAACGGGTATCCCCCGTTCCGTCAGACCGCATACGAACTGAAAAGCGGCCAGGCGGCCTTAAAAAATTCCGATTTTTACATTACAGTCGGCCGTCCGGAAGAAAAAGAACAACCCCTGCCGGCATCGTATGCGCTTGAAAAGAAATTTTCCAGAGAACATTTCATTTTAGATGCGATTTTCAGCAATCGCATAATTCCTTTTGCGGACGCTGATGTCGTGATTTACGGCCGGAACAGCGGCTCCGGCGCGGAACAAGGAGCCTCTGGCTCATCAAGTGTCGGGCGCTATGCCGCCCGACCCGCAGGTGCCGGAGGCTATGCCGACGGCCGGAAGCGAAAAACATGAAGATACTTCTTGTGAATCCTCCGCAGAAAAGCGTTTACACGGATTCAAAAGTAAAAGAAGCCGTTCCCTTTTCTCCACCCCTGAACCTGGCGGTCGTTTCCCCGGCCCTGAGGCAGAATCACGAAATAAAAATATTCGACGGGAACATATTTGACGAAGTTTACCGGAAACTGAAAGACGAGATAACCGGATTTTCTCCGGACTATGTCGGCATAACTTTTACGACGCCTCTTTACGATGAGATGCGGAAAATTTCCGATATGGCAAAAGAGATAAATCCCCGCATTACGACCGTCGGCGGAGGGGCGCATGCGTCAGCCATGCCTGTGGACACCCTGAGAGATAGCTCTCTTGATATGGTCGTTGCCTGCGAGGGCGATTTTGCGCTGAGCGAAATTGTCGGGGGAAAACCGTTGGAAAGCATATCCGGCGTATTTTACAAAAAGGACGGAAAGATAAGAGGGAACCCCCCGCGGGAACAGATAAAGAATCTGGACGCTCTGCCTTTTCCGGCATGGGACCTTTTTGAAATCAAGAAATATTCTTCAGGCGAGCTTCTTTCAAAAAAAACGCCGGCAGGCTGGCTTGAAACCTCCAGGGGCTGCGTATTCAGATGCGCTTATTGCAACAAGAGCGTGGTGACGGGAATACGCATAAACGGGGTTGACCGCGAACTTCTGGATTTGATGAGAAAAGCGGGTTGTTACAGGGTTTATTACGGGATAGAATCCGGCAATCAGAAGGTGCTTGACGCGATACAAAAAGGCATTACCCTTGATCAGGTGAGAAAGACCGTTGAAATGACCAGGGAGGCGGGGCTGGAAGTTTTCGGGTTTTTTATGATAGCCCTTCCGGGCGAGACGGAAGCCTCCATGACGGATACCATAAATTTTGCCAAGGAACTGGATCTGGACATGGCCAAAATGAGCGTGACCGTTCCCCTTCCCGCCACGCGTCTTTACGAGACATTGGAAAGCAAAGGCAGAATCAAAACGAATGTCTGGTCAAAATATAATTTATATTCTATTCCGGAGGATATATACGACCCCCCGGGTCTGACATGGGATATAGTTAAAAAATATTACAGGAGATTTTACGTTGAGTTTTACTTCCGGCCTTCTTTCATCGTAAAATATGCCGTTAAATCTTTGAAACAGGGCAGTTTGCTTCAGGATATAAAGCGTCTGGTTAACACGAGATGGTGAGCGAAGTAGAACCGAGGTGATAAATTGGACCGTGTAAGATGCGCGATTTGCAGTTCGGAAAATTCAGAGCCGTTTTGCTCGGCAGAATCCCCGGATGGGAATTTTACCGTGATTTTCAACCTTGTCAAATGCGCCGATTGCGGGCTCGTGTATCTTAACCCGAGGCCGGACATAAAAGAAATGTCGCGGTTTTATCCAGAGGAGTATTATAAAAAACCCTCCCCGGCCGGGAAAGGCATTCCGAACGCCATAATCGCTTTTTTTATTTATCTGAGAAAAAAAAGAGTATGCAAATACAAAACTTCAGGAAAAATTCTTGACTTGGGTTGCGGAAGCGGCGGTTTCCTCGTCTCAATGCAGGACAGGAATTGGGAAACTTTCGGCGTTGAGACCTCCGAGAGCGGCCTCCGGCTGTGTCTGGAGAAAAAATTAAATGTCCGGGGGGATATGAATTTTCCGGACGGCTATTTTGACGTCGTAACTCTATGGCATTCTATGGAGCACATGGAAAATCCCGTCTCCGCATTAAGAGATATCCGCAGGGTTTTGTCCGGAGACGGGATTCTTCTCGTCTCCGTGCCCAATATAGAAAGCATGGAATACAGATTGTTTAAACGGTTCTGGTTTCATCTGGACCTTCCAAGGCACGTTTGTCATTTCTCCCCGGCTACCCTTGAAAATCTTCTTAAAAAAACCGGTTTTAAAATACTCAAAACAAGCCACTACTCTATGGAATACAACCCCTACGGATTGATTCAAAGCATTATGAACGTTTTCACTCCTGAGTTCAATTTCCTTTATAAAATAATGAAAAGAAATCAAAGCCCCGGCGGAAACTTTATTCTTAACGCGGCGATAAGTCTCGCCATCATGGGCATTTTCGCGGTTCCGGCATTCTGCTTTTGTTATGTCTTTTCTTTGTTCAAACTCGGCGGGGTGATACATGTATATGCTGAAAAAACTGATTGAAAAATATATTCTGGGGAGATGCGGGCTTTACGGTTTTCTGCTGCTGCTGGCGGGGATTTCCATTCACATCCTGGGTTTTGTTTTCCGTTTTTTGGAGAATAACGTCTCTGACGCATTCCTGGACATGTCGGCGCCGGTTATTTTAATATCCGGTTCGTTATTTGCCTTTGACATTTTGGCGTTAAGAAATTTATTCAAAAAACGCGAAGAAATAAGCGCAACATCATTGGCCGGCAAAACCATGGCAGTCGGCATGACCGCGTATAACGACGAAGAGTGCATAGCCGATGCGGCGGGCGATTTTATCAGGGAGCCCGGCGTAAAAACCGTAATCGTGATAGACAACAACTGCACTGACAAAACGGGGGAAAAAGCCCGAAATGCCGGCGCCGCAGTGGTTGCCGAAATAAAGCAGGGTTTCGGGTATGCCTGCATGAGAGCCTTGGAAGAGGCTTGCAGGGCGGGAGACATAATCGTTCTGGTGGAAGGGGATGGGACTTTTTCCGCCGGAGATATCAGAAAATTGCTTCCGTATCTGGAAAATTTCGACATGGTTTGCGGGACGAGAACGACCAATGAGCTGAACAGCCCTGATTCGCAATTAGACTGGCTGATGGTTCTCGGGAATCTTTTTGTGGCGAAATTGCTGCAGGTCCGGTTCTGGGGGAGCAGATTTACTGATGTCGGCTGCACCTATCGGATTATGAAAAAAGAAAGCTATGAGAAAATCAGGGGGAAACTCAGCGTAGGCGGCATGCATTTTCTTCCTCACATGATTATTGAATCTATCAAAGCCGGTCTTAAGATCATAGAAGTGCCCATAACTTTCAGAAAAAGACAAGGCATATCAAAAGGGGTGGGGAGTAAAAAATTAAGAGCGGTTGCCGTGGGCATCAGAATGGCGCTTTTAATACTTTTTTCGTAATACTTATTTAATATAGAAAGGATAAAATATCCCTTGAAAAATCGCGGTTTTGGTGGTATAACATAAATAGGTTATTAGGCGATTAGGGACCTTAGGCGAGGCGGCCGGTATGGAGTATATGAAAAAATCGTCTTATAATTTTAGCGTTCAATATTTGATTTTTCAGGCTGTCATGGCCTGTTCAGGACATGGAATTTTTGCGTTTAAGGCAGGCAGGAAACGTCCGGGACAGACAGCCGTTGAATATCTTTTAATGCTTGCTCTTATCGCAGGCATGACGATGCTTTTTCTCATGCTTTTTCACAGAAGGCTGCTGGGCGGTTTTTTTACCCTCGTGGGAATGATTATAGGAGCCAGCACAAGCCAGACTACGAGTTAACAGCAGTAACCAGTGGCCAGTAACCGAGTAACCAGTAACAGCAACTGCAAACAGCAGTAACCAGTGGCAAAGCAGGAAGCAAAAATATCCAGTAACCAGTAGCAGCAAACGACAACTGCAAACAGCAGAACAACAGTAACCGAGTAACCAGTAACAGCAACTGCAAAAACGGATTACAATGTTAAAAGTACGAAATTACTGAGCTTCGCAGAAATAATGAAACGTTTTGGAGGCTCATATTTGGATTGGATGCAAGGCGCGACGAATGAGCATAGCGTTCGCTATGTGAATGAGGAGCAACACAGCAGACGGCCAAATATGAGCCTCCCCCAAAGGGGGCTGGCCGCTTTTCGGCTGCAACTGCGTCGCTCGTCGCTTACATATCAAAAGATATGCTCGCTCCTCGCTCCTTGCCCCGCATCATGTGCGGGGTCGGCTCAGCCAAAAATTCCATTATTTCTGCGAAGCTCAGTAAGGAAAGGACAGCTTCTGATACCGTCTGTTCTGATAGTGCCGACGCTTTTGATTTTTATTTATCTGCTTTTTGAAACAACAAAAATATCAAGGGAAAAAATAAGACACCAGTTTGCTATTGACTCGGCTGCTTTCATACAGATGACGGATTACAGCAATTTTTTTAACCGCACGGCTTATGTAAACGGCACTTTCCCGTACAGAATTTTCAAACAGGAATTTGAATGTCCGCCGGAAGGCATGCTCCAGCGCGCGGACAGCACCGGCGAGGAATGCATCTACGACATATTTTACAAGGCAGGAGCGTTTCCCAAATATGTGGGCGATGTGGCAAGGCATGCTGAAACGCCCCTGGACGAGGAAAAGCAGTGGCAGATAGAATTCTGCGGTTCCTCCGAGTCCTGCTGGCAGGACGCAGACAGGGCATATATGAATCAGAACCTGAGCGAGAATCCGGGTTTAATCAAAGGTCCTTCTGTCAAGCCGAATTCGTCAATCTGCTACGACAGCTCCCATTATGCCGAGGACATGAGCGCGGGGCTGACTCTGGTCACCTGCGACGAAGCCGCCAAAGTCATGCTGTTCAGGGAGCAGGCTTTCGGGTACGCCCAGTTCTACGTGCAGGTTTACAAATTGCTTGGTTCGGTTGAGCAGTCCCAGATGACTGTTTTTGAAAGGCTTATTGAAAATTTCAACTTCTTCAGGAAATCTTACTATCTTAATACCGGAGAATGCAAAGAAAGCCCCTCAACCTGCGGCGACGAAGGAGTCAGGGAGTTTAAAAACAACAGGCCGAAACGGGACGTGGATATGCACTTCCATACGATTGACAAAGTGACAATCAGATATAAAAAATGGAAGCCCGGTCTTCCTCCCACTTACACGCTGCCAGTTGCCGTGTATAATGAAAGTCTCATGGGCGGACCCCTGTTCCAGCTTGCAACGGTTAAAAACAGCGTTTTAAAACAGGCGGGGAAAGGCTATAACGTGTATCAGGGGTGGACGGTGCCTTCCAATTATTTCAGCGTTGATTTTCATCAGCAGGGAGTCAACTGCCAGCAGACGAGCAACAAGCCGTGCGTTCACGTTCTTGTGGCGGCGCAGTGTCCGAGACTGGGCATAGATAATAACTGCGTGTGGCCGTATCCGACACCCAAATATCAGACCAGAATTTATCCATGAATAACAGAGGTCAGAGGTCAGAGGTCAGAGGTCAGAAATTAAAGCATTGCCGGGGAACTGCAGGGAGGGGCGCGAAAAAGGGACAAGCAATGACGGAAGTGGTTCTGTTGTTTCCGATTTTCATGGTCATACTGTTTTTTACCGCAAAGATTTTTGCCCTTCTGGTGCTGATACAGAAAATGGAAATAGCTTCTTACTACGCGGCGAGGAAATGGCAGCTGGAATCGCATCTGAACGTGGAATATTCCGCCGACGATGACAGCCTGCTGACTTCAGTTATCCTTCCCAACGTCAAAGAATATCTCGGATTCAACAACAGCGCGGTAAGGGGCTTTTTGAATCTCAGACAAGCAAAAATTGAAATTGTGAGAACGCAGGTCTGGAATGTGGTGACGCTTACCGTTGAGACCGACCCGGTGGCTCCGGCCGTTCACAGGCTCATGTGCAAATATCCCAAGCCGCAGGTCTGTTCCGGCGCTTTCAATACCACCACATGCTTTAACGGATACGATTACATCTGCGCCGGCGGCAGGAAAATAGAGGTAATCAAATACGTTCCCAACAGGGACAGGCCCATTAAATTCGTTCTGCCCGGCCTTAAGTAAGGGTAGAGGGTGAGTAGAGATTAAGTGATTAAGCATGAGTGAAATATCTAATAAACTGCCTATCAGTAAATCACTAAATCATCTACTTACTTAATCACTAAATTACTTAATCGCTTAATAACTTATTTTATGTTTTGGATTAAATTAAAACTTTTTTTTCAAAAACACTGGATAGTGATTACCATTGTTCTTATCACCCTCATTTCCATAGTCCTGCCTTTATGGTATCTCTCCGGCATGGAAGAGAACACGAGGCGCTATATAATGGGAATAAACATAGCCTCAATGCCGTGGGGAATTCTCCAGACTTTGATTTTCGTGGGCTTTCTCTATCTTCTCCATTACGGCGGGAGTTTTTCAAGCTTTAAAAAAGCCAAAATAAAATCAGAGGAAGTGAACGTAAAATTCACCGACGTGGTCGGGCTTACCGAGGCAAAAAGAGAGGCATGGGAAGTCGTTCAGCTGATAAAAGACAGGCAGAGAGTGAAAGCCATAGGCGGCAAGATACTCAAAGGAGTCCTGCTCGTGGGTCCTCCCGGCTGCGGAAAAACAATGCTTGCAAAAGCGGTTGCTGCTGAAGCCGGCGTTCCGTTCCTCTCAACAGCCGGCTCTGAATTCGTGGAAGTTTTTGTCGGGGTCGGCGCTTCCAGAGTAAGAAAACTTTTCAAACAGGCAAGCCAGTATGCGCAGGCTCACGGCAGCTGCATAGTGTTCATAGACGAACTTGAAGTCATAGGCAGGCAGCGCATTTTGTACGACGCTTTCGGCGGAGGGTCCGAGACAAACAGCACCCAGAACCAGCTGCTCGTTGAAATGGACGGGCTTTCAGACACGCAGGCAAACGTGGTGGTCTTCGGAGCCACAAACGCGGCAGAAGACATTCTGGACCCCGCGCTTTTAAGACCCGGCAGATTTGACAGGAAGATTTACGTGGGCAAACCCAATCTGGGGGAAAGGGAAAAGCTGTTTGAGTATTACATGAACAAGATAAAATACGGCGGAGACATAGACATTCCGAGGCTGGCGCGAAAAGCGGTTTACAAATCTCCGGCTGAAATAGAAAACATAGTAAAAGAAGCGGCTCTTATTGCTGCCAGAAACGGCAAAGATGCAGTCGCGTACAAAGAAATGGTGGACGCGATAGAAAGAATAGAGTTAGGCGTTGCCCATAAACTCGTGATGACGGCCCATGAAAAAGAAATGACGGCTTATCACGAGGCGGGCCATCTTGTGATAGTATATCTCACCCATCCCACAAACGACGTTTTCAAGGTTTCAATACTCAACAGGGGAGGAACACTGGGCGTGGTGCATTCAATACCGAGGGAGAGGCCGGATTTCAAAACGGCCACAATGCTCGCGCACGAGATGGTCTGGCGGCTGGGAATGGGCAAGGACGGGATGGTGGGCGATTTTGAAAGCATACCCGGCAAAAACAGATCCGATGAATTAAACAGGGTTCTTAACTGGGAAACCCGGGACATATTGAAGGAACAGCTGACTGAAGTTGAAAACACCCTTAGAACCGAGTGGCAGGTTGTGGAAAGATTCGTAAAAGAAATTCTTGACAGGGAAGAGCTTGACTACGACGAAATAGCCGCTATTTTCACGGAATACGGAAAACCCCCGAAACTGATACCC
>JACQWV010000060.1 GCA_016209085.1 Elusimicrobiota bacterium
TGCTCCAGTCAGTTGATAAGAAACATGGCGACAGTCGGGGGAAACATAGCCCGTCCGAACGCGTTTAACGTTTTGCCGCCTGTTTTTACCGCGCTTGACGCAGTTGTCAGGGTGGAGACCGGAACCGGGCAAAAAAACTTCGGGTTGGAGGATATTTATTCCGATGATTTTAAGTACGCGTTAGGCAGGGATTCCATAATAAAAGAAGTCGTCATTCCGGCAAAAACAAGAAACTGGAAATGCGCTTTTGAAAAATTCGCCAAAACCCTGTCATGCTGGGAATCATATGTTACGCTTGTCTCGGCATTGGATATAAAAGGAGGGATAGTCCTGACTGCAAGATTCGTGCTGGGAGCTCTGGCGGCAAGGCCGGTAAGAGTTAAATCAGCCGAGAGAGCGATAACGGGCCGGAAATTATCTGCGGAGACGGCGGAATCAGCCGTCAATGCTCTGGCATGTGAAATGGACGGAATGCGCATTCCGCCGAATCATCTGGAATTCAAAAAACAGATAGCGGTTTCAATTTTAAAGAAATTTCTAATATATGTCCGTTAAAAAACGTTCGGAAAAACTTAAGACGATAAACGGTTTCTTTGAAATACAACTGAAAATCAACGGGGAAGCCAAAAATTTAAAGGTAAAATCAAACGAATTTTTGCTGGACGCGTTAAGACGCTGCGGCTGGAGGGGAGCGAAAAAAGGCTGCGACACCGGAGATTGCGGTTCCTGCGCCGTACTGATGAACGGAAAAGCTGTTCTTTCCTGCCTTACGCCGGCAGTAAAAGCCCACATAGCTGATATAACTACGATAGAAGGCATGGGTACGTTTGAAAAACCTCATCCCATTCAGGAGGCTTTTGTTGAAACAGGAGCTGTCCAGTGCGGTTTCTGCATACCCGGCATGATACTATCTGCTAAAGACTTACTGGACAGGAATCCGGAGCCGGATGAAGACATGATAAAACACGCTTTAGACGGAAATTTGTGCAGATGCACCGGCTATGTCAAACAGATAGAAGCGGTGAAACTGGCAGCAAAAAGATTAAAAAGTGATAAGGTAATAAGGTGATAAGTTCGGATTATGGAAACAAAAAATTTTAAAGTGGTGAATCAAAGAGTTAAAAAAATAGACGCTCTCGGCATGGCATGCGGAAAGGCTGAATTCACGGACGACGTCCACATTGAAGGGCTTTTGCACGGGAAAATTCTGTGGAGTCCTTATGCGCATGCGCGGATAAAAAAAATAGACGCCTCGGACGCTGTTGAAATTCCGGGCGTCAAAGCCGTGCTGACTTACAAAGACGTTCCGCGCGTGCCTCATACTACGGCCGGGCAGGGCTACCCCGAGCCTTCGCCTTACGACACGTTTGTTCTGGATAACAAAGTCAGATATGTCGGCGACAGGGTCGCTGCAGTTGCTGCTGAAACCATAGAGGCGGCGCAGGAGGCTGTTTCAAAAATCAAAGTTGAATATGAGCTTCTGCCTGCGGTTTTTGACCCCCTTGAAGCGATGAAAAACGGCGCCCCTGTCATACATGACGAAGAGGACTCAAAAAACATACCCGACGCAAAGCGTAACATAGCCGCAAAATTTGATTTTAAGGTAATCAATGGTGAATGGTTTAAAGAAGCTGACTTCGTGATAGAGCAGACCTACAGGATGCCTTACATCCAGCACTGCGCCATAGAGCCGCATATATGCATTGTTTATTTTGATGCTAACGGCCGTCTGGTAATAAGAACAGCGACACAGGTCCCTTTTCATGTGAGAAGAATAGTGGCTCAGTCTTTGAACCTGCCGGTTAAAAAAATAAGGGTCATAAAGCCGAGGATAGGAGGAGGATTCGGCTCCAAACAGGAAATAGTGCTGGAAGACATATGCGCCGCTCTTGCCCTTAAAACCGGAAAACCCGTTAAAATTGAATACACGAGAAAGGAAACTTTCGTTTCTTCCAGAACAAGGCATCCGTCAGTTGTGAGGCTTAAAACAGGCGTTAAAAAAGACGGAACAATAACAGACGCTGAAATGGAAGTTATTTTAAATACGGGAGCTTACGGCTCCCACGCATTGACGGTAATGATGTGCTCAGGGTCTCACACCCTGCCGATGTACAGAATAAAGAATAACATAAAATTTCTGGGCAAAAGCGTGTATACAAACATGCCGGTAGCCGGGGCTTTCAGGGGTTATGGCGCCACTCAGGGTTTTTTTGCATGGGAATCCCAGATGGACATAATGGCGGAAAAAATCGGCATGGACCCGCTGGAATTCAGGAAAAGAAACTACATAAAATCAGGCGAGGGTTCTCCTGTTTTCAAAGCAATGGGCGAAGGCAGGGAGGGAGTTGAACAGCTTATAACCTCCACAGGTCTTTCCGAGGCAATACAAGAAGGTTTAAAGCGGATAAAATGGCATGAAAAAACGGAAGAATACAAAAATCAGGCAGGACGGGTAAAAAGAGGGCTTGGAATGGCATGTATGATGCAGGGCTCCGGCATTCCTGAAATAGACATGGCTTCTGCAACCATTAAAATGAACGAGGACGGCTCATTCAACCTGCTTATCGGCGCTACTGATTTAGGCACCGGCTCTGACACCATTCTCGCTCAGATAGCAGCCGAGGTGCTTGGAGTTGAGACGCAGGACATAATAGTGTATTCCTCGGATACGGATTTGACTCCTTTTGACGTGGGCGCTTACGCGTCTTCAACCACCTTCGTTTCGGGCGGAGCCGTAAAGAAAGCGGCGGAAAAAGCGAAGGATATGGTTCTGGAAGTCGCGGCTAAAATCCTTGATGAGAAAAAGGAAAATCTTTTTCTTGAAAACAAAAAAGTGGTTTCAAAATCAGGAGTTTCATGCAGTCTGGCTGAAGTCGCAAACACTTCCTTGTATTATTATAATCAGCATCAGATAACGGCTTCTGCGTCTCATTCCGGCCGCACTTCCCCGCCGCCGTTTGCCGCCCATTTTGCAGAGATTGAAGTTGATACGGAAACCGGCAGAATAAAAGTAATTGATTATGTTTCCTGCGTGGACTGCGGCACGGCCATAAATCCCAGCCTTGCAGAAGGCCAGAATGACGGAGCTGTTTTGCAGGGAATCGGGCATTGTTTAGTAGAGGAGATGGAATTCTCCGCGAACGGAACGCCTTTAAACGCTAATTTCAGGCGTTATAAGATACTCAATACGGCTGATACTCCGCCGATAAAATCCGTTCTTATACCCACTTACGAGCCTGACGGACCGTTCGGCGCCAAGTCAATTTCCGAAATAGGAATCAACGGCCCCGCTCCTGCGATTGCAAATGCGATTTACAACGCGGTTGGCATAAGGCTTTACAGCACGCCCTTTACGCCGGATAAGGTGCTTGCAGAAATAAAGAAACGAATGAAGAAGTAATTGGTTTCAAGAAAAAGTCGCTTAAATATTTTGTAGAGAAATTGGTGCAAGAATAAAGAAATATTATAAATTATCGTGGATTATTTTAATAAAATATATATCCAATATATTTAAAAAAATCTTTTGTGATGAAATACTCAAAAGTAGGCTTAATTTTTATATTTTTGGCAATTTTAGGTGCTGTTAAAGTTCATGCTGATTATATCCTTACAGGAACCTGTAAAATAACGGGGATTACCGGTTCGCCGCCACAATACTGCGAAGCGATATTTACTTTCAGGTCTCTCCAGACATTCAGCAGTCTATCTGAGTGCCAGTTTTATATTCCATTCATAGACGGCGAAACATGCAGGGCAATTAACACGACTTCGTGTTCAGCCCAAAGCGGGTTTGTTTTAAGCGCAAGTTGTCAGGGCAGCGGCGACAATTCAATGAGCTTTGGGTCAAGAGGACTTGGATATGCAACTGGAGGTCTTCATGAATTCGGCAAAATTGACATGTTAGGCCAGGAAAGCGGCTCCTCTTTTTTCACCAGGCATTATTCCACAAATCTCAGCGAGTGGTATGACGAGTCCCAGTAGAGATGGAAAGGTTATCTTCTCAGGAATCAAAGAGCTAAAGAAACCGGCAAGGCAGTGTGGCCGGATAATCCTTTATCTAAGTTTGCGGAATGGCTTTATTTGAAATTTGACAAAAAATCAAAAGATAGAAATATCAGCCTTCTGCCTGATTTGTTTGACTTTACGGTGTTTAAAGAAAGTTTTAAATTCACGCAAAGGTATTTTGAGAAGCTTTTAAAATTGATAGGCGGGAATAGTGTTGAAGAGCGTTTAAAAATAGCACAGTCTTACGTGGATGCTAAAACCCCTTACAAGAAGACGGGTAATTGCAGTAAGGAGAATAAAAAGACCGGCGTGGATTGCTCATGTTTGATTGAAAAACTTAATCCTGATTATTTTGAAAAAGCGAATAAAATTAAAAACTGTCCGGATGTTTCAACTGGAAATAAGTCGCATAACTGCAACACAAGGACTCAGAAACAGCTTCAAATGCTTAAAAAAGACGGAAGGGATGATATAACAGATCCGGAAGAGCTCAAAAAAGGCGACGCGGCTTATTTCAGCGGCATGAATAGAGAAACCAAGATGTCTAAAGTGGAACATGTGTTTTTTATTACCTCACAACCAAAATGCACCACACAAAATAAAAATCAAATATGTACAATGGGAATAATAAATGCTTCATCAGGAAAGAAAAACGAACCCGGCAAAGTAAAAAAAGGTACTTTACGCTTGACCAATGAATGTTATTGTGTAAAAGGAAAAGACAAAGGAGGCAGATGTATTAAAGGTATAAAACAGTGTTTAGAAGCAGGAGGCACCCCGCCATGAACAAGATTATTTTATGTGTGTTGGTTTTATTATGTCTGTCAAATAATTATGGATTTTCTATAAACATTCCTGATGACGCTAATTGGAAACAATGGATTAGCAACAACTATCCGGACAATTCTGCAAGTTGGTCCGCAATCTGTAAGACCAATTTTGATAAATACATTAAATCTTATGATTGGGATTATATTGCAAAAAGCGATTTTGATAAAGACGGCATTCCTACTGCATTAATGATTGATGTTAAAAAAATAATTCCAGACACGGAAAAACCGTGCGTTTCCAAATTTACCATAATAAAATGCATTGAAGATGAGCTTGTAGAGCAAGCAGTATTTGAAGAAAAAAGATCAATTATTTCTGGTAATAATTTTGCAGATGTGGAAGAGAAAGTAGAGAATAGACATTGCTATAAATTATCAATTGAAAAGAATAGCCCCAAAGAAATTATAATAACTGAGATAGATAAAAAAGGAGAACAATTGAGCGAGCCTTTTTTCTTATATTATGACGGCGATACTTATTGGGATAGAATAGATGTCTCTACATCTACAAACTGGAAAAGCTGGCTTAATGAATATTATCCGGATATATCCAGGAAATGGCCCAAAGAAGCATTGGAATCTTTTGAGAAGATAAAAGAGAAAAACGGAAATTGGGACTTTATTGGGAAAGGGAACTATAATTGGGACAAAAAACCAACAGCGCTTTTTGTGAAATTAAAGGAAGACGGCAATTTAGAAAGGTTGTCTGTGTACAAATGGAAAAACAAAAACTGGAAACAGGCTTTTGGACTGACAGGACAAAGCGTGTATATTAATGGGGAAAAAGAAGATTTTAAAAAGCTTGAGCCGGCATTCTCAGTAAGAGAAGAAATTGAAACTATTGAGTTTAAAACAGGCGGAGGTTTAGGCATCATAGTTGAACCAATGCATGCTTTATTTTATTACTCTTCGCGTGAGCATAAATATGAATATGCTCTTGAAGGGATTTTTTAAATTAAGGAAAAACAGGGTTAAAAAATTTCAATGAACTGTAAATTCAAAACCAAATTTCAAGCATTATCAATTATTCTGTGCTGTCAGGTTTTTTTTGTCTTGCCGTTATTGGCGGCAAAACATAGGGACTTATTAAAATCAGGCAGCATATCCGAGGTTGTTATTGAATACAATCGCATAGCCCGCAACACCCATAATCCCTCTCTTGCGGCTGAATATTCCTATGTTTTGACGCTTATGGGTCAGTATGATTTGGGGTTAAGCCAGATAGATAAGGCATTTATAATGAATGCCAGTAACGCAGATGTTTTATTCTTTGGTTCTGAAATATTAAAGGCTTTCGGGCTTAAAGATGCGGCCGCAGAGCTAACTCAACCTAAACCTGCATGGTTTAACCCTGAGTATCCCGCGCTTCCTTTGGTAGGTTATGAAAGGGATACCACTAATCTCAAGGGCGAACTATCAATAAACAACCTTTTAATGACCCAAAAAAGATATATTACAGCGGTTATCAGGTTCTCAAAACTTGTGAAAAAACATCCGCAAGAGCCGTTGGTATGGCAGGGCTATGCCATATCCCTTGAGAAAATAGGCGCTTATAAAACAGCTGCCAAAACAGTTGAAAAATATCTGCTCTTGGAAACGAATGAAGAAGATATAGAAACAGGCAGAAATTATAAAACCATGCTTGAAAGGCAAAAGCCCATAAAACCGGCCAAATCCAGATTAAATCTAAAAGGCAGGTATTTAAGTTATTTTGGCGGAGGGATAAACCATTTGGGAATCGATACCCTTTATAATTTAAATTTCAGATTCGGCAAATATCTGACCAACAATTTTGACGCTTCTGTCTATGGAGGATGGCGCGGAGGCTATGAGGACAGCGACTATAACGGCATAAGTCTGGGATTGAGCGGAAGATTAAGCGCCGGCCTGCCGGTCAATAATCCGGTTAGTTTCACATTTGCGTGGAAACTGGAGAGGTTCCCGGCGTCAGAAGATGAACTTGCTTTTTTAATGGGTCCCGGGTTAAGTTATTTTTTAAAAGACAGTTCCATAGATTTATACTGGGATTTCGCCTTGTCCGGCGTTTATAAAAACAGCCATACCTTATCCGCGGGATACACGATTTATTTTGGAAAGGCATCAAAATGAAAAAATTTTCAATAATTATTCTATTTGCAGGCATACCCTTGAATCTTTACGCCTGGGATTCTAAAATCGCTGCAGGAAATTTTAAGACCAAAATAGACAGCGCATACTTTACGGATTTTACAGTCAATCAAGACGGGAACATTATAAACATAAAAGCAACCGAGCTATTCATATCCACAGACGCAAAAAAACAAAAAGAAATATTGATGAATATCTGCAGCGGCTGGAATTTAGAAATAAAAACAGAAAAGCCGTTATTATTAAGCCTACATTATGCAAACGGCGGAGAGCTTTATAATTGCGGCAAAGAGAAAATCAATATTTTAAACCAATGGTCGGATGAAAGGCTTTACTTCGGCAATGAGAATATAAGGCGCGGCAGATTTTTCGGTTTTATAGGCGGGCAATTGATGAGCGGAGGGGACTTTCCTGCGACAGGATTTAACTTAAGACTTGGCACTATGCTTTATAAAGATAAATATGATATGGCCGTAACTTATGATTACAACAAAATGAAGGATTTTGATGAACCAAGCAAATCATTCGGTTTAATATTCCGCAGTTTAATGCCGTTAAGCGAACACAGCGGCTGGAATTTAGGCGCACAAATGCTTTATAATGATTATTCAGGCTTTAATGACACGGTTTTAGGAGTGGTAAGCGGAATAAACATTTATCTATCGCAGGGAAGTTTTGACATTACTTTTAATTATCAGGAAAAAGGCGTTTTTGGTTTTATCATGGGATATACGATATTTATCGGCGGAAAATAGATTTTGTTCTGATGGCAGGGCGCGACTTCTGTCTGTTTTAAAGTCTCTTTTGGTTTGAGCGGAGGACTGTGAAAATTAGCCAGCATATAAAAAATTCTTACCGCTTATCTTCCTCCCATAATGAAGGAGATTTTAATCAACGTCTCCTGTAACCTGCCAGAATCAACAGCTGTAATTTGGAAATTAGAAATTTTAAAAACAGAAAAGAGTAATTAGAAATTGGGGGAAAAAGATATATAATGGAGGCACAATGAACGACAGAAATAAGATAAAGAATGTGCTTGACATAGTCAGGAAAAAGGGAATAAGGTTCATAAGGCTGTGTTTCGTGGACATACTCGGCCAGCTGAAGTCTTTTTCAATAACCGAGCGCGAGCTGGAGCACGCTTTAAAAGACGGAATGGGGTTTGATGGCTCCTCTGTGGAAGGATTCGCCAGAATTTATGAATCCGATTTACTTCTTCTGCCGGATCCTGACACTTTTAGTATAATGCCGGCTAAATTTGACGGGGTCCAGAGCGCCATAATGTTCGGCGACATAATTACGCCTGAAGGCAGTCATTATCCGGGAGACACAAGATACATCTTGAAAAAGAATCTTGAAAACATGAAAAAGATGGGTTTTACGGATTTCATGGTAGGTCCTGAACTTGAATATTTTTATTTCTCAAACGACAAGGAGCCGGTAACTCTGGACAACGGCGGATATTTTGACACTGTTCCGCTTGACGATTCCCACGATCTCAGAAAGGAGACGATTCTGATGCTTGAGGAACTCGGAATACAGGCGGAATATTCGCATCACGAAGTCGCGCCGAGCCAGCATGAAATTGATTTAAGATACTGCGATGCTCTGACAATGGCCGACAGGGTCATTCTCTATAAAGTCGTGGTAAAGCAGGTCGCAAGCATTCATAACATCTACGCTTCGTTCATGCCCAAACCTTTAAACGGGGTTAACGGCAGCGGAATGCACGTTCATCAGTCGCTTTTCATCAAAGACAAAAACGCTTTCTTTGATAAAAAAGACCAGAATTTTCTCTCTGACGCCGCAAAGCTCTTTATTGCCGGGATTTTAAAGCATGTAAGAGAAATCTGCGTGGTTACCAATCAATGGGTAAATTCATACAAGAGGCTCGTCCCGGGTTTTGAGGCGCCTGTTTACATTGCATGGGCAAGAAGGAATCGTTCTGCTCTCGTGAGAGTCCCCCAGGCAAGGCTTGGAAAGGAAAAATCAACGAGAATAGAAGCAAGATTTCCCGACCCTGCGTGCAATCCCTATCTGGCGTTTTCGGTAATGCTCGCGGCAGGGCTTAAAGGCATAAGGGAAAAAACTGCGCTTGTAAAACCGGTTGAAGCCGACATCTACGAAATGGATGAAATTGAAAGAAGAGCCAAGAAGATAGAAACCCTGCCGGGCTCGCTGATTGAGGCGCTGGAAGAGGCCGGGAAGTCCGGACTCCTTAAGGAAGCTCTCGGCGAACATGTTTTTGAAAAATTCCTGGAAAACAAGCAAATTGAATGGGACAATTACCGCACAAAAGTCACCGACTATGAGATAAACAGGTACTTGTCGGTATTATAACGGCAGTAACCGCTCGCCAGTACGGCGAGCGCCCGCTGAAATAGCGGGCGTAATCAGTGGCAAAGCAAGAAGCAAGAATATCCAGTAACCAGTAACAACACGGCAAATAGTGAGTAAGAAATATGAGTCAAAGAGGCATTCGTTTCCTGATTACTATTTTCCAATTGCTGATTTCTGTTTCTCTTTATGCCGATAACTGGACTGCCGAATCCTACATAAAATCAGTTTTCACCGTATCAAACGAAATAAAGAGATATGAGGAAGACGCTCTTATTTATAAAAATGAATATATTTCTTCCCTCGCAAACGCTTTCCTGCCTGCAGTTTCAATAAAAGTTTCCCAGAGCCCCTACTCAAATTCCAACGAACCCAGATGGAATTTCTCCAGAGACAATACTTCGGCAGCCACAAACGTATCAATGAACCTTTTTAACGGCTGGAAAGACAGGTTTGACATTGATAAATCCAGAATAAACAGGAAAATGGCTGAGAAAAAACTCTGGCTTGAAAAACAAAACATGGCTTTAACCTCTTTGAAGACTTATTACAGAGCGCTCGGGAAAAAGCGCCTTCTGGAGGTGGTTAAAACGAGCCTCAAATCCTATGAGGAGCAGTATTATAAAGTCAAGGACTATTATAAGAACGGAATGAAAAGTCTTTCCGATCTCTTAAAAAGCGAGCTCAATCTGAGAACGAGTCAGCTTCAGGAAGTTACAGCTGTTGAGGGTTATAAGAATTCGGTCATGGATTTCAATCTTACCCTGCGAAGACAGCCGGAGATTGAAGTGGAACTTCAGGATGCGGACGAAAATGCGGACAGAATGGGTCCTTCCCTTGAACAGGACATTCAATCCGCGCTTAAAAACAGGCCGGAACTGGAACTGGCAGGAATTGAGCTTGAAAAAAACAGGATTTCCATGCGCAAATCCAGAATAAATTCATATCCGGATTTTTCAATTGACGCTTCGTGGAACAGGCAGGGCATAGGGTCAATCGGCAGGCCGGCGGAAGGAACTGCAAATCCGACCTATTCTATCGCGATGACGTTTTCTGTTCCGATAGGTCCGCAGACTATTTCAGACAGGAACAGCGTAGTTCAGGCCGAAATAGAACTTGAGAGGGCAAAAAGAACTCTCCGGGAAAAAGAACTTGAAGTGAGGCGGGAGGTTATTTCGCGTTATTTTGCTTTTTTGACGGTTGCAAAAAGACATGAAGTTTCAAAGATGAAATCAAGAATTTCAAAGCAGAATCTGGAAATAGTCCAGGAACAGTATAATCAGGGAAGAGCGGGGATAATAGAGCTTGCCGAGGCGCAGAAAGACGATCTGGAGTCCCAGAGCGAACTTGCAGACGCGCTTTATAATCTTGTGATAGCGGAAGCCGAATATAAAAAAGCGCTCGGCATACGGTTATGGTAATAAAAAGGTTATAAGTTGATAAGATGATAAGGTGATAAGTAGTCGCACGCCCTTGGCGTGCTAAAAACAGGGTTTCCAATAGAATAAATTTGCGAGAGGTTTTATGAAAAAGGTTAAGCATTTGCTGGTAAAAATACTGGTCTATGTTTTTATAGCGGGTGTACTGGGAGGGGGAGGATGGTGGGGAATGAAGCTTTACAAAAAAACCTCCGGAGTAGAGGCTGAAATAGACAAAGTGACGGTAACCCGCGGCGATATTGAGCTGAAGTTCCAGGATATAGGCGAAATAGCGCCGAAACACATAGTGGAAGTTTATCCCAGAGTCGGCGGCAGCGTGAGTGAGATTAGAGTAAACGAGGGGACTGTCATAAAAAGAGGCGAAATAGCGGCTATAATACAGCCCGGGCACAGCGATGCGGATAAATATCTTCCGGTTGAAGTTACGGCCCCGATTGACGGAGTCGTGGTAACATGTGAAAACCGCTCTTGGAATGAAGAAGGGCAGATAGCCAGAACCGGCCAGAGAGTTTCCGGACTGTACGATTCAGGAAACCCGAGCTGCCTGATGAGGATAGCTGATTTTTCAAAAATGGTGGTTAAATTAAATGTCAGCGAAATGGAGATACTCAAGCTGAAAAAAGGCATGCCCGTCGGGGTTGATATAGACGCTCTCGGCTTTAAAAAATTCAGCGGTAAGATAACAATGATGTCTCCTCAGGCGGAAAAGGACCAGAGACACGAGATAAGAAGTTTCCGCGTGGAGGTTGAAATAGCGCAAAAAGACGCGGACTTAAAACCAGGAATGACTGCAAAAATAGAAACAATTATAAATTCAAAGAAAAATGTTTTAATTCTTCCTCTGTCCGGCCTGTTTGAAGAAAAGGGAATGAATTTCGCGTATTTATATGTCCCCGGCGCCAAAGCAAGAAAGACGCCGGTTAAAACGGGTCTCAGGAACGAGACTGATGTGGAAATCATTGAAGGACTTAAACAAGGCGATCAGGCCTATACGGACAAACCGTTGAATTTAGAGGAAGCGGATGATAAAATTAGAGAATCTGCAAAAAACGTATCCCCTTGAAAAAAGCCGCGGTTACCAGGCATTGAGAGGGGTTGACTTTGAAATAAAGCAAGGAGGATTTCTTGCCGTGACCGGTCCTTCAGGCTGCGGCAAATCCACCCTTTTGAATATATTGGGTTTTCTGGATATGCCGTCAGGCGGAAAGTATTTTTTTAAAGAAAATAATGTGACATCTTTCAGCGATTATGACCGCTCCATGCTCAGAAGGCATCAGGTCGGTTTTGTTTTTCAGTCATTCAATCTTTTGCCGAGATTATCGGCCTGGGAAAACGTGAAGCTTCCGATGTTATACATGGGAATAGAACAGGAAAAAGCAGAGGCGGATTCTCTTGCGCTTCTCAGAAAGGTTGGGCTTGAAGGAAAGGAAAAACAGACCCCGCTTGAACTTTCGGGCGGCGAAAAACAAAGAGTGGGAGTTGCCAGAGCGCTTGCCAATCATCCGGAACTTCTGCTTGCGGATGAACCGACCGGCAATCTGGATTCTGCTACGGGAGTGGAAATAATAACCCTTTTGAAGAATCTGAATAACGGCGGGCTTACCATAGTGCTGGTCACTCATGACTTAAATCTGGCAAAAATGGCTTCAAAGATAATAAAAATGAAGGACGGGAAAATAGAGGCTGAAGGATAACAAATGAGGATAGCCGAATCGTTAAGAACCGGAACGCTTGAAATATTCCATCATAAAATGCGTTCTTTTCTGACTTTTTTTTCCATTTCCATAGGCGTGATTTCAATTCTCTACAGCCTTACCCTCATATATTCCATGAATTTCAGGACCAGAAAAGCGCTGGAGGCGGCGGGGCCGGGCCGCATAGTGATTAAAATGAAGGAGCGCTGGCGCGCAGAAAGCGATATAGAAAAGAAACAGGCGCGGGATTCTCTGACTCTGGAGGATGCTTTGGCCGTTGAAAAACAGTTTCCAGAGCTTTATATGGTTTCTCCTACGCTTCGGAAATGGATAGAATTCCGCGCAGGCGCCTTTACCGAGTGGCAGGGCGTGATGGGAATTACTCCGAAATGGAAAAATCGCGGTTGGGTGTATAAAGTGCACGGCCGTTTTCTTAATCAGCATGACATAGACACCAATGCCAGGGTCTGCGTTATTATACGCAAAGGCGGCTGGATCAAAAAACCAAGATGGGTCAAATTTTATGAATGGAAGGACCGTTTTCAGGAGTACGTCAAGCATAATGATCTCCTCGGCAAGGCGATAAAATTAGGCGACAATATATATACCGTTGTTGGAGTGCTTGAGGAGCCTCCATTGGAAAAAAATCCGAGGACGTTTCTGGACATCGGAGACTGGATGCCGACTGTCATGGCTCCCGTGACCACCGTACAGCGTTTTGTGGCGGGCTGGGCCAACTCGGACGGGATAGACGAGATAAATGTTGATACCGGCAAGGAAAGCACAATAAATTCATACAAAATCAAGATACAAAAACTCATAGCTGCCAGACACGGCGGAAGAACCCATTTCCTTGAGATAAAAGATTTCCGGGAAATAATCAAAGACAAGCTTGCCTCCAAACAGAGAGACATGTATACAGTCCTTATTATAGGAATCATAGCGATACTTGCCGGCGGGGTGGGCATAATGAACGTGACCCTTGCCACTATTTATTCAAGAATAAAGGAGATAGGGATAAGACGCGCGATAGGAGCGGCCAGATCCGACATAATGGCCCAATTTATAATAGAGGCTATGCTCCTTGGATTTTTCGGAGGGGTTGCCGGAATACTCGTCGGAATGACAGGCATTCAGTATCTGGCTTCAAAGGGCGATAGCGACATGATGATGTTCCAGTGGTGGATGCCTTTTATTTCTATTTTAGCGGCTGTGTTTACAGGTTTCATTGCGGCAGTATATCCTGCTTATCAGGCTTCAAAGTTAGACCCTGTTGAAGCTCTCAGGTATGAATAGGCGAAAAGGCAAGGAGGAAAAATGAAAAAAATGTCCGTGTATTTCATCTGGATTGCGCTCATCGTGGCGTTTCTGGGAGGACTATCAAGACTGACTTATATTCCGTTCTTTGTGGAATCAAGAGTCTGGGCCGGAGTCGCGGCTATTTTACTGCTTGCTTCAATAGCGATAAATACCCTGCAAAAAGAAAATTAAAATTTAACTACAGGATATCCCGTCTGCGCTAAGCATGTCGTCAAAAAGCATGACTATTCGTCATATTGACGACATAGCTACGACGGGCAGGCCCGCTTGTATCCAGGCAAGTATGCCGCCTTCTATATGATGGGCCTCGGCAAAACCGAGTTCTTTCATTAGTGACAGGGTATTTGCGCTTCTTTTTCCGCTCCTGCAATAGATGAGATAAAGTGCGAATAAAAACGGCAGGTTTAGGTTGAGGCTAAGGTTAAGAATGTAGTTCTCAATCTTAACCTTAATCTTAACCTGTATTTACAATCCTACCTGACGCGTACTCTTCAGGAGTTCTCACGTCTATTATCGCCGGTTTTTTCGTTTCAATGAAATATTTGGCTTCCTCAGGCTTGAGGTTGACGGGGAAGTCGCAGTTTCCAGGTTTGTTTGCTTCGGATGCGGAAGACGGCTTCTGAACTGAAAAACTGTCTTTTATCTTTTTCCCCGTAATTTTCATAATCTTTTCTCCTATTTTGTATTATATAAATCTGTGGTTATGAAACACAAACTGCTTATTATCATCTCTCTATTATCCGTTCTGGCGCATCTATACGCGGGTTTTTCTTTTATAAACGTCTCGGCGCCGACTTATGACGAGACAGTCCACCTGTCAAGCGGTTATTCGTATCTGAAAAGCGGAAAATATGCCATGAACATAATGGACCATCCGCCCCTTTCAGAAATGATTTCGGCCCTTCCTCTTTCAGCATGGAAGCTGAACGCTTTTTTTACGCATCCCTATTATGTCTACAGGATGCCTTATCATTACGGCGATTTGTTCCTTTATCAGAACAAGGTTGACGCGGATAAAATGCTGAATGCCTCAAGAAGATTCACCATGGCGTTATGGAGCCTGTTGTTCTGCGTTTTTATTTTCTTTTTTGCGCGCAAAATGCACTCCCCTCAAGCGGGGTTCCTCTCCGTTACGATATTCTGTCTGACTCCGGCTTTTGTTTCAAATAACGCCCTCGTAACGACAGATTCAGCTCCGGCTGTTTTTTATCTGGCTGCGTTTTTTTTCGCCTTCCTGTTTTCGCAGGTCAGTCCCGTCCGGAAAGAGTTGAAAAAGGGGAAATATGTATTTATTGAAAAAACCCGCATGCATGCGATATGGGCGATGTTTTGCGGATTGGCGACCGGGCTTGCCATGTCTTCCAAATTCAGCATGTTTGTTCTGCCCCCGTTTATAATCATTTTATGGATCTTTGACAACATATTGGACCCGAAAATGAATTTAAAACGGATGATATGGCTTTGTTTAATATATCTTTTCTCAACCCTGTTCATATTGGCTTTCGTATACAAGTTTGATTTAACCCTTTATTTTAACGGCCTTAATGCCACCATTGAGAGACTTGAACAAGGCAGGTCTTCGTTTATAATCGGCCAGCATACCACAGAAGGATTCTGGTGGTATTTTCCGTTTACTTTTCTCGTAAAAAATCCCGAATTTCTGCTGTTACTTTTCGCTTCAGGCGCTCTTTTCTGCGGGCTGGGTTTCAAAAAAAAACATATCTGGATTATTACGCCTTTTGTTTTTTATTTCGCCGCCTCTCTTTTTTCAAAAGTCCAGATAGGATTCAGGCACCTGATGCCTGTAATGCCCTTTGCGGTCATGATAGCCGGCATGGGTCTTGCCGGTATCATTGAACGCAATAAAAAGCTTATGATTGCGCCTCTTCTGCTTTTCCTGCTGTTTATTAAAACTATCGTTCAGACGCATCCCTATTATCTTTCCTACTTCAATGAAATAGCGGGGGGGGCGGGGAGCGGTTATAAGCTTTTAACAGATTCAAATCTGGACTGGGGACAGGATGTGAAAACCCTCTCAACATATTTAAAAGAGAATGGAAATCCTCCCGTTATATTTTCGTATTTCGGGGTGGCCAGGCCGGAATATTACGGAATAAAATATCTGCCGGCGGGAATAATCTCAAATATAGAACTTGAAGGCACAAACGAGGATTTGTGCAAAATGAAGAGGATTCTCCTGTGTGTTTCTGCCACGAATCTGCAAAGCACTTATTACCGCGATAAGCGGACTTTTGAATGGCTTAAAAAAGAAAAACCGCTGTTTATTGCCGGAAACTCCATTGTTCTTTATGATTTGACTGCGAATAAAAACGGAATGGCAGGTTTAATCAGAATGTTTGAAGGACTTGGAATGAAGAAAGAAACAGGATGTCTCCGCGCTCATTCCGGTTCAAACTCTTCTTTGCCTACCCCGCAGACAGGACACGTCCAGTCATCCGGCAGTTTTTCAAAGGGAGTCCCGGGCGCAATGTTGCGGTCAGGGTCCCCTGTCTGGGGATCATAAACATAGCCGCAGACTTTGCAGGCGTATTTTTTCATATTTTCTTCTTCCAATTTATTCTTAAATTCTATTCTTAACTTCTTATCTTCTTAACTTCTCATCTTCTATTTTCTATCCTTCGTTGTATGTCGTTGCGTATTTCTGAGTTTTTCCTTTTTTAACTTTGTGGTAATAGTCGTATGTTAAAGGCGTGCCTTCTTTTATCAGCTCGGAACCGATAACTTCGCCTATAAAAAGAGTATGCGTGCCCAGATCCATGCTTGCGGATACTTTGCAGAGCATTACCGCAAGCGTGTTGTCAGTCACGATTGGGCATTTTTCGCGCATTTTGTGCGCTGTTTTTTCAAATTTATCTACGTCTCTTCCGCATCTAAAGCCGAAAAGTCCGATGAATGTCATCGGCGTTTCCTGGTCCAGAACCGAAATTGAAAAGATTTTGCTTTTTTCCACGTAAGAATGGGTCAGATTGTTTTTATTAAGACTTATCGCTATTTTCGGCGGGTCTGCGGTTACCTGAAAAACTGAGTTCACAATTTGCCCGTTTGGCTTTTCTCCGTCGGTCGTCGGCATAGCCTCCGACACCTGTGGTCGGGCGGCATAGCGCCCGACACTTGATGAGTCGGTGGCTCGTTGTTCCGGCGCCGGAGGCGCTGTTCCGCAGGAAGAGACTATATAAAGTCCGTAGGATACGTAACTTAAAACCTTGCGCAATGTTTCCTGTTCATTCATGGTAGGACTTACTGAGCTTCGCAGAAATAATGGATACGCTGGCTGAGCCGATTTTTGAGCGAGACAAGGAACGAGGAGCGCGCATAACTTGGGTTATGTAAGCGACGAGGTAAGTATTCAGTCAACGCCGTTGGTGTAGGGGTCGGATTCATCCGACCCGCATATTTTTCGGGCTCAATGAATTGAGCCCCTACATTTTTGCCTGACATAACGGTGTTCAGTGAGGATTTACGCGACGAGCGACGCACTCTAAGCCAAAAAGCGGCCAGCCCCTTTCCCCTGCGGGAAAGGGGAGGCTCATATTTGGCCGTCTGCTGCGTTGCTCCTCACTCACATAGCGAACGCTATGCTTATTCGTCGCGCCTTGCATCCAATCCAAACCTGAGCCTCCAACGTGCCCTCCAGCTTTTCTTTTCCGGATTTATCGGAGATTATTTGCCTGAGTCCCGTATAAAAGACTATGGATTCTTTCTCCATGTCAATTGATGATTTTATTATGTCGTTTAATGCCGGCTTTTTAAGCATCTTATCCGGCGATTTGAATCCGGAGACGGCATTGTTTGCAATGTCAGCCAGATACTGCATGGATTCCCCATAAGGATCATATGTGGTTGTTTCTCTTTCCACCTGTGTGAGGTTATCTTTAAGAAACAGGAAATATTTTTTATGTTCTTTTTCAAATTCGGACAATTTGAAGAAAGTTTCTCCGGCCGAGCTGTCTTTAACCGTCCGGGCCGCTTCTGCGTAAAACCGCGCTCCGTTTTCCTCTATTTGCACGGCTATCTGAAGGATTTCGTCAATGGATAAATAGTGGCTCATAATTTGTCCTTTTTACCCTTTCCATAATCCGTGCAAATTGCAGTATTCCCTGGCGCTGATGTCTTTTGGCTCGGCGCAGAGGCAGAATACCGCTTCAGGAGCGTTTCCGGGTTTTAGAAACTGCCTGTATGATTTTCCGTTTGCAGTAAGTTCTATCCATTCAATAAAGTGTTTTTCCTCCATGGGATGAGGAACGCTCCCTATCTTCACCTTGACTGTGTTTCCGTTTTTTTCCATGACGGGGACGTGTTTTTCTTTTGAAGCGTCTACGGTATTTTCAGTAAACAGCTTCATTTCTTCGCCGCAGCACACAAGAGAGCCCTGTCCTTCATGAAGCGCTTCAACGATGTTTCCGCAGATTTCGCATTTATATATCTGTTTTCTTTGAGTCATAGATATCCCTATACTACTGATTTTAAAGCAGTGAGAACTTCTTGATAGTTCGGCTCGTTGCCGGTTTCAGGAACTATCTGCGCATATTTGACTATTCCGTCTTTGTCAACTATGAATACGGCGCGGGCAAGAAGCCGGAGCTCTTTTATCAAAACGCCGTAAGATTTGCCGAAGTCAGCTTTCAAATAGTCGGAGTATGTTTTTAGTCTGTTTATTCCTGCCGCGCCGCACCATCTTTTCTGGGCAAAAGGCAGGTCCATGCTTATTGCAAGGATGTTTAGATCCTGGCTGAAGGATTCCGCCTCCTTGTTGAATCTTCTTGTTTCCATATCGCACACGGGAGTGTCCAGAGAAGGCACTGAGGTTATAAGCGATATTCTGTTTTTATAAGTCCTTATGAATTTCATCGGAAGCATCTCATTGTCAATCACCTTGAAATCCGGGGCCGGCATTCCGACTTTTATCTCATCGCCGACGAGCGTCATGGTTCTTCCGTGCGCGGTTACGGTGCGTTTTACCAGTTCTTTAGTTTGTTCAGGCTCATTAGTATTTAAGTTTTCGTCCATAAAATCTCCTATCAATAAAGCGATTAAGTGATTCAGCAAGCAGTGATTAAGTTTTTAACTTAATCACTCAATTACTTAATTACTTAATTACTTAATTACTTAATTACTTAATTACTGTATCCGCAGTTAATGCATCTCCATTTGACGCGAACATCTTTTTTAAAGACCTTGTTTTCTTCAAGATTTTTTCTTAATTCATTATATCTTTTTTCATGCTGTTTTTCCGCTATGGCTATCGCTTCAAAGACCTTTGCTATGTTTTCAAAACCTTCCTCCCTTGCCGTTTTTGCGAATTCCGGATACATTTCAGTCCATTCGTGATTTTCGCCGGCTGCGCCTTGCTTTAAATTATCCGCAGTGCTGTTTATAACGCCTGCCGGAAATGCCGCCTTTATTTCAAGTTCTCCGCCTTCAAGGAATTTAAAAAGCCTCTTTGCGTGCTCTTTTTCCTGGTCCGCAGTTTCCTCAAAAATTTTGGAAATCTGAACATATCCTTCTTTCTTGGCCGCGCTTGCAAAAAAAGTGTAGCGGTTTCTTGCCTGGGATTCTCCTGCAAAAGCAGTGAGCAGATTTTTCTCTGTTTTAGCGCCTTTAAGGGACATATATGCCTCCATTTTTTATTTTTAATATGCCGATTCTGGTCAAAGCAAAGTCATATTTTACAGGGTCCCGGGGATTTATCGCCGCGAATCCCGCCGTGATTTCCAGAGCGGTTCGCATTCCGGCGTCTTTTCTTGAAGTTAAACCCAGTTGAACCGCTGTTTTATGCATGTGCGTATCAAGCGGGACAATGAGTTTTGAGGGAGGAATGCCGGTCCACACGCCGGGGTCAACAGAATCCTTTCTCACCATCCATCTCAAAAAAAGATTCAGCCGTTTGAACGAGCTTTTTTTGTCCGGGTCAGGCACAAGCGTGGCGGCGGCATTTTTCGGATTTATTGCTCTTGCAAAACGGTAAATCGTCTCCTCAATGGTCGCGTCCGCATGGCAGTAGGTTTTAAGGAATAATTTTTCAACAGAGCCGTGCCTTTTAAATACGTTCTTCAGATTTATCAGAAACAGGCATAATTCGTTTCCTGCGGTAAATCTGTGCCTGAACCCGCAAAAAGCGTTCTTTATATCCCCGTCGCCGGTTCTCAGCAAAAATTGAGCCGGGGAGCGCCCCATGACCGATAAAACGGCTTCAACGCTTTTTAATATCTGTTTGACGTTGCCGTAAGCAAGAGAAGAGGCTATAAGTCCTGCCGTTTCCATGTCGGACTGCTTGCTGTATTTCAGGACGAATTCAAGAGGGTCGGGGTGCAGGAATTCAGGCATGTTATATCGTTTATAATTTTTTTCCAGAAAATTAAGGGAAAGCATAAATAAGAGTTATCTGTCGTTTCAATCCCACGCCAAATCAACCCGCGGCAGGCATGAGGATTCTGAATGTAGTTCCCTTGCCGGGCTCGCTTTCAACCGATATCTCGCCTCCATGCTGTTTGACTATTCCATAGACCGTTGAGAGACCGAGCCCCGTGCCTTTTCCCTTGGGTTTTGTGGTGAAAAACGGCTCAAATATGCGTGAGAGCGTGTTTTTGTCCATGCCTTTGCCTGTATCTTTTATCTCAAAAGATACATGTTTTTGCTTATTCGGCGCTTGCGGCCGGGCGGCATAGCGCCCGGCGCTTGATGAACCAGAGGCTCGTTGTTCCGGAGTCTCTGCAATCTGTTGATTTGACGTCTTGATTATTATTTTTCCTGCGCCGGACATCGCATCTTTGGCGTTTGTAAGAATATTGGAAATTACCTGTTTGAATTGTTCCGGCGAGATATAAACTTCAAAAAGATTTTTTGCAAGGTTAAATTCAATTTCTATTTTTTCTCCGAGAAGCGTTTTGAAAAGAGGCTTGGTTTCTTCTATTAGCGAATTCAGGTTTTTAGTCTGTCTGGAGGTTTCCTGTTTTCTTGCAAAAATAAGCAGCTGTTTGGTCAGGTTTGAATAGTCCCGCGCCATTTTAATCGCCGCTTCTGCAAGGCGGCGGGAAGTGGAGTCTTTTTTTAAATCTTCGCTTATTACGTCCAGAGAGCCTATTACCATTGTAAGCAGATTGTTGAAATCATGCGCCAGTTGCCCGGAAAGGATGGCAAGTGATTCCATCTTTTGGGCTTCAAATACCTGATTTTCAAGTTCAATTTCTTTTGTAATGTCTTTTCTTATCGCCATAAAATGAGTTATTTCCCCGCTGCAGTTTACAACAGGCGATATGAGAGTTTCCTCAATATAGTTTGTTCCGTCTTTTCTTTTGTTTATTATTCTTCCTGACCATGTCGTTCCGCTTAGTATGGTATCCCACATGTCTTTGTAAAATTGCGCCGGATGAGAGCCGCTTTTTAAGATTCTTGAGTTTTTCCCGACTGCTTCTTTGCGGTCAAAACCCGTGATTTTTTCAAACGAAGGATTTGCGTAAACGATGGTTCCTTCCCTGTCGGTGATGAAGACCATATCTGAGGATTGTTCTATCGCGTTGAAAATAATCAAAAGCAATTCTTTTTCATTCTGCATAACAAAATATTATACAAGATTTGACATATCTCAAAATTTTAAATTAAAATTTAAATATAGGATTGAAATAGCAGTTTGTCCATGCCGCGGTAGCTCAGTGGTAGAGCTCTGGTCTGAAAAACCAGGAGTGGTTGGTTCGATTCCAACCCGCGGCACCTTTTTTCTTTATGACGCAGAGCGCAGAACTGATTTTAATAGCCGACGACGATGTGGAAATGCTCCAGACTCTTTCCTGCCTGCTCGAAAAAGAAGGATATAAAGTCATAACCGTTGAAAACGGCAAGTCTGCCGTCGCTGATTCAAAAAAACAATTGCCCGCCCTTATACTTCTTGACATACACATGCCTGTGATGGACGGGATAAAGGCTCTGGCTGAAATTAAGTCCAATAAAATGACGAAACACATACCGGTTATAATGCTTACGGTTGAGGGAAGCCTTTCCGAGATACAGCAGGCGATAAATCTGGGTGCCCGGACCTACATAACCAAACCTTCAACAGGCGGGGAAATCCTCAAAGCAGTGAAAGGCATACTGTCATAACCACAGCCGGTATTGATGTTAGAATTATTGATGTGGAAACAGGCAAAATTTTGGTGGCAGAAACAGGGAAAGGACAAAGTTCCGCTTCTGTCAGTGGAGGTGTTTATTCACCATTGAAGAAAAACGACTTGCGCCTCTGGATAGGCCTTCGAAAAGCTGTAGAAGACGTAAAGCATAAAATCACTAAATAGTTTCTGCTCGGAAACTTGAATTTTTTCTCCTCGTAGATTACCTCTACAACCGCGTCAGGATTCGGGTTAATCAATATTGTATAATTATTTTACATACTTTAAAGTATCCTACTTATAAGTAGGTTTTAAGGGGTAAGTCTATGAAATTTATAAATAGAAGCAAAGAACTGAATTTTTTAGAAAAAAAATGGGACGAGAAAAAGTCTCACTTTATTATTATATATGGTAAAAGGCGGGTTGGAAAAACTGAACTAATAAAACACTTTATTAAAGGAAAATCAGCAGTTTATTTCTTGGCTGATAAAAGAACTGTTCTTGAGCAACTTAAAGAAATGGGAAAATTATTTGGGATTCATTTTAATGATTCAATCCTTGAAAAACAGGGGTTTGGAGAATGGCTTGATGTTTTTAAATATATCAGTGAAAAAACCAAAGAACAATTTATTTTTATTGTTGATGAATATCCTTATTTGGTGGAGGTGGATAAATCAATGTCTTCCGTTTTTCAAAAAGGGTTTGATGAATATCTCAAAAATGAAAATGTTTTTCTCATTTTGTCCGGATCCAGCATTTCTATGATGGAATCCGAAACATTAATATATAAAGCGCCATTATATGGCAGAAGAACCGGACAGATTTTAATAGAACCCATGTCCTTTAAAGAAAGCTGGAAGTTTTTTCCCAATAAAAACTTTGATGAATTTTTGAGCATCTATTCTGTTGTTGGCGGAATGCCTGCGTATTTATTGCAAATGGATCCTAATCTGTCATGGAAAGAAAATATTAAGAGTAAAATTTTCCCAAAGACAGAATTTCTTCATAATGAAGTTGAATTTATATTAAAGGAGGAATTCAGAGAGCCCAAAAACTATTTTTCAATTTTAAAAGCTATTTCATTTGGAAAAAGAAAATTCAGTGAAATCATAAATGAAACCGGACTGGAAAGGAATATCCTTACTAAATATTTAAATGTGCTTGAAAAACTGAAAATTATTGAAAAAGAGGTCCCTGTGACAGAAGAAAATCCCGCCAAATCAAAGAAAGGATTGTATTATATTTCAGATAATTTTATTGGATTCTGGTTTCAATATATTTTCCCTTACAAAAGTGATTTGGAAATTGAACGGCATAGTGAGATTATGAAAAAAATCAATGAAAGCTTTAAGAATTTAGAAGCGTTGGTATATGAAAAAGTCTGCAGGGAGTTAACATGGGAATTTATGGGCAAAATATTTGACTTTGAAAGAGTAGGTAAATGGTGGGATAAAAATCAGGAAATAGACGTTGTAGCGTTAAATCGTCAGACAAAAGAAATTCTTTTTGGAGAAGTTAAGTGGTCAGAGAAGCCAATTGGCACAAATATTCTTGACGAATTAAAAAATAAATCCAAAACTGTTAAATATTTTGAAAATGGCAGAAAGGAATATTTTATTTTGTTTAGCAAAAGCGGTTTTACTGATGATTTATTGAAATCAGCAAAAAAAGAAAATATTTTTCTGGTGCATAAAGATAAGTCGTTTTATA
>JACQWV010000061.1 GCA_016209085.1 Elusimicrobiota bacterium
CGCCTTATTCCGGGCTGGACCCGGGAGCAAAATCTCATGAAACGATTCATTTTTCTGTCAGGGCTTATTCCACTGAAAAGGCCGTAAAATACGCTGAGCTGCTGGAGAAAAATTACCAGAGGATAATGAACGACGTAGGAATTTATTCTTTTATGCCTTCAAGGCCGTATAACGCGATTATCTATGCCGATTCCGGAGAATATCTTTCCAAGACCGGCATGCCCGAATGGTCCGGAGGAATCGCCTACGGCAACGCTCTTCTGCTTTACGATTCTCCGGATGCCGAACCGACCATAGCCCACGAGACAACTCATCTTGTTTTTAACGAGTTCATGGGGCTGTCAAATCTTGACAGAAAAGAGCTGAAATGGATAAACGAAGGCATTGCGGTTTACGAGGAAGTGCAGCCGGGAAATCTTTCCAGGGTTTTTTACGAAAATTACTTCAGGCAGGACGTGGCGAAAAACCCCATGCCGTTTTCCCAGATGATAAGCTTTGCTCCTCTTAAAGAAGAAAACAGGTCGGCTAACAGGTGGTACTGCCAGGCAGGCAGCGTGGCGCGGTTCATGCTGGAAAAGGGCGGCAGCATAGGCTTTGCGATATTTTTGTCAAAACTCAAAGACGGCCAAACGCTTGACGCCGCATTGAAGATCGCTTTCCCGGGGCGTTGGCAGAGCTTGGACGAGCTTGAAAAATCATGGCTGATCACCATACAACAATGAAAAAAGTGGTAATGCCCGTTGAAGGTATTCGCTGCGCAAGCTGCGTTGCAAGGATAGAAAAAGCGTTATCCCTGATACCCGGCGTTTCAGAGGTTTCCGTGCATCTCCCTTCAAAAACCGCTTTCATAGCTTACGACGGGAAAATTTCCTCCGCTGAAAAAATAAAAGACGCGATAGAGGGCGCAGGCTATAACGTGACCGCTGTTTCGGAATCGTCCGTTGAAACCGGGAATCTCGCGCTTTCAGGCATGGAAAAAGAAAAAGAGAAATTTTTATATAAATTTCTTTCGGCTTTTGCCTTGACGCTGCTGATATCGGCCGATTTCTGGTTTGATTTTTCTTCGTATACCCTGCTGGCGCTGACAACTGCAGTATGGGGCTGGTGCGGCTCTCATTTCCACGCGGGGATGTTTAAATCCCTGAAGGCAAAAACGGCGGACATGAATACTCTCGTGAGCGTCAGCTCTTCAACCGCGTATTTTTACAGCATTGTCACTGCTTTTTTCCCTCACGCGGTCCACGGTCATCCGCAATGGCATGAAACAGTCATGCTTATAACTTTTATAAATCTGGGAAGGTACATGGAGGCCCGTTCCAAATACAAGGCAAATCAGTCTGTTTCAACGCTTTTAAGAGCCGCGCCGAAGTTCGCCAGGAGAGTCGTTGACGGGGGAGATGAAATGGTGCCAGTTGAACGGATAAAGCGGGGAGATCTAATAATTTTAAGGCCGGGAGAACAGATTCCGGTTGACGGGGAAGTCATAAGCGGTTTTTCCATAATTGACGAGTCTATTTTTACCGGGGAAAGCATTCCTGCCGAGAAAGAGGCGGGCAGCAGAATTTTTGCCGGCACAATAAACAAAACCGGCGTTCTGAAATTCAGAGCCGACGGCGTGGGCGAGGACATGGCTCTTATGAAAATCGTAAGAATAATGCAGGAGAGCCAGTCCAGGAAAACTTCGGTCCAGCATCTTGTGGACAAAATTTCGGCGTATTTTGCGCCGGTTGTCTTTCTGACGGCCATGGCTTCATTCGGTTTCTGGATTTATCATTCAGGGTTTGATATGGCCGTGACCACGTTCGTGTCGGTGCTTGCAATAGCATGTCCCTGCGCCATGGGTTTGAGCGTGCCGATGGCGGTCGCAGTCGGCTTCGGCAGAGCCGCTGAGATGGGAATTCTCATAAACAATCCGGACGTGCTTGAAAGAATATCGGGCATTGACGTGCTGGTCATGGACAAGACCGGCACCATAACCGAAGGCAGACTTAAAATTTCAGGCGTTTATCCTTATGAGATGGATAAAGACGCGTTTCTTGAATATCTGCTCACTGCGGAAGACAAATCAGAGCATCCTTTTGCCGAAGCCGTAAGGAATTATACCGGAGACAAAAAGGTCAGGCCTGGAGAAACTTCCAGCGTGCAATCGGTTCCGGGCAAGGGAATTATAGCCAGAACCGAAGGCATTGAAATAGCGGCGGGCAGTTTTAAATGGATGAGGGAGAGGAATGTCCAGATAGACGAAGCTGTGGCGGAAAAAGTCAAAGACAGCTCCGCTTCGTCTCTTTTTCTTTCAGTCAACGGGAAGTTTGCGGGATATATCTTCCTTTCCGACAACATAAGAAACGGCGCCGGAGAAATGATGCATAACCTTGAGAAAAGCGGCATAAAGCCGGTGCTGGTTTCCGGAGACAGGCTGAAAATAGTTGAAGAGACCGCCGCTGCCCTCAAAATAAAAGACTATTTCGCCGAGGTCTTCCCTGAGGAAAAACAGGCCATAGTTTTGAAATACAAATCTGAGGGGAAAAAAGTCGCGATGGCAGGCGACGGCTTCAACGATGCGGCGGCGCTTTCCGAGGCAGACATCGGAATAGCGATGCGCTCCGGAACCGACATAGCTGTCCAGGCCAGCGACATAACCCTCATGCGCAATAATCTCTCCGCCATAATTGACGCTATAAAGCTTTCAAAGGCGATACGCCGCGTCATGATACAGAATCTCGTATGGGCATTCGTTTACAACGTGGTTTTGATTCCAATGGCCGCCGGGGTGCTATATCCTACTTTTAAAATAATAATTCCGCCTTATTTCGCCGGAGCAGCCATGGCAATGAGTTCAATTTCAGTCGTCATGAACTCTATCAGGCTCAGAAAAATGAAAATATAGGAATTTCTATGACAAAACTGGGATATACGGCCAGACATGCAGAATCGGTCAAAAGAGTAAAATTGCCGCAGATTGAGGGATTCCCCAATCAATATAAAAGAGACTATACCGTCAAAATAATACATCCGGAATTCACTTCCGTATGCCCCAAGACGGGGCTTCCCGATTTCGGAATTATCACCATTGAATACGTTCCGGATAAATTCTGCCTTGAATTAAAATCCCTGAAATATTATTTCCTCAAATACAGGAATCTGGGCGTATTCATGGAAAATACGGTGAATAAAATTCTTGACGACGTAGTCGCTTCCATAAAACCGAAAAGATGCGTTGTCACGGGAGAATTTACCCCAAGGGGTGGAATCAAATCAATAATTACAGCGGAACACAGGAAAAAGAAATAACTGCGAATTGATATAATATTACTGATGTTAAATAATAGTTTAGCCTTCTTAAAAATAATGGGAATTTTGTAGTTGCAGAGCTTGCTCTGCTTCTAAAATAGGCAAGGTGCAAGTTTTAGTAACAGTTTAGTCTTCCTAAATATGAATTATTAAATGTAGGGGCTCAATTTATTGAGCCCGCAAAAACGGGTTTGATAAATCAAACCCCTACACATTCAATAAATTTAGCCTTGTACGACATTTTTTTAGCAAGGCTAAAAGTTGGCTAGCGCGTTCCCTTGACATGGGAAAGGTCATAGGTTCAAGTCCTATACCGGGCATGTGTTATATGTAAATCGTTCTAAAAATGTAGGAGCTCAATTTATTGAGCCCGCAAAAACGGGTTTGATAAATCAAACCCCTACATTGTGCAATATCATGCCTCAGGCGGGAATTGCACCGCTACAATCTGTTTTTATGGGATATTTATGAATCATGACCGGGCTGAAAACAGTTTTCTTGAAAAAATGCGCCATTCTTTGGCGCACGTCCTGGCGGACGCGGTGCAGGAACTGTTTCCCGGCACGAAATTCGGCATAGGGCCGGCCATTGAAGACGGTTTTTATTACGATTTTGACAGTCCCCATCATTTCACTCCGGAAGACCTGCCGTTGATTGAAGAAAAAATGAAAAACATCATATCCGAAGACGTAGAGTTTGTACGCTCTGAAATCAAAAAGGAAGACGCGGTAAAATTGTTTTCGGAAAAGGGCGAGAAATTCAAAGTTGAGCTTATAAACGAACTGCCGGACGAAAAAATCAGCCTCTATAAAAGCGGAAAATTCCTGGATTTGTGCAAAGGTCCTCATATAAGCCGCGCAGGGGAGATAAAATCGTTTAAACTCATGTCAATAGCCGGCGCTTACTGGCGCGGGGATGAGACAAAACCCATGCTTCAGAGAATCTACGGAATCGCTTTTGAAACCGAAAAAAACATAGAAGATTATCTAAAATTGATGGAAGAAGCCCAGAAAAGGGATCACAGGAAAGTGGGAAGGAATCTTGAAATCTTTGTTTTTGACGACGACGTGGGGCCGGGCCTTCCCTTATGGCTGCCTAACGGAGGGATTGTCATTGAAGAGATCGAAAAACTGGCCAAAGACGCTGAAAAATCCGCCGGTTATCTGCGGGTGCGCACTCCTCATCTGTGCAAGGAGTCAATGTACCTTAAAAGCGGTCATCTGCCGTATTACAGGGAAAGCATGTTTCCGGCCATGGACATAGACGGCATTAAATATTATTTAAAACCCATGAACTGTCCCCACCACCATAAGATATACGCTTCAAAACTGAGAAGCTACAGGGACCTGCCCCTGAGACTTGCCGAGTACGGGACCTGCTATAGGTATGAACAAAGCGGGGAATTGTTCGGTCTGATGAGAGTCAGGTCCATGCAGATGAACGATGCCCACATTTACTGTTCCATTGAGCAGTTTCAGGAAGAGTTCCTGGCGGTAAGCAAAATGTATCTGGATTACTTCAAAATTTTCGGAATTGACAAATACATAATGAGATTCAGCACGCATTCCCGGGAGGGGTTGGGCAAAAAATACGTAGGTGAGCCCGAATTATGGAAGAAAACCGAAGAAATGGTTTTAAAAGCTCTCAAAGAGGGAAATCTTGAATATAAACACGTTCCGGACGAGGCCGCATTTTACGGTCCCAAAATAGACGTGGAAATATGGAGCGCCATAGGCAGGGAATTCACCCTTGCAACCAATCAGGTTGATTTTGCGATTCCCGCAAGGTTCGGGCTTGTTTACAAAGACAAAGACGGCTTGGAGAAAACGCCTCTCTGTATACACAGGGCGCCTTTAGGCACGCATGAGAGATTCATAGGCTTTTTAATAGAGCATTATGCCGGCAACTTCCCGACATGGCTGGCTCCCGTCCATGTGAAAATACTGAACATCACGTCTATGGAAGAAGATTATGTAAAAGAGATTCATTCAAAACTTGCCGCAAAGAACATAAGGGCCGAACTGGACGTTAAACCGGATACGATAGGTCTGAAAGTCAGGAATGCGGTCATGGCAAAGCCGGCGTACATTCTTATAGCTGGCAAAAAAGAAAAATCAGCAGGCGTGGTATCTTTGAGACTGCGGAACGGAAAGAACATATCCGGAATAAACATGGAAGAGTTTATAAAAAACATTTCAGCCGAAATCTCGGAAAGAAAACCGGAAAACGTATATAAATAAGTAGTAAGTGGTAAGCGATAAGCGAGAAGAATTAAGAGATACAAAAAACTTAATTCTTAATCCTGCATATACAGGAGAATTTATGCATAAGAAGGCTTTGATAACGGGAATTACAGGTCAGGACGGCGCGTATCTGGCCGAAATGCTGCTTAAAAAGGGTTATGAGGTTTATGGAATAAGAAGAAGAACCTCGCTTTTTAACACTGGAAGAATAGACCATCTTTACAAGGACCCTCATGAAAAAAACGCCAGGATGAAGCTGCTTTACGGGGACATGACCGATTCAACCAGCGTCACGAGGATAATTGAAAAAATTAAGCCGGATGAAATTTACAACCTGGCCGCGCAGAGCCACGTTGCCGTGAGTTTTGAACAGCCCGAATACACCGGCAACTGCGACGGATTGGGAACTTTAAGAATACTTGAAGCCATAAGAATGCTGGGGCTTGAGAAAAAGACCAGGTTTTATCAGGCTTCAACTTCCGAGCTTTACGGAAAGGCGCATGAAATCCCCCAGAGCGAGAAAACGCCTTTTTACCCGCGTTCCCCGTACGGGGTGGCGAAACTTTTCGCTTACTGGGCAACGGTTAATTACAGGGAATCTTACGGGATTTTTGCTTCAAACGGCATACTTTTCAACCATGAATCCCCCTTGAGAGGCGAAACTTTCGTAACGAGAAAGATAACGCGAGGTCTTGCCAGGATACTTTTCGGCCTCCAGAAATGCCTTTATATGGGAAACATGGACGCAAAAAGGGACTGGGGTCACGCTAAAGATTACGTTGAAGCAATGCGGCTGATATTGCAGCATAAAGCGCCGGATGATTTTGTGATTGCAACTGGCATCCAGCATTCAGTCAGGGAATTTATTGAGACCGCATGCAAAAAAATCGGAATAAACATAAAGTGGGCGGGAAAAGGCGCGTCAGAACGCGGCATAATCAGGGAAATAGACAGGAACGCCCCTGAAGTAAAATCATTCAAAGAAGAGATAAAAGCAGGACCGGGCGATACGATAATTAAAGTTGACCCTAAATATTTCAGACCCTTGGAAGTTGACACGCTGCTGGGCAATCCTGAAAAAGCTAAAAAAATTCTCGGATGGTCGCCGAAAATTTCTTTTAAAGAACTTGTAGTGGAAATGATTCAATCGGACATGAAACTTGCCGCCAGAGAGCTTCATCTTAAAAAAGGCGGATTCAAGGTTGAAATCCCCCATGAATAAAGCTTTTATATCCGGCATACTGGGACAGGACGGCAGTTATCTTGCCGGCTTGCTTTTAACAAAGGGCTATAAAGTCTACGGCTCCGACATCAAGGGCGCAACGGATTGGCGTCACAGGGAACTGGGGATCAAGGGTAAAATAGAAAAAATATACATAGACATCGCCGGCTTTGAAAAAATCAAAAAAATATTTTCTTTTATCATGCCCGACGAGGTTTACAATCTGGGCTCCCAAAGTTTTGTCCTGGATTCTTTTTACTCTCCGCTCACGACTTTTGAGCGGGACGCAATGGAAACTGCGCGGCTCCTGGAAGCCATAAGACAGGTCAATCCTTCCATCCGCTTTTTTCAGGCTTCAAGCGCGCTGATATTCGGCAAAAACGGCCCCGGACCCGACGGCGCCGGCCTGTATCTTCCTGAAAGCCCGTATGCCTGCGCCAAATTATACAGCCACTGGCTCACAGCCACCTACCGCAGAATATACGGCATGTTTGCGTGCTCAGGGATACTTTTTAACCACGAATCGCCCCTCCGGAGCGAACAATTCGTCACCAGAAAAATATCTATTGCAGTCGCTGAAATAAAACTCGGCCTGCGTTCAAAACTGACAGTTGGCAATCTGGATTCAAAACGGGACTGGGGCTATGCTCTGGATTACGTTGAAGCGATGCGGCGCATGCTCCGGCAGAAAGAGCCCCGGGATTACGTTCTCGCCACGGGCAAAATCCGCAGCGTCAGGCAGTTCATAGAAGAGGCTTTTAAAAACATGGGCTGCAGGATTGTCTGGCGCGGCAGGGGTCTGAATGAAAAAGGCCTTGACGCGGATACCGGTAGACTTCTGGTAGATATATCCGCGAAATATTACAGGCGTTCGGATGAAAAGTCTCTGACCGGGAACCCTTCACAAGCTGAAAAAATTTTAGGCTGGAAGCCGCAGGTTGATTTTAAAAAGTTGGTATCAATAATGGTTCATGCCGATATAAAAAGACTGAAATGCAAATGAAAATTCTTATAACGGGCGGGGCCGGATATATCGGCTCCCATGCAAACAAACTCCTGAATAAAAAAGGATTTAAAACAGTCGTCTTTGACAATCTTTCAAGAGGACATAAAGAATTCGCAAAATGGGGGGAATTCTTTTACGGCGATATCCGGAACAAACGGGAAATCCACGCGTGTTTTAAAAAGCACAGAATAAGCGCCGTCATGCATTTTGCGGCGTATGCATATGTCGGCGAATCCGTGTCTGAGCCGGCAAAGTACTATGAAAACAATCTGTCAGGCGCAATCAACCTGCTGGACGCCATGAGAGAATTTAAAGCAAAAAGCTTCATATTTTCCTCCACCTGCGCGGTTTACGGCGTTCCGGAAAGAATTCCGATTATAGAAAATCACAAACGCTGTCCGGTGAGTCCTTACGGCAAATCAAAATTCATGATAGAGGAGATTTTAAAAGATTACGAGTCTGCTTATGGCATCAGACACGTGAATCTGAGATATTTTAACGCGGCCGGCGCGGATCCGGAACTGGAAATCGGCGAATGGCACGAGCCGGAAACCCACCTGATACCGATTGTCCTGCGGAACAGAAGCGTCAGAATATTCGGGACAGACTATGAAACGCCGGACGGAACCTGCATAAGAGATTACGTGCATGTCCAGGACCTTGCGGCCGCGCATTTGGCGGCGCTGGAATATCTGCTTGAGGGGAAAAGAAGCGATTCTTTTAATTTAGGCAATGGAAGCGGCTTCTCGGTAAAAGAAGTGATTGAAACATGCGCAGATGTCGCGGGGAAAAAAATCAAATCGGAAAATTCAAAAAGAAGACCGGGAGACCCGCCTGTTCTTATAGCAGATTCTTCAAAAGCGAAAAAAATCCTCAAATGGAAGCCGCGATACATAGACTTGCATGCGATAATTGAAACCGCGTGGAAGTGGCATAACAAATAAGTCACATGTCACAAGTCGCAGGTCACAGGTTTTTACTTGTGACTTGAAACTTGCAACTTGTGACTGGTTTTGTAGATATGTCTTTTAAATTCAAAAAACTGGAAATACCGGAGATTATACTGATAGAGCCGTCTGTTTTCGCAGATAGCAGGGGTTTTTTCTTTGAAACCTACAAATACCCGGATTTTGAACAATCCGGCATAAAAGATTCGTTCGTACAGGACAACCACGCCATATCGGTTAAAAATGCGTTAAGAGGCCTTCATTATCAGAAAAGTCCTGCGGCGCAGGCCAAACTTGTCAGATGCATAAAAGGCGAAATTCTTGACGTGGCCGTTGACATAAGAAAAAGTTCCAAAACTTTTAAAAAATGGGTAAAAGCGCTCCTCTCTGAGCAGAACAAACATATGCTCTACATTCCCGAAGGATTCGCGCACGGATACTTGACGCTTTCCGAATATTCGGAGATTCTGTATAAAGCAAGCCGGGAATATTCCGGAGAACACGAAGCCGGAATAATATGGAACGACCCTGATTTGAACATTGACTGGCAAATTAAAGCCCCGATTCTTTCAGACAGGGATTTAAATCTCCTGTTTTTAAAGGATGCTCAGCTGTCGTAATATAATGGATTTCGCATGAAAAAGGTTATTTTGGTGACAGGCGGAGCAGGTTTCATCGGCTCAAACTTCATAAGATTCGTTTTTAAAAAGACCGGGTTCAAAGGAACCATAATCAATCTGGACAAACTCACGTATGCAGCCAACCCCGCCAACTTGCAGGACATAGACTCCGGATACGGGGGAAAAAGGTATTTCTTTGAGCGCATTGATATCTGTAATTACAAAAAGCTGGAAAATGTTTTTAAAAAATACGAACCGGACATCGTAGTTCATTTTGCGGCCGAAAGCCACGTTGACAGGTCCATATTCGGTCCCAGGGACTTTATAAATACGAACATAAACGGCACTTTTAACCTTCTTGAAGCGGCAAGGGAGTTGTGGGGCAAAAGGACGGACGTGAAATTTCATCATATCAGCACGGACGAGGTTTTCGGCTCCCTCGGCGCCGGCGGCAAATTCAGGGAAAAAACCCCTTATAATCCGAGAAGCCCCTATTCTGCTTCAAAAGCTTCTTCAGACCATCTGGTCAGGGCTTATTTTTATACCTACGGCCTGCCTGCCACGATTTCCAACTGTTCAAACAATTACGGGCCGTATCAGCATCCTGAAAAACTCATACCCCTTGCCAGCCTTAACGCTATTAACGGAAAGCCGGTTCCGGTTTATGGGGACGGAAAAAACGCGAGGGACTGGCTTTATGTTGAAGACCACTGCCGGGCGATATGGCTTGTGATAAACAAAGGTCGTATCGGAGAAACTTACAATATCGGCGCAAATTGCGAAAAACAAAACATTGAAGTCATGCGGGAAATATGCGGAATTCTTGAAAAAATCCTGCCTTCAAAAGAAAATTTGAGTCTTAAAGGAAAAAAATACGCAGACCTTATAACTTTTGTCAAGGATAGACCCGGGCATGACAGGCGCTATGCCATAGACGCCCGGAAGATAACAGCAGAATTAAGATGGAAACCTGCTCATGGTTTCGGTTCAGGCCTTGAGCTTACCATACGATGGTATCTGGAAAATTTGAAATGGGCCGAATCCTTTCTCAGAAAAGGCCATGCCGAGTGGCTGAAAAAGAATTATCCTACCGTATGCTAACTCCGTGCTAACCCCGCGGGTTAGAAAGGTTATGAAACCCAAACTCATCAGAAAGAGCGTAAATGCGTCCGTAAAAGACGGCGTTTTCTGGTCAATGATGACCGGTTTTGTGGACCCTTACGCGGTGCCTTTTGCTTTGAACTTAGGAGCTTCAAATTTCGTCATAGGCGTGCTCAGGTCGTTTCCTTCCCTCATAACGTCCGTATTCCAGATTTTCAACGAGAAAATAGTCGCGAGTATCGGCAGCTGCAAAAAAGCCGTAATGATAAACGTGCTGATGCAGGCATTTTCGGCAGGTATTGCCGCGTGCGCGATTTTTCTCCCGCCCGGATGGAACCTGGCGTTTTTTGCTTTTATGATGGTGCTTTATACGCTTGGAGGCAGTTTAGCGGGTCCGCCTTGGGCGGCTCTCATGGGAGAATACATACCCCGCTCCAAAAGAGGCGCGTTTTTCGGATTCAGAAACCAGGTTATCGGCGTCACGTTTTTTGCGGCAAGCCTGGCAGCCGCAGGCATCTTAAGCCTTAAGTGGAAAAACAGCCTGACCGGTTTTGCGGTGATTTTCGTATTAGCTTTCTTCTGGAGACTGATTTCCGCCTACTATGTCGGTCAAATGCATGAACCCTGCAGAATGAGTCATATGCCGGTTATCGGGAGGCAGAAAGCGGATACCAGCAGGAACGCTGCTTTGCTCAAGTCTTTTTTTATCTGCACGTTCGTGCTGATGTTTGGCGCTTTCCTGGCAGCTCCTTATTTCAGCGTGTATGTGCTCAAAGAACTGCACTTTGGATATTACAAGTACATGGCTGTAATGAGCATCGGACAACTCGTAACTTATATGATAATGAAAAGATGGGGCATGGCGGCAGATGTTTTCGGCAGCGTAAGGGTTATGCGGGTCGCTTTTCTCGGCGCGCCCGTGATACCGCTTTTATGGGCGCTTAACCAGAACTTCATGTACCTGATGGTTATTGAAATATTTTCAGGCATGGTCTGGGCAGGTTACATCATCGGAGTCAATAACTTCCTTTATGAGTATGCCGAGCCTTCATTAAGAACCAGATATAATTCTGCTTTTAATTTTGTATTCGGCATAGCGCAGTTTCTCGGCGCTATTAGCGGCGGATATCTTTATGAAAAACTGCCAGTTCTCGGGGGCAGCGCGTTTATTACTCTTCTTTTAATATCGGCTTTATTCAGGGCATTTGCCGTGATTCCGTTTTTCAGAAGCATAAAGGAGAAGAGCGCCTATGCCAAGACAGGAGAAACTGATTTTTTTATATCGTTAGCAGGATTTAGAAACGCCAAAACAGAACATTTTGTAAAATGATCCCTATGGAAATCATTTTTTTGGGAACCAATGGCTGGTATGACACTGAAATAGGCAATACCCCCTGCATACTTCTAAAAACCGGAAATTTTTATATTGTTTTTGACGCTGGGAACGGTTTGCATAAACTTGACAGGTATATCGCAAAAGATAAACCGATATATATTTTATTGAGTCATTTCCATTTAGACCACATAGAAGGGCTTCATGTCCTGGCAAAATTCAGATTTAAAAAAGGTCTGTTTATCTGCGGTCCTGAAGGGACAAAAAAGACGCTGGACAGGATAATCAGAAAGCCTTTTACCGTTCCGCTTAAAAAACTCCCCTATCATACGGCTGTATTTGAATTGCCGGAACAAGCCAAAAACCTGCCTTCGGAACAGGGCGGCGTTGACCGTCCGCCTCAGGCGGACGAGCGGCTTAAAATAAAAGCATTGTCTCTGGAACATTCAACCCTTGTGCTCGGATACAGGCTGGAGATTGAAGACAAAACCATAACTTATTGCACGGATACCGGGTATTGCGAAAACGCGGTTAAACTTGCAAAAAACGCTGATTTACTCATAACAGAATGCTCCTACAGGACCGGGGAACAAAACAGCAGATGGTCGCATCTTAACCCGGAAACGGCGGCCGGTCTTGCAAAGAAAGCCGGAGCAAAAAAACTGGCATTGACCCATTTTGACCCAAGCCGTTATCCGGGCCGGCAGGATAGAATTGCGGCGCAGAAAAAAGCGCGAACCGTTTTTAAAAACTCCTTTACCGCCTTTGACGGCATGAAAATCGGGATAAGCTGACCAACCATTCCAAACCTACATCAACAACATAGGTACTATTGCAAAAGTTTCTTTCATATTGGTATAATGTTCAATAATTGAACACAACAAAATTGTAGGGGTTCAATTTATTGAACCCGAAATAGTAACCGCAGCGTCTTGGCGTGCTTAATGTAGTCGCAGAGTTTGCTCTGCTATGTAGTTGCCGATTTATCGGCGAATGTAGTTGCTTGCCCTTGGCAAGCCTTAAAAAATATGCCGTCATCAAATGAATTGAAAATACTTGACCTGATAGCTGAAAAACCTGCTGGATCCCAGCGGGATTTTGCGTCTGCTTCTGGTTTTTCATTAGGACTCACCAACGCAATACTCAAGCGCCTGGCCATGACAGGCTACATAAAGATTCAGAATCTTAATGCCCGCAAAATGAGATACATGCTTACACCGAAAGGGCTTTCTGAAAAAAGCCGGAGAACAATAGACTACATAACAAACACCATAAAAACCTTTCACACCTGTCTGAACAGGGTAAAGGCGGCGCTGGAAAAGGAAATTGCGGACGGGAAAAAGCATTTCATCATAATAGGTGAAGGCAACATAGCTGAACTGACAGAACTTGCGCTAAAGGAATTGGGTGGTGGCATAACTTTTGAGAAGGCGGGAAACAGCCCCGTATGTCATTCCGTGCTACGACACGGAATCTACGGGGTAAACCCTAAAACCCAGAATGCTCATGAAACAGTGGTATTAGACTGCCGTTTTGATGCTATGGAAGACGGAAAAATAGGCATATCCATGCTTTCAAAACTTTTGGAAATAGATAGCCATGCGCCACGTCATGCGGCATAGCACGGGCATCACGTGGCAAACCGCGTCTTCCAGAATGTTGTGCACCACTTAAGAACTGAACAGGGGCTCAATTTATTGAGCCCGAACGGGTTTGATAAATCAAACCCCTACAATTTAAATTGACAACGCAATAGTAAAGGAGGAAGTATGGAAAATTTACAAGGCAAAGACGAATTGTATTGCAGAGAGGTGGATTTGTTAATAATATGGGGAAATCTTAAGCCAATTATTGTCAGATACAAATACTGGTTGCTTGTCACACCTGTTTTTTTCGTTCTTTTGGGACTAATTTTGTCAAAAGCCGTCGCCCCGCAGTGGGAGGCGTCTGCGATTTTGCAAATAGGGAGGTTCAGTGATAATATAGTTGAGTCTAGAGAAATAATAATATCGCGACTTGGGACTAAAGGCTTTAAGAATTCTATATTGACAGAATGCGGGATTACTTTACAAACGCGCGAAGCGAATCTATATCAAAAATCTTTAAAAGCGCGACATGGCAAAGATGGAAGCATTCTTAACCTAAAAATCAGAGGTTTCTCCAAAGAATCAACTTTAAGGTTAATTTCTGCTACTGTGAAAAAAATTCAGGATTCCCATCTGGCCATGGTTGCCCCAAGAATATCCATGCTGAAGCAACAAATAGCTAACGCAGAAAAAATGGCTAATAATATTAATAATACAGTTATTGGAAAATCCAGACAAATTCCAGCCGAAAGTGATTCATTGGTGGGTATAGCAGTTGCCTATTTCATAACTGAGTTGGGAAATCGTAGTTTGTCCTCCAGGGATCAGCTAAATCTTATGGAGACTTATCCAACTTCATTGATTGGTATAAGTATTGAAGATGAACCTGTGTACCCAAATAAATTCCGTTGGATGATATTGGCGGGATTATTAGGTCTTTTTCTGGGAATCGCTATTCCGTTAATACTAAATTCCATCAGGACATCAAATCGGTCCAATTAACGGAACGCTGCTTTTTTGCCCGCGCTTCGCCGCCTTCTTTCTATAAAGGCGTAAGTAAGATATGGTGAGCAGGATATTGAACTGATGTCCAGGGTTTTCTCATGGAAGCAATAATCTTAGCAGGCGGGGCTGGCACAAGACTTCAGAGTCTTGTAGGAGATGTTCCCAAGCCTATGGCGGACATAAATGGCAGACCCTTTCTATGCTATCTGCTGGATTATTTATCAGCTCAGGGAATAACTAAAATTCTGCTTTCTGTAGGATACAGGCATGAGATTATCAGAGACTATTTTGGTCTGCAATATAGAAATATGGATATCAGCCATATTGTAGAGGGTGAACCTCTCGGGACCGGAGGCGCTCTTAAAAAAGCCCTATCATGTACAGAGGGAAGGGATGTTATAGTATTAAACGGCGATACATTTTTTAATCTTGATTTAAAGAAGATGATTGACTTTCATCATGCGGAGGATTCTATATTAACCATTGCCGTAAAACCCATGCATAATTTCAACAGATACGGGGCTGTAATTATAAAAGACAGCAGGGTGGTTGGTTTTGAGGAGAAGACTTTTAAACACTTCGGTTATATAAACGGCGGGATTTATATTGTGAAAAAGGCAATATCAGAATTTTTTGATTATGATAGAGATACTTTCTCATTTGAGATTGACTTTTTGTATAAAAAAATAAATGATATACATCCCTGCGTCTTTATCAGCGATGATTATTTTATTGATATTGGAATTCCTGATGATTATAAGAAGGCACAGAAGGAATTGGAGCCTATTATAAAAGGAGCAGGCAAATGATTATTTCACGGACACCGCATAGGATCTCATTTTTTGGGGGCGGAACAGATTACCCCTCATGGTATCTGGAACACGGCGGTAAGGTTCTTGGTGCGGCGATTGATAAGTATTGCTATATAACATGCAGGGTGCTTCCTCCATTTTTCAAGCATAAGCACAGGCTTGCATATTCAAAGGTGGAGACTGTAACCGTTATTGACGAGATCCAGCATCCTTCTATACGGGAGACATTACGATATTTAAAAATTGAGTGTGGACTGGAAATTCACCATGACGGAGATATTCCTGCTCGTTCCGGTATGGGATCAAGTTCTGCTTTTACAGTAGGGCTTCTGAAGACACTGAATGCGCTTGATGGTAAAGTTATTACAAAAGAGAAGATTTATAAAGAGGCAATACATATCGAGCAGAATTTGATAAAAGAGAATGTAGGATCTCAGGATCAGGTATGGGCTGCATGCGGAGGGTTAAACACCATTGGATTTTTGCAGAGTGGAGAGATTATTGTAGAACCGATTATAATGAAGGAGGAATACCTGAGAAGTTTTGAAAATAAATTCATGCTTTTTTTTACAGGGCTGTCCAGGAATGCCTCTGTTGTAGCACAGGAACAGATCCAGAACACACACAGGAATAGAAATGAACTGTTTGAAATGAGGGAATTAGTTGATGAAGCATATAAAATACTGACTTCTGGAAAAGATGATTTTGTTGACTTCGGAAGGCTTTTAAATGAGACATGGCAGTTGAAGAGAAAATTATCCAGTAAGATTACAACAAGGGATATTGATGACGTATATGAGACTGCAGTTAAGAATGGTGCGGTCGGAGGTAAACTATGCGGCGCTGGCGGAGGGGGGTTTATTGTCTTTTATGTTGAAACGGAAAATCAGGAGAGGGTAAAAAAGGCATTGAATAATTTTTTGCACGTGCCGTTTAAATTTGATTTCAGCGGCTCTGAAATTATTGTATATAAACCTGATTATCTGAATAATAGATGAAGAGGGAAAAAGATGAGATTTGAATTGTCCAGTTCAACATGTGGTGAAGAAGAGAAGCAGGCAATTATTGAAGTAATGGATAGTAATACATACACGATGGGAAATAAGGTTAGAGAGTTTGAAGAGAGATTTGCCATTTATTTTGGCATGAAATATGCAGTTATGGCTAATTCAGGCTCATCTGCCAACCTCATAGCCACTGCATCTCTATTTTACAAGAAAGAAAATCCACTAAAAAGGGGCGATGAAGTAATAGTGCCATGCATTTCATGGGCAACAACCTTTCACCCGCTTCAGCAATATGGACTAAGGTTAAAATTTGTGGATATTGACTTGCATACCCTAAATCTGGATACGGAAGAGCTTGAAAAAGCTATAACCAAAAATACCCGTATGATAGTTGCAGTCAGTATTTTGGGGAACCCATGCCGATTCGATGAAATAATAAAATTATGCGAAGAAAATAACATTATTCTGTTTGAAGATAACTGTGAATCAATGGGAGCGAAATTCAATGGCAAATACACAGGGACCTTTGGGCTGGTAAATACATTCAGCACCTTTTTTTCACACCATATTTCTACAATGGAGGGCGGGCTTGCCTTAACCAATGACAAAGAGATTTATAATCTCCTAAAATCTCTCAGAAATCACGGTTGGACAAGAGGACAGGACGAGGACAGCCCGATTTTTGAAAAAAGAGACGATGACTTCTTTGAAGCATATCGTTTTATTCTTCCTGGGTATAATGTAAGACCTGGTGAAATTCACGGCGCAATCGGAATCATGCAACTGGATAAACTCAAACACTTCTTGCAAATAAGAAGAAAAAACGCTGAGCATTTTGTAAATCTTTTTAAAAATGACCAAAGATTCATCATTCAGCGTGAGGTTGGCGAATCTTCATGGTTTAGTTTTACAATGATAATAAATCCAGATCTAAATATTGACAGAAAGAAAGTTCTTCAAAAGTTAAAAGATGCTGATATTGAACATAGAATTATAACCGGCGGCAACATCTTGAGACATGATGTTATCAAATACTATAACTATGAAGTTATAAAATCTACGAATGCTGACATCGCCCACTATAACGGGTTTTTTGTCGGTAATCACCCTTATGATATTAGAGACAAAATAGATTACCTATATAAGACACTTGAAAATATTTAAGGAGGATAAGGATTAATGAGATACAAAATTCTTGTTACAGGAGGAGCAGGCTATCTTGGTTCGGTGCTTGTTCCTGAATTACTGAAATTAGGCCATAAAGTTACTGTATTGGACACTTTTATGTTTGGGCAGAATTCTTTACTGGAATGTTGCGCTAATAATAATTTTGATGTTATTAGAGGAGATGCAAGAGAAGAGGACACTTTAAAGAGCATATTAAAAAATATGGACTATATTATCCCGCTTGCTGCTCTGGTCGGCGCTCCCCTTTGTGGCAGGGACAATATCGGAACAATAACAACTAATAAGGATGCTATAGTTTCTCTTACGAAACTTGCATCAAAAGAACAAAGGATTATCTATCCATGTACAAACAGCGGATATGGCGTCGGGCAGCAAGGTATATACTGCACAGAGGAAACTCCTCTGAAGCCGATATCTCTTTATGGAATTGCGAAGGTAGAAGCTGAAAAGGCCTTGCTTGACAGGGGAAATTCGATAAGCTTAAGGTTGGCGACTGTGTTTGGTATGTCACTGAGGATGAGGATAGATTTACTTGTCAATGACTTTACTTACAGGGCAGTTAAGGACAGGTTTGTGGTGGTCTTTGAAGGGCATTTTAAAAGAAACTACATTCATATCAGAGATGTGGCAAGGGCATTTATTCATGCAATTGACAATTTTGACGCCATGAAGAATGAGTCTTATAACGTAGGTCTTTCAGACGCTAACCTTTCTAAGCTGGAGCTCTGTGCAAAGATAAAGGAACAGGTTCCTAGTTTTGTTTATCTTGAAGCTCCCATTGGAGAGGATCCTGATAAGAGGGACTACATTGTTTCTAACGAAAAAATTGAAAGGGCAGGTTTTAAACCTGTCTATTCCCTTGAAATGGGAATAAAGGAACTCATAAAGGGATATAGGATAATCACAAACAGCAAATACAGCAATGTTTAAGAATTCAAAGATATATGTGGCAGGACATACTGGGCTTTTGGGTTCTGCATTTATAAGGAAGTTAAAAGAACAGCGTTATTCAAACATAATAACCAGGACACATAAAGAGCTTGATCTGACAAATCAGAATGCAGTGGATGAGTTTTTTAAAAAAGAGCAACCAGAATATGTATTTCTTGCTGCTGGACTGACAGGTGGCATAATAGCTAATAAGACATATCCTGCTAAATTTCTACACACAAATATATCAATGCAGGACAATGTTTTTGAATCAGCCGCTAAATATGAGGTGAGGCATCTTATTTTTTACGGTTCCTCGTGTATTTATCCAAAAAATTCGCCCCAGCCTATGAAGGAAGAATATCTATTGACAGGCATAATAGAAAAGACAAGCGAGGCGTATGCAATAGCAAAGACCGCAGGCATAATTGCCTGCAGGGCTTATAACATCCAATATAAGACAAACAGATTTATAGCCCTTGTCCCAAGTTCTATGTACGGGCATAACGACAACTTTGACCCTGAGAATTCCCATGTATTGTCGGCATTAATCAGAAAATTCCATGAGGCTAAGGCGGCTGGAAAAAATCAAGTCGTGCTCTGGGGCAGCGGGAATCCGAGAAGGGAATTTATATTCAGTGAAGATGTTGCCGATGCCTCCATATTTACAATGTTAAATGCTGAGAAACTTGAGAATATGCATTACAATATAGGTACGGGCACTGATTATTCTATAAAAGAACTGGCTGAAATAATATCTGAAATCGTTGGATTTGATGGAGCGGTTGATTGGGATACGAGCAAGCCTGATGGAGCGCCAAAAAAGCTTTTGGATAGTTCAAAGTTTCTAAAATTTGCATGGAAACCATCATTTGCATTAAAGGAAGGATTGGAAATAACCTACCAATGGTATCTGAACAATTTCCAACAAACGAGGGATGGTATATGAACAGAACAGATAAGAACATTCAATTTTTAAAGGAAAAAGCCCTCTGGGTTCGGAGAGAAACATTGAACATTCACAGGATAGCTCAGGAGACCAGACTTGCATCTTCCCTTTCACCAGTAGAGATATTGGTAGTATTGTTCTATGGAGGGATTATAAGGTTTGATAGTAAAAACCCGAGATGGGACGGCAGGGACCGGTTTATTATCAGTAAAGGACACGGCACTATTTCGTTCTACCCGATACTGGCGGAACTCGGATATTTTGATATGGAAGAGTTGAGCAGAGTATGCAAAGAAGGTACTTTTTTAGGAGGAATTCCCGACCCTATAATACCTGGGTATGAGACGGTTAACGGCTCTTTAGGGCATGGTCTCGGCGTGGCATGCGGGATTGCACTGGCTTTGAAAAGACAAAATAAAAATGAAAAGGTTTTTGTTCTCCTTGGGGATGGTGAACTATATGAGGGGTCGGTATGGGAAGCAATAATGTTTGCCGGAGAGCATAAGCTGGACAATATAGTCTTAATAATTGATAACAATAAAGTCTGTATGCTTGATTACTGCAAGAATATTCTGGACATGGAACCGCTGGATGAAAAATTCAAAGCCTTCAGATGGGCAGTGAATATAGTTGACGGGCATGATATTGAGCAGGTATATGCTTCGTTAATAGAATTAAAAGAAGACAACGGCGGCAGACCTAATATATTGATAGCAAACACCATAAAAGGCAAAGGGGTTCCATCTCTTGAGACCGATCCGTTGAGCCACGTCAAAAACATAATGCCCGGGGATATTGATGCAATAATAGATGGGTTGAAATGAATATAGAGAAAAAGACGATGAGGGATGTTTTTATAGAGCGGATTTATTACCGCATGTTTGAGGATAAGACATTGTTTTTTTTAACGGCTGACTTCGGGTCTCCTAAATTGGACAAACTGCGGAAAGATTTTGGTGACAGATTTATCAATATTGGAATTGCGGAGCAGAACCTGATAAATGTAGCAATAGGCATGGCATTGGAAGGCTTTACCATTTATGCTTATGCAATAGCGCCATTTTTAATCATGAGGGCATACGAGCAGATAAGGAATAACCTCTCTCTTCTTTCCCATATCCATGAGGTTAATGTCAATCTCGTAGGTGTGGGCGCAGGCTTGAGCTACGATGTGTCAGGCCCAACGCACCACAGCCTTGAAGACATAAGCATAATCCGTACATTACCGAATATAAGCATATTGTCTCCTAGCGACTGGGTTCTGGCAGAGAGATTTGCAGACTATTCAATAGAGAATAAAAAGCCTAAATACATAAGATTCGACGGCAAGCCGCTGCCAAATATCTATGACAGTAAAGATGTTATAAATTTGCAGCAAGGGTTCTCCGAACTGATAGAGGGAGAAGAAATTTGCTTGGTTTCAACCGGATACATGACTCATACAGCTTTAAAAGCGGCAGATAAACTGGCGTGTGACGGCGTAAAGACCGGCATTATAGATATTTTTGTGATTAAACCGGTACACGAGGATTTGTTTTTTCAAGCATTAAGTAAATATAAGCATATTGTAACGATTGAAGAAGCCTTTATAAACAAAGGAGGACTGGACAGTCTCGTTATGGGTATTTTGAATGAAAGAGGAGTAAACATAAGACTTACAAACAAGGGATTTAAAGATTCCTATGTATTTGATATCGGCAGCAGGGAATACCTTCACAAATTAAACAATATTGATGAAAAAGGCATTGTGGAGGATGTCAAAAGATTGTTGAAGGCTTATAGATGAGATGAAAGGAATAGATATTGTATTAATAAACCCCGGCGACAGAAAACAGACTTATCAGGGCCTCGGCATGGACTTCTCTGCAATAGAGCCTCCCTTTTGGATAGCGGTTATAGCGGCTTATTTGAGGAATAATGGTTTTCAGGTTGCAGTTATAGATGCAAATGCCGAAAATATTTCCACGCAGGAAACCGCAGATAAGGTCAAACAGATTGATCCGCTGCTATCTGCCGTAATAGTCTATGGTTCTCAGCCTTCAGCTTCAACCCAAAATATGACAACAACTGGAAAAATCTGCAGGGCATTGAAGGATAACACTACATCCAAAGTGGCGATAGGCGGGCTTCACCCGTCAGCCCTTCCCCTAAAAACGCTTGAAGAAGAAAGAGTAGATTTCGTAATAGAAGGCGAAGGTCATTATACCCTTGTAGCATTGCTTGAGATATTAAGGGCGGGTAAAACTGATTATTCCTTTGTTCCAGGTTTATGGTACCGGGACAATGACAACATTAAAAATAATTCAAGGTCTCCACTTATAAAAAATCTTGATGAAGTATTGCCGGTAGGTGCGTGGGATTTGATACCGATGCGGAAATACAAGGCGCATAATTGGCATTGTTTTGACGATATTAAAAACAGGATGCCGTATGGTGCTATTTATACGAGCTTAGGCTGTCCCTATTCATGTGTTTTTTGCTGCATCAATGCTCCTTTTGGAAAACCAGGTATTCGCTATAGAAGCCCCGATCTTGTCGTTAAAGAGATCGGAGTACTAGTAAATAACTATGGAATAAAAAACATTAAAATTGTGGATGAACTTTTCGTCTTAAACGAGAAGCATTACATGACAATCGTTGACATGTTGATTGAGAAAGGCTATGACCTGAATATCTGGGCATATGCAAGGGTTGATACTGTCAAGCCCGAGAATCTGCAAAAGATGAAAAAAGCAGGCATAAACTGGCTTGCCCTTGGAATTGAATCAGCAAATCCTGATGTAAGAGACGGCGCTGAAAAGAGGATGAGGGTTAAAGATATAAAGCATGTTGTGCAGGCAATACAGGATGAAGGCATAAGGGTGATAGGTAATTATATTTTTGGTCTGCCTGATGATAATTTGGAAACGATGCAGGAAACTCTGAATATGGCAATGGAGCTAAATTGTGAGTTCGTAAATTTCTATTGCGCTATGGCATATCCTGGCTCGAAACTCTATGAGATTGCTATCAGGGAAGGATGGCAACTTCCCAATAAGTGGCATGGTTTTTCGCAACACTCTTACGAGACGCTACCTCTGCCGACAAAACATATCAGCGCTAAAGATGTCCTGAAATTCAGGGATGACGCTTTCCATAAATATTTTGAGAATCCGGATTATTTAAATATGGTTCAGCAAAAATTCGGCAGTGAAGTTGAAAGTCATATCAGGGAGATGACAAAAACGCGACTAAAAAGGAGATTGCTTGAAAGTTAATTTTCAGTTTCATTCCGACTAATTTAATGAAGAAATCAGTATGACAAAAGTACTCCTGATGAATATTCCTGGAGCAGTACTTCCATCGGATTATCCGCCAATAGCGATATCAAGAGTTATTGAAGGGATAGATCCTTCATTGAACTGTGAAGCATCGTTTTATAATTTGGACTACTATAGACCTGATTTTGATGAAATAAAAAATAAGATTCAATCATGTGCGCCAAAAATTATTGGCTTTAGCGCAATATTAACGCCTTATTACGCCTACCTTAAAAGCTTGTCTAATTTCATTGGTGAAAAATTCCCGGATATTATTCAGGTACTAGGCGGGCAGATGGCTGTAATATCTAATTTGATTCTTTTAAAAACAAAGGTTGATTTTTGTGTTATCGGCGAGTCGGAGCCTACTTTTAGCAATCTCATACGCAGACTCAAAGAAAATAATTTTGATATCAAGGATATGGGAAATTATACAGATATAAAGGGTCTTGGTTTTTTAAGGAATGATTTACCCTTTTTTATAGGGTACGAAAAGGAAGATACGCAGAAAGGTTTAAGGCAATTCAATTATAAAATAATGTCGAAATTTACATCTTTGGATAATTACATTCATGGAGTTGATGGCCAGTATTTTAAAATCAGACTTGGTAATAGCAATATAAAACATTTTTTAAAATTACTCTACCACGATAATATACATAAAAATTTAGCTACTGTTTTTGCCAGCAAAGGCTGTGTAGGTAGATGTACTTTTTGCCATAGATATTATAAGGGATACAGAGTGACTGATTTTAATGAGCTTGTCAATTATATCAATGCTTTAAAGAGAGATCATAACGTTGGAATGATATTGTTTTCAGAGGAAAACTTCGGAAGCAATAAAAAATTTACATCAAGACTTGTAGAATATTTAAAAACAAGCGGTCTTAATTGGGCTGCGGGTGGTGTGAGGGTTAAAACTGTAGATGAAGAAACAATGAAGACATGGAAAGAGGCTGGCTGTGTACATATAAACTTTGGGATAGAATCCTTCTCTCAGAAAATGCTTGATATTATGGAAAAGAATGCGACTGTTGAGGAGAATATGAATGCTATTAGAATGTGTTATAAATACAAGATTTTTACTGTTCCTGGCATGGTTTTAGGAATGCCTGGCGAAACGGAAGAAACAATAGAAGAAACAATTAATAAGTTTTCGACGCTTATCCCGGATGATATGGATTTCCCTTTTGCAAATTATATTAATTTTGTTCAGGCCATACCAGGGATGCCATTGTATGGATATGCCAAAAGATTAGGCTTTATCGGACGGTCCATCGAAGAAGAGGAGAAATACATAGAGAGTCTTTATGATGTAAATGCAAATGAAATAAAACATTATTTAAACTTCACCGATTACGAAAAAGAAGAGATAGCTTACTGGTGGTATTATGTTTATTTGGAACTGATTGCCGCATATATTGAAAAATTTGGTTATATAAATGTGTTAAAACATAAAAAGACCAAGCAATATAAGGCTGGACTCATATATATTCTTTTACCAAGAAAGATGAGAAAATTTCTATTAAAATATATTGTGCTGGTTAAGGATTTTGGTGCCAAAGGATTAGTACATATCATTATTAAAAAAGTAATTAAAATATTTAATAATAAAAAAGCTGAAAGATTTAAAGAAGTTAATCGTTCTTTAAGGAAAATCAATTCGGAAATTCCTCTGTCGTTGCGTGAAGACGAAGTTAGTCTGCCGCAGTAAACCCCCCGACTCTGTCGGGGGATGGAGGCGGCCGCCCAAAGGGCGCAAGCCATCAGGCTTGTTGGAGTTGAAGCCCCCGACTCCTGTCGGGGGAGTTTCACTAAGAGAAAATAATTTACAGAAAGATTTGAAAATATGATTGCCTCAAAATGTCTTATTTTATCATCTACCGAAAAAATTTGTCTTAATGATATTGGGAACGGGTATAACAGGGAATTTGTAAAGAACGGTGCAAAGTTTATAGATTATGAAGATGCATATCTAAAGTTTGGAAGTAAAAAGGTCTATGAATTTATATTAAAAAACATAGATGAAAATGATATAGAAGTTTTAATTTATCAAGCTGATTCAACTGATTTTCGTTTTAGCTTAGAATTTTTCCTGTTGCTTCAGAAAAAGGTTTTTGTTGTAATGATGCTTGGGGACGCCGAGTATTATTTTGACAGTAGAGACGTTTACTATGCACAATGCGCTGATCTGGTAGTGGTCTATAATTATTCATTAAGATATAGATTCGAACATTACGGTATCAATGCTATCTCATTTTATAGTTCATATGATAAAAATAAATATTTTAAGATTAATAGCGTTAAAAAAGATATTGAAATTTCTTTTGTTGGTCAAATAACAAATTATGAAGATAGGAGAGAATATATCGACTATATTGTTACAAATGGAATGCCTATAGAGATTTTTGGTCAAGGCTCTAAAAATGGCCAAGTTGCTCTGGGTCAGATGGTGAATATATTTAACAAAACAAAGGTAAATATTAATTTTACGGGAATTACTACAAAAAATGTTTTAAGAAAAAGACTGAATATTGATTGTAGATTAAAACAGATGAAAGGAAGAATGACTGAAATTGCTTTATGCTGTGGATTTGTTTTGAGTGAATATGTTCCGGGTATCAATGAAGTTTTTTGCATAGACAAGGAAATTGCAGTTTTTCATGCAAAGAAAGATTTGTTGGAAAAAATTAAATATTATCTTGAGCATGAAGATGAAAGAGAATCAATAGCAGAAAGAGGATATATTAGGGCTTTAAGGGACTATGAGATAAGCGCCGCAATCCCAAAACTTATTAATAAAATAGAAGACTTCAGGAAGATTAAAGTAAAGAGATTGCAGGAAGTATATATAGACAGTCACTTCATAAGAAATTATACAACCTTTAGGGTGAAGATGATTGTAAAATTTCTGAGACTCAGAAAGTGGAAACTGCTTTGCGAAGAACTATCAGTAATTTTAAAGAATAGAAGGCTGAATATAATTAAAGCTTTGATAATTTTTATATCTGGGGTGGCTCCCTTTTTAAAAACTTGTTACCTGCGGGTAAGCAATGCCATTAAACATTAAGAAAGACTCCAAGCTCAAGTCAGGCATTAACCTTATCATAGTACAGTTCTGCATGTTTTTTATCCCCCTGCTTGCTATACCTTATATTGTTGGCAGGGTCGGAATAGAAAAATACGGGGCATTTATTTTTTTCCAGGCTGTTATGGGACTGCTGTCTGTTATTGGAAGTTATGGCTTTATCCAGACAGGAGTCCGCGATGTGGCAAATGCCAGGACCCTGAGAAAACTTAATTATGAATATGCACTAATTTTTTATTCTAAATTTTTTGCTTTATTGGTAGCAATTTTTTTGGGTTTAATATTATTTTTATTTGATAAATTTAATAGTGATAAGCAGCTTTATGCTTATTCTTTTTTATTTCTTGTTGTAAATTTTCTGGATATATCGTTTGTATATCAGGGCATAGAGAAATTAAAAGACTATGTTATTGCAAATCTGGTTGGGAATATATTTTATCTGCTTTCTCTGTTTGTTTTTATCACCGATAAAAGCGATTATGTTTACCTGCCATTAGCGCTTGCTATACCAAGAATTATTGCTTCCTTATATTCTATAATTGCCTTGTATTTTAGATTCAAGATTGCTCCGGCATTCTTTAGTTTTGATGGGATAGCAAGAAAAATAAAGGAAGGGTTTAGTTTCTTTATGACAAATATATTTATCATAATTTATACACGCGCTACGGTAGTTCTTCTTGGCATTATTACAAATAACACCTATGTTGGATATTATTCCATCGCTGACCAACTTGTATCCGCATATTCTATGATACAAGGCAAGGTGTCAACCGTGTATCAACCCCAGATTGCCTCTGCCTTCAGGAATAATTTTTCAGGTGGTGTTTCTAAGGCAAAGGAGAACATGCTAGCAATCTCCATAATTGCGATTGCCGGGTTTATTTTTACACAATTTTTTGCATACGATATGCTATTTTTTTTATTTAAGGAGAATGCAATACATTCCGAGGTAATTTTTAAAATACTATCGTTAAATCTTATATCGATTCATCTAAGTTCCATTTTTGGTATCCAAATATTACTTGCTCTTCATAAAGATAAGGATTTATTAAAACCCTCTATATACGCTGCTTTTTTAAATTTGTCCATGGGGTCTGTTTTAGTTTTTTTGTTTAAGCATATAGGGGCAGCTGTTTCAGTTACTCTTATTGAAATTATAATATTTCTTTATTTTTACGCCAAGGTAAAAAGCTATGGCATTGAAGTTTTAGACAGGAGACTGATTCAAAAACTTATTACCTATACATTTTCTCTCGTTTTCCTGTTGGCTTTTTTAAAGTTCCTGTACAGTTCTATTGATATAAATATTTATATAAAATTTCCAGCCATTGTAAGCCTGTATGGGTTGTCAATTCTCGTCATTTTAAAATTATTGAACATTGTAGACTTTAAAAACAGGAAAATAATTGTTGGGCATGGATAAAAAATGAGTGATTTATGCAGGAGTAACCATATATTAGTCCTTAACGATTGCAAATTAGATAACAGTAAAGCGAATGACTTTGCTGACTTTAATACCCAACTGTTGATAAAAAATTTTGATAGCGGCCATATAATATATTTCATCGACCTGATAAGAGAAAAGGGTATAAAGTATACTGAAACTCAAATATTAAATACAATAAGGGAGAATAATATCTCAATAGTTTTTTTTGCTCCAAATGGAAGCAATTATGAATTATCAATTGAATTTTTTAAGAGGTTGAGAGATAAATCAAAAGTGAAAACTGTATTATGGGTATTAGATGACGAATTAATTTTTGATGTATTAACAAAATACTATGCTCAGGTATTTGATGCAGTTGTAACATGCGATTATTATGCAACGTTTGCTTACCAGAAATTAAATATTCCAGCCCTGTATTTTTTTTCCAGTTTTAGTAAGAAAGACTTTTATCCAATTAATATGGACAAGGATATTGATGTTAGTTTTGTTGGTGATCGTACAAAGGCAGACAGGATGGAGTATATAACTTATCTGAAAACTAAAGATATTAAAATAGTAACTTATGGGAACGGAAGTAAAAACTGTTTTATAAGCAAAAGAGATTTACCAAAGATATTTTCCCGGAGCAAAATTAATTTAAATTTTACAAAAATCGATAAGGTTAAACCATTTGCATGGTTTTTGGAAGATAATACTCTGACAAACATTATAAGGCAAAATAAAGGCCGGCCCATGGAACTTGCGCTGACAAATTCCTTTTGTTTAAGTGAATATGCGCCGTCGCTTGGTTATACTTTTGAGATAGGCAAGGACATAGATGTATTCTATGATAAGGAAGATTTGTTAAGAAAAGTTCATTATTATCTTAAAAATGACGACTTGCGAGTGCAAATGGCGAACAATGCATATTGCAAAGCGATTACGCTTTATGAGGCGGATATATTTATGCCGAGATTGGTTGAAAAGTTATGCGGCATTTTGGATAATCATGTGTATTTAAAGAAGGAACAAATAATATATAAGGATAGTATATTTAAAAAAAATCACCTGATAAGATTAACTACAATGATGGTTTATCAGCTATCAAAATTCAGGTTCCGGCCTGCTTTTGAAACATTTTTAAATCTTTTTCAATATGGTTTCGGTATTTTTTGTATTTGTTTTTGCAAAGGGATTAAATTATCTCTGGTCAAAGCGTTTTATAGAAGAATGTAATTCCCAGATCCATGGATAATGCGGTAAGCTGAAAAAAGCGGATACCAAGATTCAAATGAGGATAAAGGCTCCATGAGAATTTCGAGCAGTTATGGCAGACTGTTTTACGTTGCGATGGCGCTCATGTATTGTCTTTTGTATGAGTGGGTGAATATCTTTAACATACCAGGCGTAACGACATACGTAAATATACTGAAGTTTGCCCTTCCTTTTTTGCTGTTTCTGGGTCTCTCGTCTTATTTGTTTCCGAACTTTTCTCTTCCCAAAAAATACCTCCTCTATTTTGCGCTGTTCATGGTATGGGGACTTGTCCCGAACGTCTTGTCCGGCCATATACCCGAAACTATGATGCAATGGATGAAGTTCATTCTCCGTTTTTTCTTCTGCTATGTCATATTTGCATACTTACTACAACGGCCAGAGGCGAAAACGGTCATCATGAAGGCTCTGGTCGCAATAGCATTAGGTAATGTTTTGCAGTATATGATTCTCTCCATGTACTATGTGCCAGGGGATCCAAGCGGGTTCCCCTTGCCGATATCCCAACCGACGACCTACTATGGACCATACGGCCTCATGGGGGACGGAAATGCCTATTTAAGTTTTGAAAACTTTAATCTCAGAATTTTCAGGCTAACGGGGTTTTGGTTTGAACCTTCGAGCATCTCCGGATTTCTTTTTATGGCTTTTTTTCTTGCGAAAGCGCTCTTTGAGCAAACGCAACAGCGACGGTGGAAACTGTCTGGGCTCGTATGTCTCGGAGGCGGACTGTTGACCTTCTCGAATGCAGGCTATTTAGCATTTGGATGCGCGCTTTTATCCGGGTATATCGTGCGATTCAAAGAAAAAAGAAAAAACTATCTATGCAATATTGTCAAAGTGATTATTTTGTTAGTGTTTATTTTTCTCACTGTATTCGGCAGGGCGATCATTGCCGAGTATTATCCTGACAATATGGTCTTGCGGAATCTTTCAGGTGTTAGGGATTCAGTGGAAGATCCATATAGTGGACGAATTGAACAATTGCAATGCAATTTAGAGATTGTTTTAGAGCATCCAGAGGGAATTGGTTTCAGGATCATGGGAATAGATGCAGAAGGAAGAGGAGTTGCTTACGCTGGCGCCGCTCCTTTTGTGTGGCTCGTGTGTACAGGTTGGATAGGTCTTTTTTTAATCCTTATGAGAGATGCCCAAGTGTTACGAGCAATGAGGAAACGCCCTCTCTCCTCCAATTCGATTAGCATTTTCCAAGCATGGGCTGTTTTGTTTTTTCAGAATTTCACCTTTGGGACATGGATGACTCCGCTCTATTTTCTGCTGGTTGCTATGGTATTTACCGCGACTTATTACCGCAATGATACTGGCACCATCATGAAAGGCTCTCCTGTATGATAGTTGAAGAATGGAAGAAACGGATCGCTTGTGTGACGGGAGCCTCCGGTATGGTGGGGAGCCGGATTGTGCAAAGTCTTCTTCAACAGGGATATACAGTACGAGCCCTCACCCGAAGAAAGGATTTGACGCTTTCGGGTGTTGATATGTCGGAACAGCGTCTCCGACGCCCCAGGTGCATGGGGCTCTGCGACATGCACTACGGTGATATTCGTGACGAATCAGTTCTAAAGTCTTTTTTGAATCAGGCGAATATTCTCTTTCACTGCGCCGCCGAATTGAAAGATGAATCAAGAATGTGGGATGTGAACGTTGCAGGAACGGAAAATCTGCTTCGGTTGATACCGGGGGCTGGCATTACATATTTCTGCTATTTAAGCAGCGCAGGTGTTGTCGGTAAAACGGAGAGGCCCATTGTTGATGAGACATCTCCCTGTAATCCCAGAAATATGTATGAACGTACGAAGTGGGAGGCAGAGAAGCGCGTTGCTAAAGGTGTCAACGGTTGTTGTGTGGTGGTCCTCCGGCCCACAAATGTGATAGATGAAAGGCGGTCTGGCGCCCTCGTGCTGCCGATGCGGAGCGGGTGGGCTGATTACCTCAAGATATTACTCAAGGGCGGAGAAAACGCACACGTCATACATGCCGACGATGTCGCTGCTGCTGCATTGTATTTAATATCACACGCATCGGAAAACCCTCAGTGCTTTTTTGTCTCGTGCGATCATGAACCTATGAATACATTTGCTGGAATATGGAAGCTCTATAAGAATTTCGAGCGAGCGGGCTCTTTTGATGAGAGCGGCCCGATGGTAGTGCATCTTCCTGTTGCCTTCCCCCACATGCTCCGGACCGTGATGCGCGGCGCATCGAACCGCGGCGACACCGTTTATTCTTCAAAAAAGCTGCTCCGTCATGGGTTCGTCTTTCCCTTGGGCTTGAAGGGAGCGATCAGACAAGTTATAGAGGAAAGGGGAAAGGTGACCCTATGAGGGTATTGAATGTCAATTCATCAATTGACTCTCATAAGGGCGGAGGGATGGCCGAGAGGACATTCCAGATAAGTAGATTTCTTGCGAGAGCTGGAGTTGAATGTACTATATTGACAACTGACATGGGTCTGACGCCGGAGCGTGTGAGAGCGCTTGGGAACGTGGATGTCATTGCGCTGCCTTGCTTAAATCACCGCTTTTACCTGCCAAAGTTCTCCTATGCCGGTCTCAGAGAGTTGGTTGAGAGGGCAGACATCGTCCATCTTATGGGACACTGGACTTTTTTTAACGCACTTGCGTATCAGATAGTGCGCAGCCTCGGAAAGGCATATGCTGTTTGCCCTGCGGGAGCTCTTCCGGTGTTTGGCAGGTCGAAGATGATCAAGATGATGTACAACCAACTCGTCGGCAAGAGGATTATCCGAAATGCTGATTGCCATATCGCGATCACCAGAGGGGAACTTCCTGCTTTTTTGTCATACGGGGTGGATAGCGACAGGGTTTCCGTTATCCCCAATGGGATTAATCCGGATGACTTCCTTGTGCGGGATGATACGGAATTTCGAAGAAAGTTTGGATTGAGTGAAAAACTTATTATGTTATATATAGGCCGTTTGAATCGTATAAAAGGTCCGGACCTCCTTTTAAGGGCTTTCTGTAGCTTAAAAGATGAACTGCCGGAATACCAGTTGGTGTTCGCAGGCCCCGACGAGGGGATGATGGCGGAATTGAAAAAACTTGTCGCTCTGTCCGATATGGAAGATAGAGTGCGTTTTATAGGCCACATTGGTGGTGAAGATAAATCTCTTGCCTATCACGCTGCAGAACTACTGGTAGTGCCTTCTCGGCAGGAGGCTATGTCTATTGTCGCACTGGAGTCCGGAGCCGCTGGAACACCGGTTCTGATAACCGACCAGTGCGGGTTTGATGAGATCGCCACGGTAGGCGGCGGCAGGGTAGTCCCTGCCACTGTTGATGGCCTGAAGGAGGGTTTGATTCTGATGATGGCGGATTGTGACGGAATGAGGACAATGGGAGCGAAACTGAAGCAGTTCGTCGAAGAAAATTTCACGTGGAACTTGGTCGCTGCCGAGTATATACATCTCTACCGCAGGATACTGTACAAGAAGAGCGTAACATAATTTAAATTTGTTATTATTTATTATTACTTTTGTGAAGATCATTAATTACATTAGCGGACTATGAACCACCATAGAATATTGATACTTGGCGGAGGCGGGACTCTGGGACATAAGCTCTGGCAGATGCTTCCTCCAAGATTCCCGGATGCTTTCGTTACTATACGAAAACCGAAAGCGCAGTACGGAAAATGTCCTCTTTTTGCTCGGCATAATACAATAGACCGAGTAGATTTAAGAGATTTTGCGCGGCTTGAAAAGGTCCTGTGCGAAATCAAGCCTTCTGTTATAATCAATTGCGCCGGAGTAACTCTGCGCAGAAAAGAAGATTCGGATAGAATTTCTAACATAGAGATGAACGCTCTTCTTCCACATAGACTGTCAAATTGGTGCGTTAAAAACAATGCAAGACTTATACATTTCAGCACGGTTTGCGTTTTTAACGGGAAAAAGGGCGGGTATGCGGAAGATAGCGTCGTGGATGCAGAAGACCTTTACGGGAAAACCAAAGCACTGGGGGATGTGCAATCTCCATGTGCTATAACTTTACGTTCTTCTTTCATAGGTCGGGAGATATTCGCAGGAACAGAACTGCTGGAATGGTTCCTTTCTCAGGCTGGAAAGCGGGTCAAAGGTTACCGCAAAGTCCTTTTCACCGGTCTAACCACCAACCGCATGGCGGAGCTGATGGCGGATTTAATTGAAAACCATCCTGCCTTAAACGGCCTTTATCATGTTTCCAGTGAAATCCTTTCAAAATACGATTTGCTCTGCCTTATGAAAGAGGCTTATAAACTGAATGTTGAGATAGAGCCGGATGACAGTTTTGAGTGCCGGCGCGACTTGAACGGCAGCAGATTCGCGCAGGCAGCGGGTTTTAATTGCCCGCCATGGCGGCAGATGATGGCAGATATGGCCGCTGATAAAACGCCTTATGATGAATGGAGGAAATAATATGATTTTTGAGGGAAAGACTGTGCTTGTGACCGGAGGAACGGGTTCCTTTGGCAAGGTGTTTGTAAAGCGCGTCCTTAGCGGCGAGCAGGGAACCCCCAAAAAGCTTATTGTGCTTTCCCGTGATGAAGCCAAGCAGAACGACATGCGCATAGATTATATGAAAAAAACTGTAGCCACCGACGAGATAATATACCGCAACTTTATGAATGTGCTGGAATTCCGGATAGGCGATATAAGGAATTATTCCGATGTCTGCTCATCTATGAAGCACGCCGATATCGTTGTTAACGCAGCCGCTCTCAAGCAGGTGCCGGCCTGCGAGTATTTTCCCGGCCAGGCCATTCTCACCAACTGCATGGGGCCGTCCAATATAGTGCGGGCCATCACAGAGAACAACTATCCGGTTGAGACCGTGGCGGGCATCAGCACTGACAAAGCCTGCAAACCTATAAACGTGATGGGTATGACCAAGGCCCTCCAGGAGAGGATATTAACCTCTGCCAATGTGCTGAACTCAAAAACGAGGTTTATATGCGTGCGCTACGGTAATGTCCTGGCTTCCAGGGGCTCCGTGATACCGCTTTTCCATGAGCAGATAAAGCACGGTGGACCGGTAACGCTTACCGTGAAGGAAATGACGCGCTTTTTATTAAGCCTCGACCAAGCTGTGAACACAGTATTCGCGGCGATTAGGCACGCCAAGAGAGGAGAGACATATATTCCCATAGCCCCGGCCGCGCTGGTGACTGATATTGCCAAAGCCCTCATCGGGAAGCGCAAAATAGAGGTGAAGTTAATCGGCATAAGACCTGGCGAGAAATTATCCGAGATATTAGTTTCCGAGGAAGAGATACATCACTGCTTTAAGCGGGGGGATTATTATGTAATAGCGCCCATGCTGCCGGAACTGCTGGATAAAACTCCCTTGCCAAAGATGGCTCTTGAGAAGGAATACAGCTCTGGGGACAATGTACTGGATTATGAAGGGACACTGTCCCTGATGAAGAAGCATGACTTAATGGTGAAGAAAGGCCAGCTGCAGGAAGAAGGGGAGATGCTGAAATAGAGGCTGCTCAAGCAGCCTCGTGATTACACAGATTTACTGCGGTAAATGATGTGCTTGTGTAATCAAAAGGTTTTTAGAACGAGGAGATTTTTATGCCTTTAAAAGTAATGACCATTGTGGGCACCAGGCCGGAAATAATTAAGCTCAGCCGGGTTATATATGAGATAGATCAGCATCTTGAACATGTCCTGGCGCATACCGGGCAGAACTACGATTACGAACTCAATGAGATATTTTTCAAAGAGATGGAAATACGCAAGCCGGATTATTTCCTCAAGTCGGTGGGAAAAACCCTAGCAGAAACCATAGGCAATATCATAGCGAAATCTGATAAGGTTATGGAAAAAGAAAAGCCTGACGCGCTTCTTCTTTACGGCGATACCAACAGCTGTCTTTCGGTTATTGCGGCTAAAAGACGCAAAATACCTATTTTCCATATGGAGGCAGGAAACAGATGTTTTGACCAGAGAGTGCCTGAGGATCTTAATCGCAAAGTCGTTGACCATCTCAGCGACATCAATATGACTCTTACTGGGCATGCCCGCAGGTATTTGCTCGCGGAAGGGCTGAGACCTGAGACTGTTATCAAGACTGGGTCGCCAATGAAGGAAGTGCTCGCTCATTACATGCCGGCAATCAAAAGGTCTAATGTGCTCAATCGCCTGGATCTGAAGGAAAACAATTATTTCGTTCTAAGCGCTCATCGCGAGGAGAATATTGACAGCGAGCAGAATTTCCGTGATCTACTGGATTCTGTTAACGCTCTGGCGCATAAATATAAGAAACGGGTCATAGTTTCTACACATCCCCGCACCCGCAAGAAACTTGAAGAAATTGGCGGAAAAAAATTAGACGAACGCGTGGAACTGATGAAACCACTGGGATTCTATGATTATATCAAGCTCCAACAAAAGGCCTTTTGCGTGCTCTCGGATAGCGGCACCATAACAGAAGAGTCATCCATCCTTAATATTCCCGCCGTTACCATACGGCAGGCGCATGAACGGCCGGAGGGAATGGATGAGGGGATCCTTATAATGTGTGGACTCAAGGCCGAAAGAGTACTTGAATCAGTGGAGATAGTAGTTCGCCAGCATTTTCGCGATAAAAGAAATTTTCGCCTGGTCCCGGATTATGACACTGACAATGTCTCAAAAAAAGTCCTGCACATCATCATGAGCTACACAGACTATGTTAACCGTACTGTCTGGAAAAAGCAGGCCTGACACGGGAATCCCCGGCGAATGCACTATGCCGGACAAAAAACTAAAGGTAATGATCCTCGCAGAGAGGTTTTATCCCGAAGAGTTCATAATCAATGACTTGGCCGCCAAGTGGTCCGAAAAGGATTTTGAGATTGATGTGCTCACCCAGGCGCCGAGCTATCCTTTCGGAAAAATTTTTAAGGGCTATTCCAATAAACTGTTCAGCCGCGATCAATGGAAAAATATAAACATTCTCCGGTTTTTCACAATCACCGGCTACAAAGAATCCCTTTTCCTGAAACTGCTCAACTATTTCAGCTTCGCACTCGTTGGTTCGATAGTGGCGCTTTTTATAGGCAGGAAATACGACAGGGTCTTTGTTTACCATGTTGGTCCGCTTACGTTGGCCATCCCTGCCGTGGTGATAGGAAAAATCTATAAAAAAGATGTCACTATCTGGACTCAGGATGTCTGGCCTGACAGCGTATATGCCTACGGTTTTCGTAAGAGAAAGTTCCTTTCGGCGATTCTTGATGGATTTGTTTCGTTTGTTTATAGGAACTGCGACAGGATATTCGTCTCTTGCGAAGGTTTCCGGCAGAAAATAACTCCGTATGCTCCATGCAAACCTGTTTATCACTTTCCAAATTGGCCTGTGATTCCACAGGGTGTGGAAAGTGATTCAAAAAGAATAAAGCTTTCAGATAAATTTAATTTCACCTTCGCCGGGAATGTGGGAAAAGTGCAGAATTTGGAAAATGTTGTGCGGGGTTTCAGTATGGCCTCGGCCAAGAATGAAAATATCCAGCTGAATATAATAGGCGACGGGTCAAATCTGGAAAATCTAAAGGAAATTATTGATGCCGAAAAAATAAGTAATGTGGTTTTCTGGGGCAGAAGAAACCAGCAGGAAATGCCCGCGTATTTTAATGCGAGCGATGTTATGGTTATATCGTTGAATGACGCCCCGATTTTTACCCTTACCGTGCCATCTAAATTTCAGTCCTATCTGGCTGCCGGGAAACCCATTTTTTGTATTATGAACGGGGAAGTTCGCAGGATAGTAGAGCAATATCAGACGGGGCTTTGCGCTGCTCCGGGAGATCTCAAGGGAATAATGGAGGTTTTTTTGGAGTTTTACAGTTTAAGGTCGGGAGGATTGCAGTCCTTCGTTAAAAACTCCCGCATTCTCCTTGATAGCATTTATGATAGAGGCAAAATAGTGGATTCAATGACTAATCTTATCATTGACGGACGTTTACCCTGAATTAGTATTGCTGGTTCCGAGGCTGGAAGACTGGATGCAATACGCTGCGAACCAAACGTGTCTGCGAGAACAGAATCTTATTATCAGAGGGAACTGCTCATGGGCAACATGCTGATAACCGGGGTTACCGGTTTCGTCGGCAGGCCGCTTTGTACGAAACTGCTGGCAGAATCCTGGAAGGTGCGCGGCGCCGTGTGGCGTGATGAGTCTGCAGGGAGCATCCCGGCGGGAATTGACGCGGTTTTAATAGATTCCATAGGCCCGGATACCGACTGGACGCAAGCGTTGGCGGGAATTGGTACCGTCGTCCATCTGGCGGCACGGGTCCACGTTATGAATGAGACGGCGGAAGAGCCGCTTGTCGCTTATCGGCGTGTGAATGTCGCCGGGACGGAAAGACTGGCCCGAATGGCTGCTGTCAACGGAGTAAAACGCCTGGTTTTCCTAAGTTCAGTGAAAGTTCATGGCGAGGAGACCTCAAGGCGCTACACGGAGAAAGACTGTCCATCGCCCCTTGACCCTTATGGAGTCAGCAAGCTTGAGGCCGAAGATATCTTGAAGCGGATCGCCGGGGAGACCGGGTTTGAGCTTGTAATAATCAGGTCTCCGCTGGTATACGGCCCTGGGGTTAAGGCCAATTTCTACCGGCTGTTAAACATTGTTGAGCACGGATTGCCGCTGCCCCTGGCCAGCATAAACAATGCTCGCAGCCTGATATTTTTGGGCAACCTGGTTGATGTGATTTCCGTCTGCGCAACACATATTAGAGCCGCCGGGCAGACATTTCTCGTCAGCGACGGGGAGGATGTCTCTACGCCGGAGTTGATTAGACGGATTGCTGCTGCGCTTGGTCGTCCGGCACGGCTGCTGCCGTTCCCTCCCGTCGTGATGAGCCTGGTTGGAAAGCTGACCGGCAAAACAGCCGTCATGGAACGGCTACTGGGTTCCCTTGCGGTAGATAGCAGTAAAATCCGTAGTGAACTGGGTTGGATGCCGCCTTTCACGATGTCAGATGGGTTAAAGGAAACAGCAGTATGGTATAAAAATTTTATTGCCGCTGATTAACAAGGATTTCTGCATGAAATGCTTTTTTGACGTTGTTTTATCTTTAATCTCACTTGTAATCTTGAGTATACCAATGCTTATTGTCGCCCTGTTGTTGAAGCTGACCTCAAAAGGACCTGTATTATATTGGTCGGACCGGATTGGCCGGAATAATATTACATTCAGGATGCCCAAGTTCCGCACCATGCGAAACGACACCCCGGCTGTAGCGACCCACCTACTGAAAGACCCTGACCGCTTTTTGAACCAGGTTGGCAAATTTCTCCGTAAATACAGCCTGGACGAACTGCCGCAGTTGTTCAGCATTATTAAGGGCGACATGAGCTTCGTGGGGCCCCGGCCGGCGCTTTTTAATCAGGACGATTTGATAAAACTTCGCACTGAGAAGGGCGTTCACGCGATTGCCCCGGGACTTACCGGCTGGGCGCAGATTAACGGGCGGGATGATTTGTCAATACCTGCCAAAGTTGATTATGATGAATATTATCTAACCCATCGCTCTATTGTTTTTGATGTTAAAATTCTCCTGATGACTTTTTATCAGGCATTAATGGGAAAAGGCGTAAAGCATTAAGTCAAACGCTCCCTCTGGAATTTTACTTGACTTTGAGGGAATTGGTATAATTCAATAAATGAAGAGCAAAGGCATTAAGCACTTACACTGGGTTGTATTCTTTTTTGACGTCCTGGCAGTGGCCGTTTCGTACTGGATGGCTTTTCAGTTGAGATTTGATTTCGCCGTTCCCGAGTTATATTCAAAAAGCCTTTTTAATACAGTTCTGATAGTTGTTGGATTCCGGCTTGTTTCGTTTTATTATTTTAACCTTTATAAGGGAATATGGCGTTATGCCAGTATTAATGATCTAACATCAATTTTCAAGGCTATTGTGGCAAGTCAGGTCGCAATTTTAGCTGTTATTCCGTCTTTTTACCGCGTAAACTTTCCACGTTCAGTATTGATCATTGATCCGGTACTGACTATAATTCTAATCGGAGGCATAAGGTTTTTCATTAGACTGACCAGGGAACTGCGTTATAAAGGCAATACGAACGAACTACCAAAAGTTCTTATTTTCGGGGCCGGTGATCTTGGGGAAAGCATATTAAGAGAAATCAAAAGAGATAAGATTCACAAATATCATGTTGTTGGTTTTATTGATGATAACCCTGAAATGTGGCATCACCACATACATGGCACGCCAATTTTGGGCGGGCGGAACATGTTGCCCAAAATTATCGCCAAGTATTCAGTGGATGAAGTGGTGATTGCGGTAAATCATTCAAGGGGCAAGCTTATCGGGGATTTGATCTCTCTTTATAAAAATAGCCAGATACTTAAAAAAGTTCAATTTAAAACCGTTCCGACACTGTCAGAGTCGTTGACACATTCATCCCGTTCCGGGAGGGTGTTAAGAAATATTGAACTGAGCGATCTTTTGAACAGAAAACAGGTCCAGACTGATATGGAGGCAGTCTCCCTGCTCATAGGAGGGAAAACCGTGTTTATTACCGGGGCTGGCGGCACAATAGGAGCGGAACTTTGTAGACAGATAGTGCGGTTTCATCCCAAAACTCTTCTTATGCTGGAGAATCACAATACAGCGTTATTTTACATAGACAAGGAATTATCAGAACTATCCGAAAACAGCAAAATCGTTTCTTTAGCCGGAGACGTCAGGGACCAGAGTTTGCTAAATAACATTTTTTCCAAATACAAGCCCGGTATTGTGTTTCATGCTGCGGCGCATAAACATGTTCCCTTAATGGAATCCAACCCTCAAGAAGCTGTCAAAAACAATACGCTTGCGACTCATCTTTTGGCTGCAACAGCTGTGGCCCACGGTACGGAGAAGGTTCTTTTTATTTCAACCGACAAGGCTGTGCGTCCTTCAAGCATAATGGGCGCCTCAAAGCGTCTGGGGGAAATGGTTATTAGCGAGATGGCCGCTTCTTCACAGACAAAATTTATGAGTGTTCGCTTTGGCAATGTGTTGGGCAGTTCAGGCAGCGCCGTTAATATTTTCAAGGAGCAAATAGCTAATGGCGGGCCTGTTACCGTAACGCACTCCGATGCCACCAGGTACTTTATGACAACGCAGGAAGCCATTCAGCTTATCTTGCAGGCTTGCGCTATGGGGTATGGCGGCGAGATTTTTGTGCTCAATATGGGTGAGCCGGTTAAAGTTCTTGATCTTGTCAAAAATTTAATTCTTCTTGCCGGATTAGAGCCTGACAAAGATATTGCGATTCGATTTACCAGCCTAAGACCAGGGGAAAAATTGCACGAAGAACTCTTCAGGGATGACGATATTCGCAAGGACACAGGGCATCCGGACATTTTTATGGCTATCCCCGAAGGCGCAGTGCTGTCAAAAGCGCAAGTAATGGAACTCGCCAAATTGTGCGAAATAGCCGAGCCTAAGCCGTTACTAACATATATCAAAGAATTGATTCCTGCCTACAAAAGCGTTCCAATAGATAAACATGCTTTCTTCCATGGTATGGATTATACGGAATAATTGTCATTGATGCCAGAAGCGGCAATCTGAAGGTTAATTTTTTATCTTCGGGAGAGTGCGCATATCAAAGAAATTTTTTTACTATTACAGTATAAAAATCTTCCAAATCTTTCAGGTTTTTATGTTTTCGTCCAGTTTTATATTCCTTGGTAAAATCGTAAATGCTCACTGAAGCACGTCACTTTTGTGGGAATGACAACGGGATTCGCTGAATATTTACTAAAAAAGTTTTGACAAATTAACTTTTACCTGCAATAATTATATACTGAGCTTTGCAGAAATGGTAAATCCTCACTAAAATAAAAAAAGAAGTCGGGTTAATGGGGTAAAGGGATGGAGAGTTTTTATGGAAGTAACATTTCCAAAAATGGGCTAAAAATGGAATTTGTATTTCCAAAAAATACTTTATATAATATAGCATCATGAGAATAATAGACAGATACCTGGCGCCTTTAAAACAAAGTTTTTTTCTTTTTGGTCCAAGAGGGACGGGAAAGACATCATGGATAAAAGAAAATTTTAAAGAAGCGCTTTATATAGATTTTCTTGATCCTAAAATTTTTAGGCTTTATTCCGCTTATCCTGAGCGCTTAAATGAAATAATTGAAGGTAATCCAGGGAAAAATGATATAGTTATTGATGAAATTCAAAGGGTTCCTCAAGTCCTTCCCGTGATACATTCTTTGATTGAAGATAAAAAAAATCTTCGTTTTATATTAACAGGTTCAAGTTCCAGAAAAATACGAAAAACCGGGACGGATTTGTTAGGCGGCCGGGCGGTGAGCCTTTCGATGTATCCTTTTATGGCTTCGGAGTTGGGAGGGAGTTTTTCTCTTGACAAGGCTTTAAGTGAAGGTCTCGTGCCTTTAATAGTTTCTTCAAATGATAGTTTAAAAACGCTTGCAGGATATATAACGCTTTATATAAAGGAGGAAATTCAAGCCGAAGCTCTTGTGAGAAATATCCCTTCTTTTGCCAGATTTATTGAGGCCGTAAGTTTTTCTCACGGAGCAGTTTTGAATGTTAGCGCCATTTCAAGGGAATGCCAGGTTGAAAGAAAAACAGTTGAGGGGTATATAAAGATCCTTGAAGATTTGCTTCTGAGTTTTAAGTTAAACGTTTTTACAAAAAGAGCGAAAAGAAAAGTTATTGAACATCCCAAATTTTATATTTTTGACGTAGGGGTCTTTAGAAATTTGCGTCCGAAAGGTCCTTTTGATCGTCCGCAAGAAATAGACGGCGCCGCTCTTGAAGGTCTCGTTGCCCAAAATATAAAGGCATGGATTGATTATAGGGGAAAGGATAATAAACTTTACTATTGGCGAACCCCAAAGGGTATTGAGATTGATTTTATTGTATATGGAGAGGATGGAATATTTGCTATTGAAGTAAAAAATTCTTCCAAAATATATCCGGAGAATATTAGGGGGCTTGAGTTTTTTAAAGAAGATTATCCCGAAGCCCAATGCTTGCTTTTATATAGAGGTACCGAAAGAATAAAAAAGGGGAATGTGCTTTGTTTGCCATGTGAATCTTTTTTGAAAGATATTAAACCTGGAAAAAATATCCTGAAATAGTTCTAAACGAATTTCTTTGCAATTAAAGTGTAGAAACCTTCCAAATCTTTCAGGTTTTTATGTTTTCGTCCAGTTTCATATTCCTTAAAGTAAAATCTTATTATACAAGTTTTAGTTTTATGGGTAAAATTTAATTTGTTATAATAAAACTGCAGTGGTTAGTGGCGAGTGACGAGTGGTTAGTAACTAATCACTGACCACTACGCCACTGATGTTAAAGGAGGAAACTATGGCGATTAAAATAGGCATAAACGGTTTCGGAAGAATAGGAAGGCTGGTTGCGAGGGCGATTTTTGAACGAAATGACAGGAATCTGGAGCTTGTGGCTGTAAACGACATAACTGACGCAAAAAGCAATGCCCATCTTTTTAAATATGATTCGGTGCACGGCCAGTTCCCGGGAGAAGTAAAAGCCGTAGGAGAAGACGCTATTTCAGTAAACGGCAAAATAGTCAAAGTGTTGAAGAAAAAGGACCCTTCGGAACTTCCGTGGAAAGACCTTGGGGTTGAGATTGTGGTGGAATCCACAGGGCTTTTCACTGTTAAGAAGGATGGTGTAAACAAAAAAGGCAAGGAAGTGAAAGGCGCTGAAAATCACATCACAAAAGGCGGGGCAAAAAAGGTCATAATATCGGCTCCGGCCGAGGGCGAGGACCTTACCATAGTCATGGGCGTTAATGAGGACAAATACGACTCGCAGAACCACCACGTTGTTTCAAACGCTTCCTGCACCACCAACTGCCTGGCTCCTGTGGCAAAGATAATTCATGACAAATGGGGCATTGAAAAAGGCCTGATGACCACCATACACGCTTACACAAATGATCAGAAGGTGCAGGATATGGCTCATTCGGATTTAAGGCGCGCAAGGGCGGCAGCCCTGTCAATGATACCCACTTCCACCGGAGCGGCGAAAGCCATAGGGCTTGTAATACCTGAACTCAAAGGAAAACTTGACGGGTTTTCCATACGTGTGCCTCTTCCGAACGTCTCCCTTGTTGACCTTTCCGCTCTTGTCTCAAAAACTGTGACTGCTGAGGAAATAAACGCGGCATTGAAAGAAGCGGCTGGTGGGAAATTTAAAAATATTCTTGGATATACGGAAGAACCGCTTGTATCCATAGATTTTAACCATTCTCCCCTGAGCGGAGTGGTTGACGGGAAAAGCACAAAGGTCATAGGCGGAAATTTTGTCAAGGTTCTTGCTTGGTATGACAATGAATGGGGTTATTCCTGCCGGGTGATTGACCTTGTGCTTTACATGAGTAAGCAGAAGTCAGAAGTCAGAGGACAGAAGTCAGAAATTAGAAATTAGGAATTGGAATATGTTATGCCGAAAAAAATTTTGATAATGGGGGCGGCGGGCCGGGATTTCCATAATTTCAACGTTTATTACAGGAATAACCCGGACTACGAGGTAGTCGCTTTTACGGCTTTCCAGATACCCAATATAGCGGGCAGAAAATACCCTGCCGGTCTTGCCGGGAACGGTTATCTCAACGGCATACCGATTTATCCCGAGGAAGATTTGCCCGAGTTGGTTAAAAAATTTAAAGTTGACGAGGTGATTTTTTCCTACAGCGACGTGAGTTTTAACGCGGTAATGTCAAAAGGTTCAATAGCTCTTGCGTGCGGAGCGGATTTCAGATTTTTGAGCGGTGAGCATACCATGATAACTTCCGCAAAGCCCGTGATTGCGGTCTGCGCGGTCAGGACCGGCTGCGGCAAGAGCCAGACTTCCAGAAAAATAGCCACGCTTTTAAAACAGATGGGCAGGAAAACGGTTATCGTGAGGCATCCTATGCCTTACGGGGATTTGGAGAAGCAGATCTGCCAGCGTTTTGCGTCTTTAAAAGACATGGAAGAGCAGAACTGCACCATAGAGGAAATGGAGGAATACGAGCCTCATATAAGGGAAGGCCATGTGGTTTACGCGGGCGTGGATTACGGCAAAATCCTTGGTGAAGCCGAGAAAGAGGCGGACGTCATATTGTGGGACGGCGGGAACAATGATTTGCCCTTTTACAAGACTGATTTGCACATAGTAGTGACCGACCCCCTGAGAGCCGGGCATGAATACGCGTATCACCCGGGCGCCACCAATCTGAGAATGGCCGACGTGGTGATAATCAACAAGGTTGACACTGCGGAGCCGGACGATGTGGAAGACGTGAAAGACAACATAAAAAGAGTCAATCCCAAAGCCAAGATAATAGAAGCGGAATCCCCTGTTGTGATAGAAAATGAAAACAGCCGGGTAAAAAATAAAAAGGTTCTTGTGGTTGAAGACGGCCCTACCCTGACTCACGGCGAGATGGATTACGGAGCGGCTTATGTGGCTGCCAAGCAGTATGGCGCGAAAGAAATACTTGACCCGAGGCCGTACGCGGTCGGCACAATAAAAAAAGTTTACGAACAGTTCAAGCATCTGGAGGACGTCCTGCCTGCCATGGGATACGGCAAGGAACAGATGAAAGAGCTCAGGGAAACCATAAACGCGGTGCCGGCTGACATCGTTCTCGTGGGCACTCCTATAGACTTAGCCGCTCATCTTAAATTTAACAAGCCTTCGGTCAGGGTTACCTATTTTCTTAAAGAGCGCACCACGCCCGGACTCAAAGAAATCTTAACGAACCTTTTGAAAAGGGAGAAAATATGACGACCGGAAATAAAGCCATATTGAAGCTTGCCAAGATACAGGACGCTCATATCAAAGGCAAGTCTGTTCTTGTCAGGGTTGATTACAACGTTCCGATGGACAAAGGCGTTATAACAGACGATACCAGAATAAAGGAAACGATTAAGACCATAAAATTTCTGCTTGATTTAGATTGCAGGATTGTCCTGATGTCGCACTTGGGAAGGCCCAAGGGGAAGCAGGATCCCAAATACAGCCTGGCCCCTGTTGCTCCCTGCCTTGAAAAACTGGCAGGAGTCAAGGTGCATTTTGCTTTAGATTGCGTAGGAGAAGCAGCGAAAAAAACAGTTGCGTCAGCCAAAAACAAGGAGATAGTCCTTCTGGAAAATCTGCGTTACCATCCGGAAGAGGAGGCGAACGACGAGAATTTCGCCGCCCAGCTTGCCAAACATGCGGAATTCTTCGTGCAGGACGCATTCGGAGCGATTCACAGGGCGCACGCTTCCACTTCCGCAATCGCGAAACTTCTTCCCGGCGCCATAGGCTTTCTGGTTCAGAAGGAACTGGAATATCTTGACAAAGCCATGATAAACCCTGCAAGGCCTTTTGTGGCTTTGATAGGAGGGGCCAAAGTATCCGACAAGATAAACGTGCTTTACAGTCTTATTGACAAGGTGGATACCTTGATGATAGGCGGCGGCATGGCTTATACTTTTCTAGCTGCCCAGCACAGCAATATAGGCAAATCCCTTCTGGAGCAGGAAAAAATACGGGAAGCCAGGGAAATCATACTCAAAGCTTTCAAAAACAACGTGGAAATCCTTCTGCCCGCTGACCATGTGGTGGTGAAAGAAATCAAGCCTGACGCGGCAAAAGAGACTACCCAGTCAATGGCGATAGCCGAGGAGTGGATAGGCGTTGACATAGGCCCGAGGACGGAATTACTGTTCGGGGAGAAGATAAAATCAGCCAAAACGATTTTCTGGAACGGGCCTGTCGGGATATTTGAAACGGATGCGTTTTCAGCCGGAACCAAAACCGTTGCAAAGGCCATGGCCGAAGCCACCAAGCACGGCGCGGTTACGATTCTCGGCGGGGGAGATACCGTGTCCGCTTTAAAGAAAGCGGACGTGGGCGTAGAACAGGTTTCCCATTGCTCAACAGGCGGCGGGGCAAGTCTTGAATTCATGGAAGGCAAGATGCTGCCCGGCCTTGTGGCATTGTCGCAGAAATAGTAGGGGCTCAATTTATTGAGCCCGCAATAGAAAACGGGTTTGATAAATCAAACCCCTACAATTTAGAGAAGGTTACAATAATTGGAGGTTCCTATGTACGGATTTATATATTTTGTGCACATTCTCGTATGCGTGATTTTGATAATAGCTATTCTGGTTTTCCAGACCAGCAAAGGCTCCGCCCTTTCCATGTTCGGAGGAGGGGGGGATTCCCTTTTCATGAGCAGCACCGGAACAACTTTTATCAAAAAGTTTACAATAGGCGCCGCAATAGTATTCGCAATTACGTCGCTTTTATTGACTTTGCTCTCCCCGACCCTGAGCCTGCGTTCCGTAACTCAATCCTATCCCTTCCAGGCGGCTCCCCAGCAGCAGGAGCAGAAGACTCCGACTGCCGCTCCTTCCGGCGGACAGTCTGCAAAACCTTCGCCCCCGGCGGCTGAAAAAAAATAAAATCATTTCATTACTTTGTTTTCAAAAGCTCTTATTATTTCAGAGAGTTGTTCCGGGTTTTTAGCCGACAGCAGTTTTTTTCTTAGGGTCAGGTTTGATATGAGGCCGGAGAGTTGAGAGAGGATGTTTAACTGAAAGGTCGGCTCATTGTAAGGAGTCAGTATTATAAATATGAGTTTTACGGGCTGGTTGTCAGGCGAGGGAAAATATATGCCGTGCTGGCTTTTGCCGATGGAAAGGAGCGGTTTATTCAGGGATTCCAGCCTTGCGTGGGGGAAAGCGGTCTGGTGTCCGAGAGCGGTTGAAAAATTCGTTTCCCTTTTTATTATGGCGTTTACGGCCGCTTCTTTGTCAAACATGGGATACGAAGCATGCAGTCTGGCAGCGAGATATTTTATCGTCTCAAATCTGCCTGTGGCTCCTGTGGCGTCAAGATTCAGCTCTAAGGCTTCTTTTACCAGTATCCTGCTCAGAAGTATCGGCGGGGCTTTTTCAAATTCGTCCCTGATTTCCCCTGCCAGTTCTTCAAGCAGGTCTTCCATTGTAAGAAGGCCTGTGATTTCTCCTCTGGAATTTTTGACCAGAGCTATCTGTATGCGTTTTTCCTGTAATTCCCTGAGCGCTCTTTCGGCTGAAATATCCTCTGATATGGAATGAATTTCCCTCTGGAGTTTTTCAATATCCGGAACAGCGCCTCCGGCGCCCCATGTGCCGGAGGCTATGCCGACGGCCGGGTTCTCGCGCTTTAACTCTAAGTCTAAAAACGACAGGGATATGTCCTTGAAATGAATAAAGCCGAAAATATCTTCCGGGGATGCGCGAGCCAGAGGATATCTGGAAAGTTTCTTTTCTTTTATTATGCTGAGGTTTTCAATCCACGGTTTATCCGCCGAGAGATATACTATGGAATTTTTGGGAGTCATTATTTCTTTGACCTTGGTGCGGCCGAAGTCAAAAAGATTTTCAAACATCATGAGTCTGCCCAGGGATATTCTCCCGTGCTCCTGGGACTGGCCGAGAATCATTCTGAGCTCTTCTTCGGAATGAAGCAGTTCGCTTTCAGACGGTTTTATGCGGAAAAGCTTCAGAATGAAATTGGCGCTTGTGTTTATGAAAAGCATCGGGTAATAGGCAAGCCGGTAGAATATGTTAAGAGGCACAGCGCACAACAGGGTCGTCTTTTCAGGAGTCATTATGGCCATGTATTTCGGCACCTGCTCTCCTATTATGACGTGCAGCGCCGTTATTATGATGAATGCCAATCCGAAAGAGATGGAATACGTGATTGTTTTGGATAAAGGGAGGCTGAAATATTCAAAAAACGGATGTATTAATTTAGCCAGCGCAGGCTCTCCTATCCATCCAAGACCAAGGCTCGCGGCGGTGATGCCTAATTGTATGGCTGAAAGGTATCCGTCTAAGTGCTGGACCGCGTTTTTTGCGATTTTGGCTATCTGGTTTCCCTTTGAGGACAATTCTTCAAGCCTTGTGAATCTTACTTTGACTATGGCGAATTCAGCCAGAACGAAAAAAGCGTTAAGGAGAAGAAAAATTAAAGCGGCAAGGAAGGCAAGATAATCCATAAGGAAATATTTGCGCGGGGTGGGACTTGAACCCACATGCCTTTCGGCATACGCCCCTCAAACGTACGCGTATACCAATTCCGCCACCCGCGCATCTTATTTATTTTATAATTTTCTGATTCAATTCACAAAATGTTAAAATATTCTTCAACGCTGTTCATGAACAAATATTTTCCCCAAAAAATTATAAAAGAAATAGTCAAAAAAATCAGCACGCCCGTATATATCTATTCCCGCGAAAAATTAATTAAAAATTTTAAGGCCTATCAAAAAGCTTTCAGCAATTTTGACACCTTGATTTGCTATGCTCTCAAAGCCAATTCCAATAAGGCGGTATGCAGCGAACTTGCCTGGCTGGCAGCTGGCGCGGATGCGGTTTCAGGGGGAGAGCTTTTCAGGGCATTGAGAGCCGGGTTTAAACCGGAAAAAATAGTTTTTTCAGGCGCGGGCAAAACGCGGGAAGAGATTGAGTATGCCTTGACAAAGCGGATATTGATGATTAACGCGGAATCTTTTGAAGAACTGCTCGTTCTGGAAAAGACCGCTAAGAAGTTGAAAACTGCGGCAGATTTCTCGGTAAGAATAAATCCCGACATTGACCCCCATACCCATAAATTCATAACAACCGGCAAAGCAGGCACCAAATTCGGAGTCGCTCCGGCTGAAGCGTTTGAAATGTACCTTTATTCAAAGAAATCAAAATTTCTTAATCCTGTCGGGATTCACTGCCATCTGGGTTCCCAGATTGATTCTGCCGGGCCGTACAAACTTGCTCTGCAAGTCGTTGCCGGATTGGCAAAAAGGCTCTCTTCGGCCGGCATTTTCCTGAAGTACGTTGATATAGGAGGAGGATGGGCTGTAAGCGAAAGGAACGGAAAGATGAAATCCCCTGAAATCCTTTTTAAAACTCTTTCATCAGGCATGGCGTCTTTAAACGGGGTGAAATTGATAATTGAACCGGGAAGATCGCTTATAGCTTCGGCCGGAATTCTGGCAACAAAGGTCCTTTACCGCAAAAAAAGCGGGAAGAAAAACTTTGTTATCGTTGACGCGGGCATGAATGATTTTATAAGGCCTGCGTTTTATGGCGCTGAACATCTGATAATTCCGCTTGTCAAAAGAAAGGGGAAGCAGGTGAACGTTGACGTCGCGGGCCCGGTGTGCGAGACAGCCGATTTGCTTGGGAAAAACGTAAAAATGCCTTTACCTGAACAAGACGATTTGCTCATACTGTATCCGGCAGGCGCTTACGGTTTTTCAATGAGTTCTCAGTACAATTCCAGGCCAAGACCCGCTGAAGTAATGGTTTGTTCTGCAAATAAATGGCAGGTTATAAGAAAAAGAGAAACATACCGGGATTTAATCGCGGGAGAAAAATAACTTTTTAATATTTTCAAGATTTGCCGGAACAACTTGTGCGGCGGGAGGGATGTCAGGAAAGAAAATTTCCTTTTTAAGTTCAGGAATCATCTGGTAAAGACCATCACCCGGGCAATCGGTTGCGTTTAAATCCCTGTGCCCGAAAAAACTGCTAACCCGTATTTCATAAGTTTCTGAAACATATCTGCCTAAATTCACGATTGCATCAAAAGTTTTAACAGTCGGCGTGTCCGATTCAGGGGGATGGTAGTTTCCCATCACGGATATTCCTGCGTTGTTGGTGTTCTTCCATTTTGCGTGCGCTCCCACGACGTTTACCGGCCTTCCCTCAAATATGTTGCCGTACGGGTCAATAAGAAAGTGATACCCTATGTCTATCCATCCGCGGGCGTTTTGATGGTAATCCTGGATAAACTGAACTTCGTCAAAAGATTCTTCAGGATTTAACGGGTACCTTCCTGCAGTATGGTGAAGAGTGAGCATTCTGGGCGTGTGCGGGGTGTACGGCTGCGTGGGGGGACTGGCGCCCCACTGTCCTCTGACGATTATTCCCGGCATGGGAAAGCTTGAAACCTGCACGGGTTGTTCGGGCCTTTCAGAATACGCCTCTCTATCCTCCTTAAGCTGGGATTCTATGAATATCTCGGCTTCATAAACCGCGAAAACATGGTCAAATTTCACTCCTGAATTTATCGCCGCGATTTTCAAAGGCTGGTCCGTAAGGGCTTTTAGTTTGAATTTTGCCCAGAATCTTCCGCTGTGAAATCTTCTCAGCGCAACAGGTTCGTATTTCTCATACTGTGAAAACAGGAAGAACTTTTGTTTAACCCATATTTCAAGTTTCAAATTTGCATCAGGCATTTCCCCGTGTATCAGCGCCACATCGTACTTTTTTGAAGGCTGATTGCTTAATTCTGATTCAAAAACTATCGCGCCTATTTTTTCGGAAGCGGATATTTTTGAATATATGGGGGTAGGCCTTTCTTTAAAAATTATTGAACTTTCGCCCTCTCCCGCGCAGGAAGGATTTGTTCCGGAAAGAAAAAACAAAAAAACCAGTTTGAGCATATACCAAGAAATAGTTTATTTTATGTTTTTACCAGTGTAAAGTGCCAAAAGTCCTATTTGAATTCAAAGGTAACTGTTACCTTTTTGGGTTATGGCGAGTAAATTCCACAAGTTTGGCGTATTTAAAAAAAGAGCCTCCTGCCTTTGTGAGGGCTATTACAAGTCCGTCAAGACCTTCAAGAAAGCCCGATTTAAGAACATATATTTTAAAGAACATTCCAAGCCCGTGAAAAACCGCCGTAAAACCGTTTGATGTTTTTCCTTTATGTTTCAATTCAGCCGCTATGGACGAGGAATATGAATTGAGTTTGTGCAGCATATCGGAATATCCGGAAAAACTCAAATGTTCTATGGGTTTTTTAAGTTCTTTTAAAGTGTCTCTAGCAACCCATTTTTCATGCACTCCTTCTGAAAAAAAGCCCTGGTTTTTTTTAACTAACCTTATTACCCTGTCCGGCCAGAACCCCGCGTGTTTTATCCATTTGTCCCTGAGCAGGTTTTTTCGCGGGAAACTATACGCGTCTGCCGCCGGGTGTTTCAGGGTTTCAGCGATTTCCTCCTGCGTTTCAGGAGGAATTCTCTCGTCGGCGTCCAGAACCAGAACCCATTGATTTCTGCATTTTGAAATAGCGCTATTTTTTTGCGGGCCGTAACCTTTCCAGTCTTCAATAAAAATTTTTGCGTCCAGACTTTCAACTATCTGAACGGTTTTATCCGTGCTGCGGGAATCAACGACTACAATCTCGTCTGCAAAAGAAACGCTTTTAATGCAGGCTGCAATGTTTTTTTCTTCGTTTTTTGTGATAATCACGGCTGATAATGGGATTTTAGGCCGTTCCATTGGCATTGTCCAATCCTCCTGAAAAACCTGTGAATACGGCTAAAAGCATTCCCCACTGCACCTGGATTATCTGGGTGTCGGTCAGGCTTCCTATCGTCAATATGAGCGTTGCGGAACAGATGGAAAAGCCCAAAAGGGAGTTTCTGAATTTCCATGCTTTTTTCAGCAGGAACGCGAACATCCAGAGTAACGCTGAAAGCCCGATGATTCCGTGATTGACCGCCATGTAAAGAAAACTGTTATGCGGATGGCGGAAAACTTCCGGAAGGTTTTTATCGGTTTTTTGTTTTGCCATTTCAGTCATGTATGCGCCTGTGCCTGCGCCGAAAATCGGATTTTCAAGAAAAATTTTCAGCGCTGCCTGCCACATGTAAAACCTCTGTCCCAGAGAAGTGTTTAAATTGCCTGCTTTGTATTCTTTTATGTCCTCTTTTGCCTTTGCGATGCGTTCCTGAACAACGGGCGAGGCAAAGAGAACGATTCCGAGCAGCGCCGCCGTAATTGAAATTCTTGCAATGTGTTTTGTTCCGAAAATATTTGAGATAAGAAAGGGAGAAAGAAGGATAAAAGACAGATATCCCGTCCGGCCAGGCACGACTCTAAGAGAAAGAAAAAACAACAGCGTTATGGAAGCAGTCAGAATTTTATATTTCGGTTCTTTTGCCTTTTTAAAATAAAACGACATTACGAGAATCCCGAATACAAGAAGAAGAGATAGATTTATATAATTTGAAAAAAGGCCGATGCACGCTTCTTTTTTTAACGGCAAAAGCCCTGCATACTGAAAAAGAGAGATAATAGAAGTAACAGAAAGCCCTGCTATGAATAATTTCAGGAAAACGCTGATTGAGTTTCTGTATATAATTACAGAACTTGCAATCGGGGCAAGAAGCCAGTAATGGGTTTCCCCCGCAAATTCAAGGCCTGTTTTCAGATTTTCGGTATAAAACAGTCCTATCCAGGGAAGAAGCGCCAAGACCGCTGTCGGTACCAGCCAATCTTGTTTCAAATATATTTTTGCGTCTTTTATGAATCTGCCGGACGCAATCCATATAAGAACCGCAAATAAAGACGCTATCACGGCCGGGGAAGTGGCTACCGGCAGAAAAAAGAACATGCAGCAGAAAGCGTAAAAAAGCAGTTTGTCCGCAGAGGTCATAATTTTTGTATCCCGTTCCTGCATACGCAACTCCCGGATTTAAGGCTCTGTTCCAGCAGTTTGTCGTTTCTGTCCAGTTCTTTTCTTGAGAGATGCTCGTGCCAGAGATGAAAACATATGGTTCTGAAAGGATGAAATTTTTTTTTGAGCCCGTATTTGAAGAAACGAACGGCTAATTCCGAATCTTCCCTGCCCCAGCCGGTGAAATCTTCGTTGAATCCGTTGACCGCAAGAAAGTCTTTCTTGAAAAAGCCCATGTTGCAGCTTTTTATTCCGTTGAGTTTCGTATTTTTAAAGTCGGGGAACCAAGGCATTCTGAGAATATGGTGAGTGTTGGACATGCGGCCCTTTAGCGCCAATCCCAGCAGATATGGGATGGAATCTGAATTTTCAGCGGAAAAATTCCCGGATGCCTTCCTGGCGAGGAGGATTCTTTTTCCCTGAACAAAGAAACCCTGTTCCGACATGTCAAGGTGGTCCGATATGAAATGTTTATTCGGGACGCAGTCTCCGTCCATCAGGATTATGTAATCCGCCAGGGTTTTTTTTATGGCCTCGTTTCTTATTTTGGCGGCCCTAAAACCGGCGTTTTCCTGCCATATATGCAGAATCGGAAAAGACGCTTTTGCGGCGAATCCTGCTATAAGCTCTCTGGTTCGGGCTCCGGAGCCGTCGTCGGCTGTTATTATTTCATCCGGCGGTCTTGTCTGGCGCAAAAATCCTTCAAGGGATTTTTCCAGGGCGCAGGGATTGTCGTAAGTGGCGACGATAACGGATATTTTCATAAAAAAATATGGACCCGACCGGGATTGAACCGGAGGATGAACGCACGAGCTTCGCTCGTTTTTTGAAGGCGTTCACCTTTCTTTAATAACTGAAAGGTCGCCGGTTCAACTATTTATCTACGGGATTGCCGTAAGCGGCGACGATAACGGATATTTTCATAAAAAAATATGGACCCGACCGGGATTGAACCGGCGACCTTACCCATGCCAAGGGTACGCTCTCCCAGCTGAGCTACGGGCCCATAAACGGCAGTAACCAGTTACCAGTATAAGCAAGTAACCAGTAACTACAAAAAGAGCAAAGAAATAACGGCAGCTTGCCCGCCAACGCAGTGTGGCGGGTAATCAGTGACCAGTGGCCGGCAGCCACATAGAAAATATTTTAACAATTTTATGATATAAATTAAAAATCTTGTAAAATATTTTTATTGTGTTTGAAAAAGTTCCGAGAATCATACGCTTTCTGCTTTTCAGCGTTCTCATTAATCTTCTGATTTTCTCGTCAATGAGGATTGCGTTCTTTTTGATATTCCGCAATCTGGATGAGATTATTCCGTTTGCGCTATTATGGAAGTCTTTTTACCTTGGATTTAAATTTGACCTCAGGCTGGCGCTTCTGATAAATCTGCCTCTCCTGTTTTTGTTTAACGTCAGAAAAATTCATGCGTTTGAGAGCGTTTCCGGAAAAAGACTATGGACCGCTTATTTCAGCCTGAGCGGCGCGGTTATACTGCTTTTTTATATTTTTGATTTCGGGCATTACGCGTATCTTCAGACCAGACTTAACGCAGCTGCTTTCAAGCTTCTTGCCAATCCTCTTATTTCTCTGAAAATGCTGTGGGAAACCTATCCAGTGATATCCGGCATCGCCGGAATCGGGTTGTTCAGCGCTCTTTACGGATATGCTTATAAAAGGGTTTTATATGGCCTGACGCAGGCGGAATCAATCAGCCGAAAAAAACAGACAGCCGTAGTGATTTTTACCGCAGTGTTTTTTGCAGCCGGAATTTACGGGAAATTTTCTTACTATCCCCTGCGCTGGTCCGACGCTTTTTTTTCAACTCGCTCATTTGCCTCCAACCTTGCCTTAAATCCGGCGCTTTATTTTTTTGACACTTTTAAAAGCAGGGATGAGGGTTTTGATATTGAAAAAGTGAAAACGTATTATCCTCTGATTGCCGATTATCTCGGAGTAAATCCCCCTTACTCCCCCTTTACCCCCACGCCAACCCGGTTGGTGTGGGGGTTTACAAAAGGGGGAAAAGAGGGGTATTTTACAAAAAAAATTGATTTTTCAAGGCGCGTAAGTTTTGCCGGAAAACAAACCAGCAATAAAAAAATAAACATAATCATAGTTCTGCTTGAGTCTTTTGCCGCTTATAAAAGCGGGATATTCGGCAATCCTCTGAATCCCACTCCTCATATGGACGGGCTGGCGAAAAATTCATGGCTTTTCAGAAGATTTTACGTCCCGAGCGAAGGAACCGCCCGTTCGGTGTTTACTCTTGTCGCTGGAATCCCCGACATAGAAATAAACGCCACTTCAAGCAGAAATCCCGCTATAGTCAAACAATCCACCGTTTTAAACGCTTTTAAAGGTTATGAGAAATTCTATTTTCTGGGCGGCAGCGCCACATGGGCCAACATAAGAGGGCTTCTTTTCCATAACGTGCCGGGGCTGAAAATATACGAGGAAGGCAGTTATGATTCTTCAAGGGTTGACGTGTGGGGGATTTCTGATTTGAATCTCTTTGAAGAGGCAAACAGGGTGTTAAAAAAATCCAAGGGTCCGTTTATCGCGATTATCCAGACCTCAGGCAGTCATAGGCCATATACCATACCCAAAGACAACAGGGGATTTAAAGTAATGCCCATGAAAGACGAAGAAACGGCTAAATACGGGTTCGTATCCTCCGCTGAATTTAATTCATTCAGATTCCTGGACCACAGCGTGGGCTTTTTTATGGAAACAGCCGGAAAAGAAAAATATTTTGAGAATACCGTTTTTGTTTTTCTAGCTGACCATGGCCTTCCCGGTAAGGCTCCTCACATGGGGAAAGCCGAAGAACTTCTTGAATTGACCAGGTTTCACGTTCCTTTTTTGATTTATTTCCCCAAGGCGACGCAAAAGGGGGCTGTTTTTGACGGGATAGTCACTGAAATGGATGTTCTGCCCACCTTGGCTTCAATGGCTGGGATTCCCCATCTTAATACGGGGTTCGGCAGGGACATGTTTGACAGGCGTTTTGACAAAAAACGCCGCGCTTTTACCCTTATCGCCGACGGCCCGGATCCGACGATAGGGCTTTTAACCGATAAATTTTATTTTGCGATGAATAGAAGCGGAAAAAACAAAAGATTGCATGACTATCATTCAAAAACTCCCGGAGACAACCTTTTTGGAAAACATCCTGAAATTTCATCGGAAATGGAGAATTTTTTGAACGCTTTTTATGAAACCGCCAGATACGTGCGCTATCATAATCACAGCAGGTGATAAGGTGATACTGAGTAAGTAACTAAAAAATACAAATTTGATACAATTTATGTTTTTACTGAGCTTCGCAGAAATAATGGATACGTTGGAGGCTCAGATTTGGATTGGATGCAAGGCGCGACGAATAAGCATAGCGTCTGCTATGTGAGTGAGGAGCAACGCAGCAGACGGCCAAATATGAGCCTCCCCTTTCCCTTGAAGGGAAAGGGGCTGGCCGCTTTTCTGTCTCGCTCAAAAATCGGCTCAGCCAGCGTACCCATTATTTCTGCGAAGCTCAGTAATGGAGGAACATTCATGAAAATAACTTCATTTAACGTTGTTCCCAATCTTCCGGAAAATTTAAAAGCATTGAACGAGCTGACTGAAAACATGTGGTTTACATGGAACTGGGACGCCATAATGCTGTTCGTCGGAATTGACGAGGATTTGTGGCACAGGTCGCACAGGAATCCCAAATGGATGCTGGGCGCTCTTCCGCCCGAAAGGTTTGAAGCGTTGAGCAGGGACCAGGCCTTTCTTGAAAAGCTGGAAAAAATTAAGAATAAGTTTGACGCTTATATGAACTGCCCAGACACATGGTTCAGCAAAAACTGTCCTCCTGACATGAAGGATTTCACGGCGGCTTACTTTTCCATGGAATACGGAATCGGGGAAGGACTTCCGATATATTCAGGAGGGCTCGGCATGCTTTCAGGGGACCATTTGAAAACAGCGAGCGAGCTGGGTATTCCTGTCTTTGCGGTGGGCTTGCTGTACAGGAAGGGCTATGTCCAGCAGGTTCTGAACAGGGATAACTGGCAGGTGGAAAGGTATCCGGAGAATGACTGGTACAACATGCCGGTTCAGATAGTCAATGATTCTTCAGGCAATCCGCTCCGCATAGATTTGAACCTGGCCGGCGAAAACGTGCAAGTCGGGATATGGCGCGTTCCTGTGGGCAGGAATTCGCTGTTTCTGCTTGACACGAACCTTCCTGAAAACAAGGCTCATGTCAGGAGCATAACCGAACAGCTTTACGGAGGAGACAGGGAAAACAGGATATGCCAGGAAATAGTTTTAGGCGTAGGCGGGGCCAGGGCTCTTGAGGCAATGGGCGTCAATCCCTCGGTTTACCATGTGAATGAAGGTCATTCGGCTTTTCTGCTTTTTGAACGGATAAGGCAGTTCATGAAAAACAGGAAGATTTCTTTTGAAGAGGCCAAGGAAGCGGTCTGGAGTTCCTCGGTTTTTACCACACACACCCCGGTCATAGCCGGCAATGAATATTTTGATTTTGAGTTGGTGCGGAAATACATGGAGTCGTATTCCGGGGAACTCGGAATATCATGGCCCGAGTTCCTTGAAATCGGAAAGGAGGAACCTTCTTCAACTACTTTCTGCATGACGATTCTCGCGTTGAGATTATGCGCTTTTCTGAACGCTGTAAGCCGCCTGCACCGCGATACGACGCGGGACATGTGGCAGAAAATATGGTCCGGGCTTGCGAAATATGAAATTCCGATTTACGGCATAACCAACGGGGTGCATACCTGCTCATGGATAAGCCACGAGCATCTGGATTTATATAAAAAATACGCGCTCAGGGACAGTCAGAGCATTGAAGACCTGCCTGAGAACTGCGACTGGCAGAAAATCATGGACATTGACGATAGGGAATTCTGGGAAGTTCACATGTCCAGAAAGAATAAATTGATAAACATGATAATCCGGGAGAGAATGCAGAGGCAGTATAAGCGGCTTGGAGCCGACGCCACTGTTCTGGAGGAAATAAAAAACGTCTTAAATCCCGGCTATCTGACCATAGGCTTTGCCAGGAGATTCGCCTCTTATAAAAGGGCCAATCTGATTTTCAGGAATCCCGACAGACTTCTTGAAATAGCTGCCAGCGACAAAATGCCGGTGCAGTTCGTTTTCGCGGGCAAGGCGCACCAGGCCGACGCTTTCGGCAAGGAAATAATAAAAGAAGTGGCCAGATACAGCATGGACAAGAAGTTCAAGCAGAGAATTGTTTTCGTGGAAGATTATAACATGAACGTCGCGCGATACATGGTGCAGGGAGTCGACGTGTGGCTTAATAATCCGGTAAGACCTCTTGAGGCTTCGGGAACAAGCGGGATGAAAGCGGTCATTAACGGCGTTTTAAATCTCTCCGTTCTGGACGGCTGGTGGATGGAAGGATATTCCTCGCAGACAGGATGGGCCGTCGGGGGCCTGGAAAATTACAGGGACGACGCTGAAAGGGATTATGTGGAATCGGAATCCATATATAATCTCCTGCAAAAAGTCATAGCCCCGCTTTATTACGACAGGGGCGAGGACGGAATACCGCACGGCTGGATAAAAATGATGAAAAACTCAATCGTCAGGCTCGTTCCCGAATTCAACACAAACCGGATGCTTAAAGAATACTGGGAAAAATTTTACGGCCGCGCCTATTCAATGAACAAGAGATTGCTGGACAACGGCAAAGTCATGGAGCTTGCAAAATGGCGGAAGAAAATCAGAGACAACTGGCAGAAAGTCAAAGTCGTTCTTGAACCTTTCAAACCCATGATGGAAATACATTCGGGCGCGAAAATCCCGGTAAAAGCGCGCGTGTGGCTTGGAGATTTGACGCCTGAAGACGTGGACGTGCAGGTTCACATAGGAAGCATTGACGGGGACGTTTTTTTCAAACAAGGGACTTCTTTCAGCATGGGGTGCGAGTCTCATCAGGGGGACGCCTGGATTTTCAGGGGCGACATAGTATGCGTAAAAAGCGGCAAGCACGATTTTGCCGTAAGGGTCGTTCCCAAACATCCTGACATCGTGCATCCCTACATGCCTTTGTTCATTAAATGGAATGACGAGGGTAGTTGAAAATCCTCCCAAATAATGTATAATATAATGTGCCGGGTTTTGTAAATCCCGGTGCTTTTGTCGGTACTTTTCCGGCAGGAGCTAAGTTAAGTAGAAAGCGAGGTATAGTAAGAAATGGCAAAAGGCAAAGTAAAGTGGTTTAACGATAAAAAGGGATTCGGTTTTATAGTCCCTGATGATGGTTCAAAGGATCTCTTTGTGCATCATTCTTCCATTCAGGGAGACGGCTTCAAAACTCTGGCTGAGGGCCAGGAAGTGGAATATGAGCTGGAGAATACCGACAAGGGTCCGAAGGCTGTCAATGTGAAGAAAAGTAAATAGGTTTTTTGAAAACACGATTCAAAAAACTCACTCCGCCCCGGCTTTGCGTCGGGGCGGTTTTTTTGCCCTGATGCCTATTCTATTTCCCTGCGGGTTGTTTTCGGGGGTTCCTGTTTGTCCTGTATTTTTTTATCGTAAAAATTTATCATTTTTATCCTGGTTTCTTTTGTCCAGTTTCCGTTTTTATCTATCAGACGTTCGTATAAATACTCAAAAGACGGTTCCTCTGAGTTTCCCGAATAATGGAGTTCCCTGTTTTTCTGTCCGGAACTGTCGTGCAAACTTTCAATTTTTGAAAGAACCTGTTCGCCTTTGTCAAAAGAAAATATCGTTTCCTTGCGCAGCGCGCCGTTATCCCGGTATTCTATGATTGTTTTTTCAATCAGCTGTTCGGCGTCGTCAAAGACAGAAACGGTTTTCGTATGCGTTGCATCGTTATAAGAAACCAATTCCTTATTAATCTGTATTCCCTCAATGTCATAAGCCGCCGTTTCAATAATTCTGTCTTGTTTGTCGTATTTAAACGTTTTTCTGGATTCAAAATTTCCCATTGAATCGTAAAGGTATTCCCCGGTTCTCCTGCCTTTTTTGTCTTTGATTGTCAGGATCAGGTTTACCAGGTTCATCTGGGCGGCGGACGGGCCTTTATATACGCGGGTTTGGGCAAAGGGGGTTTTTCCGAATTCTTTGCAGAAATCTTTTATTGAATAGCCGGAACCATCTATTGAAAAAGGAGCGCCGGCGTCTTCGTTTTTTTTGCACAGCCCGGATTCTCCGCCGGTTTTGCGTTCAAATCTCGTCTTTGAAACAAGCGTTTTTCCCTCAAACTTTTCTTCTTCCGCCTGCATTCCTTCAGAGTCAAAACGGATTGTTGTCAGAAATTTAGGCGAGCCTTCAATCCATTTTTTATCTTTCCTGAGACTTTGTATTTCCATGATTTTGATTGATTTTATGCGGCCTTTTAATTTTAAGGACTCTAAATCCTCCTGCATATGTGAATTCAGGGGGAGAGCCGCGAAAAATAAAAACAGAAACGATTTTGTCATATATTTGGATATATTATACTTTATATAATAACCCTAATAGTCATTAACCCAAATTCCTCAGTTGGAATTTGGGAATTATGAGTTTTAAATGTTGAATTTTGAATTATTCTCAATTAAGAATTCATAATTTAAAATTTATAACTCCGAAAAATTCAGTCGCACTTTTTTATTCAATGAATTATCAACATAAAATGGAGCAAAGACACTACGGAGGTGCGTTCTATGCCTGAAGAAAAAAATCAGCCCGCCCAGCAGATGCAGCTGCAGGTGGAGATGGATGAAAACACATCGCAGGGAATCTATGCGAATCTCGCCGGCGTTACTCACAGCGAAACGGAGTTTATATTTGATTTTTTGTTTCTCCAGCCCAACCAGCCCAAGGCAAAACTCAGGGCAAGAGTCATATCAAGCCCCGTGCATACCAAACGCTTCTTATTGGCGTTGATGGAAAATATCAAAAGGTACGAGGAGAGGTTCGGAGCGATTCCCGAGAGGGCCATCAGCACGGCGCACGGACACAGCTGAGTTAAAGAAGTGATTAAGAGATTGAGTGATTGAGAGATTAAGTGATTTAGCTTTTAAACTTAATTACTTAATCACTATTTGCTTAATCACAAATTATATGTTGCCTTTCAATAAAATGGTCTGGGATTCGGCGGCCAGACGGCACTGGAGAGAATAGCCTTTCGTTTTTATAAGTGTCTGCGCCGCGGCAAGCATGGCGTCAAGAGCCTGGTCGGTATATTCGGAATTCAGGTGAAATAAAATCAATTCTTTTGCCTGCGCCTTTTCAGCCGCAAATTCCACCACGTTCGCCAATCCCGAATGCCCCTGCTTTTTGTTTGTCTCGTAATCCTTGTCGTCATAATTTGAGTCGTGGATGAATATGTCGGCGTTTGCCGCAAATTTTCCGAATTTCTCGTCATAGTCCTGAAGAGCCGTCGCTTCTCCCCATATTTCGCTGTCCGGGGAATAAACTATCTTTTTGCCAGATATCTCAAGAGAATATATAAGGGTGCTGGTGGGGTGATTGGCGTACATCGTGGCAATCTTGACGCCGGGCATGATCTCATAATTGTCTTCCAGAACTTCATATAAATCTATCTTTGCGTGCGGAGGGCTTTTTGTAAAAGCGTAAGAGCTGTAAAACAGGGACTGCGCCGTTTCTCTCAGGGTTCTTTCAGGGTCGTTCGCTCCGACTATGTGTATTGCAAAATTCGGGTCGTGTATGGGAGCGAAGTTCCCGAAGCCGAGGATGTGGTCAAGATGAAAATGAGACAGGAAAACCCATATTTCCTTGTAGTATTTTTTTCTCGTTGCTATGTCTTTGCCCAGAGAAAGCATTCCGGTGCCAGCGTCAAATACGAAAATGTTTTCTCTGGTTTCAACGGAAACGCATGAGGTCTGCCTGCCGTATTTTGAAACGGCATTGGGGATTGCCGAAGGGAGTCCCCTTGCCCCCCAGATTGTAAGGCGAATCTGCCCCGGATCCAGGTCGCTTGCCTGCAGTTTGTCGTCCTCCTGTTCAATGACAAGGCCGCCTTTTATCGGAGCCGAGGGAGGGGGGGACGGAGCGGCGGAAGTTTCTTCCAGTATGTTTTTTACCGTTTTTGAAAATGTTTCAACGTTATACGGCTTCTGGAGAAAGAAATCGGCGCCGAACTGGAAAGCGCGCTGTTTTTCAACCTGATAGGATTTTCCCGAGACTATTATCACTTTGATGGCTTTGAGTTCCGGATCCGATTTGATCGTCTTGCATATATCCATTCCGGTGATGCCGGGCATCATTATGTCGCTTATGACCAGACGCGGTTTTTGGGTTCTGACAATGTCAATTGCATTTATTGAATCCTGTATGAGAATGACTTTGTATCCTTCGTCCGTCAGAAGGTCCCTTGATAATTCGCCTACCATCGGATCGTCGTCTATTATTATGATGTCAGGATTGCCGTTTGTCATAGATGTTCAAAAATGCTGTTTAAATCGGCATTTTTTTGCGATAATATTACATACATTATATATTTTTTTAAATTAAGAAATTGTTACAGAATTGAAAACTCAATGAGAATAATAGCAGGAGAAAAGAAAGGCAGAATAATATTTTCTGTCCCGAAATCCATGTTCGTAAAACCCATTTCATCCAGAATCAGGCAGTCTCTTTTTGATATACTCCGGCCCCGCGTGCCGGGTTCTATTTTTCTTGATCTTTATGCCGGAGTGGGAACCGTAGGCCTTGAGGCTCTTTCCAGAGGCAGCCGCAACGCCGTTTTCGTTGAAAAAGAAGGGATATGCGTCAAAATCATAGAGAAGAATATAAAACATCTTGATTTTTCTTCAAAGGCCAGGGTTCTAAAAGCAGACGTCATGAGCGGGCTTGAATGGCTCAAACATTTCAGCATGTATGAGGGCTATGACATCATTTTTCTCGGCCCGCCCTACAGAGACGAGAACAACATTCCCCTTGAATACGGTTCCAAAACTCTTGAATTAATCAGCGTGTCAGACCTGTTTGCCCCGGACGGGATAGCGGTGCTTCAGCAACGGGGACACCATCCTGAGTTTTTTTAAATATGCCGGCATTTGATCCTTTGGAGCTGAATTATTCAAAAATAAAGGCTTATCTGAATTGTCCTTTTCTTTACAGATATGCGTATGTGGAAGGCAAATACGCTCCTCATAACCCCCAGTCTTCGCTTGGCGTATCCGTGCACCGCGCTATTGAAGAATATTCCAAGAGAGGAGGGGATTTAAACGATTTGTTCGTGTATTATGAAACCGGCTGGCTGAACCAGGGATATCCCTCGCCCCGGGAAAGCATGGAATTTTACAGGAAAGGCAGCGAGATTCTTGAAAACTACTGGCTCGGGGAGCAAGGGAGAGATTCGGAGATAATACTGGTTGAGAGGGATTTTGAATTTTCTTTTGAAAAATGGAAAGTCAAAGGCACCATGGACCGGGTTGACAGACTGAAAGACGGTTCTCACGAGCTTATTGATTATAAAATGGGTTTTGAAGATAGAAACGATCATGACATCTCAGGAAGCCTTCAACTGGGAATTTATGCCATAGGCCTTAAGAGAGCTTTCAACATAGAAGTTAAAAAACTGACCTACTGGCTGCTTTTAAAATCGGAAAAGATATCGTGTCTTTACAATCCCGGAAACGAGGAAAAAATTTTTTCCGTTCTCAGAGATACGGGAGAAAAAATTCTGAGAGAAGATTATTCAAAAAAAGGGAATTGCAGCGCCTGCCAGATAAAAAAGCGCTGTCCGGACAAAACAGCAAGTTGATAAGATGATAAGTTGATACGGTGATAAGTAAAAAATTTTTCACTTATAACCTTGTCACCTTATAAACTTGTCTCCTTATTTATTCAGTTTTTGTTTGCTGTCTGTATATCTGCAGGAAAGTTATGACGCAGGAAACGAGAAGCGGACCAAGGAATATGCCGATCGGACCATAAGCCCTCATCCCCCCGAAAATTGCGAGAAAGAGCAGGAAGAAAGGCAGTTTTGCCTGTTTCCCTATCAGCATGGGTCTGACTATGTTGTCTATCAGGCTGACAATCAGCATTCCCCAGAGAAGAATGAATATCCCCCATTCGGTATTCTGAGTCATAAGAAGCACTATCCCGGTCGGCAGCCACACGAGCGTGGCGCCTCCGTAAGGAATGAGAGCGGCGAAAGCCGTAAGCATTCCCAGAAGAACCGGCGCCGGCAATCCGGCTATTACGTAGCCTATCGTGGCGGCGGCTCCCTGTATGAGAGCGGTCAGGAGAATTCCTCTTACCACAGCTATGGTCGTTATGTAGAGCTGATTGGCGATTTTATATTTGTATTCATAATCCATCGGAATCATGTCAATCAGCCACCTGAGAAGTTTTTCTCCGCTTCTGAAAAACAAAAAAAGAGTAAAAACGACTGCCACCAGGTCTATCACAAAAAATATGATGTTTTTAACGATTTTCCCGCCTGATTTTATGATTCCTTCCTGAATCGTCTTGAGATTTTTGAGAATCAAATCCCCAGTGTTTATGTCCAGACTGTTTTTCAGTTTTGAAAGCACGGGAATATCCGCGTCAAACTGTTCAAAATTTGCCAGCCAATCATGGGTTCTCGGGTATATCCGGAGAGATTCCCTGAACAAAAGCCAGCCGAACAAGAGAATCGGCAGAATTACTGTCAGAATAACCACTGACGTCGTCAATATGGAGGAGGCCGTCCTGCCTGCGACCCGTTTTTTAACTGCCATGTGCAGAGGATAAAAAACAATCGTCAGGGTCGTTGATACGAGAATCGCGCCCGTGAAAGGAGACAGTATTTTAAGAAGCTGATACAGGAGAAATATCAGGATTCCGAAGAAGAAAAATTTAAAAACCTGGGCCTTGTCGAATTTTAAGAATTTCTGGTTTTGTTCCATAGAGTTATTATATAAATTTGGTAAAATTATAAATACCTTATAAGAGGGGTTCAGCGAGCGTGACGCCGTAAGGCTCAAAGCGAGCGACGAAGAAATGGGGGGATTATCCCCCCTTGTAGAGCACCCCGCCGATAACCTTAAGAGGCGGGGCGGGTAATCCGCCCGAGCACGAATGTGCGAGGGTGCGACAGGAGATACGATGAAGTACCTTCTTAATGTAAAGAATTTAAACTCTGAATTCGTCCGCGAGATACAGGCTGAAAGTAAAACCAGGATTCTGCACTGCTACCAGTGCGGCAAATGCTCGGCCGGGTGTCCCATCGCCAATGAAATGGAGTATAAACCCAATCAGATAATCAGAATGATTCAGCTTGGAATGGAGGAATCCGTTCTTAAGGCAAATACGATGTGGCTATGCGCCTCCTGCATTACCTGCACGGTCAGGTGCCCCCGCGAAATAGACATAGCCGAGATAATGGACGTGCTCAGAAGATACGCGTTTAAAAGAGGAATATTTCCAGCTGCAGTGGCCGACATTCCTGTTTTCAACAGGATATTTCTGCGCAACATCAAACTTTTCGGCAGGCTTTACGAACTGGGATTGATAGGTTTTTTTAATCTTTTGACAGGCAATCCTTTCAAGGACGTTTTGCTCGGGCCTAAAATGTTTTTCAAAGGCAAAATAAACCTTATTCCGGAAAGGATAAAGAACGCTTCCGAGATAAAAGACATTTTTAAACGCTCCGCCGAAATTGAACATAGTGATTAAGTCATTGCGTGATTAAGAGATTAAGCATGAGTGAAAGGTCTAACAGTCTGCTAATAAACTGCATATGAGTAAATCACTGAATCACTTACTCACTAAATCACTTATTCATTTAATCACTTATTTATGAAATACGCTTATTATCCCGGCTGTTCCCTTCATTCAACTTCAAGAGAATACGATATGTCCGCAAAAGAAGTCTCTACCCGGCTCGGCATAGAATTGATTGAAGCGCCTGACTGGGTTTGCTGCGGTGCCACTCCCGCTCACGTCACGATGCACGTACTCTCCCAGGCCCTGCCTGTCAAAAGCCTGATTAACGCGAAACAGACCGGAGCCGATACCATGGCCGTATGCTGCGCAGCCTGCTTCAGCAGGCTGAAAATAGCGAATTACCACGTGCTCAACGACCCAGGGAAGAAAGCAAAAATCAACAGGGCTGTCGGCGCCGAATACAACGGAGAGGTTGCGGTAAAACATCTGCTTGAAATCCTTGCAAAAGATTTCGGACTGGAAAATCTGAAGGGGAAAATGACGGCAAAACTTGACGGCTTGAAGGTTGCCTGCTATTACGGCTGCCTTCTGGTCAGACCCCGCAAGATAATGCAGTTTGACGATGAAGAAAATCCCACGATAATGGATGCGGTGGTGGAAACCACGGGAGCCAAAACGGTTGACTGGCCTGGCAAGGTTGAATGCTGCGGGGCAAGTTTCTCTATTACCAAAACCGGGGTCGTCCTGCGGCTGTGCAGGGACATACTTCAGCTTGCATCTGACGCGGGAGCCGAGTGCATTGCGGTTGCGTGCCCCCTGTGCCAGTCAAATCTTGATTTGCGCCAGCCTGAAGTCAATAAAAAATACGATAAAAAATTTGATATGCCTGTCCTTTATTTTACCCAGATTCTCGGTCTGGCCATGGGCATTGATTGGAAAAAATTAGGTCTGGACAAACACATAGTCAGTCCGCTGAAGTTTTTAAAAGGCAAAAATATCATCAAATGAAAATCGGCGTTTTCGTATGCCATTGCGGAACCAACATAAGCGCGGTCATTGACGTGCAGAAAGTCGTCAATGACCTTGCAAAGATGCCCGGCGTTTTTGCAATGGACTATAAATTCATGTGTTCTGACCCGGGCCAGAACATGATTATTTCCGAGATTAAACAAAAAAAGCTTGATGCCGTCATTGTGGCGGCGTGTTCTCCCTGCCTGCATGAGCTTACTTTCAGGAACACGCTGATAAGGGGGGGGCTGAATCCCTACATGCTTGAAATAGCCAACATAAGGGAGCAGGATTCATGGGTTCATACTGACAGGGATAAAGCAACTGAAAAGGCAGTCAGACTGGCCAAGATGGCTGTTGCAAAAGCAAAGCGCAACCAGCCGCTGTTCCCGCAGGAAGTAAGCGTTGAAAAGAGCTGTCTTGTCATAGGAGGCGGAATAGCCGGCATACAGGCCGCGATAGACATATCATCGGCCGGTTATCAGACCGTTATTGTTGAAAAAGAGCCTTCAATCGGCGGCAAGATGGCGATGTTTGACAAGACTTTTCCGACCCTTGACTGCTCAGCCTGCATACTTACGCCTAAAATGGTGCAGGCAAGCCAGTCCAAAAAAGTGAAAATTTATACTTATTCCGAAGTTGAGGAAATAGGGGGGTACGTGGGGAATTTCAATGCCAGAATACGCGTAAAAGCCAGGTCCGTGAACATGGAAAAATGCACCGGTTGCGGAATCTGCTGGCAGAAATGCCCGGTCAAAGTAAATTCAGAATTTGAGCAGAACCTGGGCCCGAGAAAAGCAGTGTACGTCCCGTTTGCCCAGGCAGTCCCCAACGTGCCAGTGATTGACTGCGTCAACTGCACTTATTACAGAAGCAAAAGACAGAATCCGGAAAGCAAGGGTTTGTGCAGAATCTGCGAAAAATTCTGTCCTGCCGGAGCCATTGAATTTGACCAGAAGGATAAAATAATTGAAGAAAAATTCGGCGCCGTGATAGTGGCGACCGGGTTTTCCGCGTTTGACCACAAGGTTTACGGAGAATACGGGGCAGGCAGATACAAGGACGTGGTTACGGCTCTGCAGTTTGAGCGCCTGTTGAATTCAAGCGGCCCGACTCAGGGCAAAATTTTAAGGCCGTCAGATTCAAAAGAAGCCAGAACGATAGTATTCGTGCAGTGCGTCGGTTCCAGGGACGAGTCAAAAGGAGTCCCGTATTGTTCAAGAGTCTGCTGCATGTACACTGCAAAGCAGGCGCTTCTTTTAAAGGAGCACATTCCTGACGCAAATGCCTATGTTTTTTACATAGACATACGGGCGGCTGGCAAAAACTATGAGGAGTTCATAGAGCGGGTTCAGGATGAATACGGCGTTTTGTACCTGCGCGGAAGGGTTTCAAAAATTTACAGGACCGGCGACGGCGCTTTGCTTGTGCGGGGAGCGGATACATTGAGCGGCACGCAGGTTGAAATTTCAGCGGACATGGTTGTTCTGGCCACAGGGCTCGTTTCTAATCCCGAGACCGTAAAATTAGGCCAGATGATAGGAATTCCTTACGATAAAAACAGGTTTTTTACCGAATCCCATCCGAAGCTGGCGCCTGCAGAAACCCAGACAGCGGGAGTGTTCATCTGCGGCGCATGCCAGTTTCCGAAGGACATTCCTGACAGCGTTGCCCAGGCCGGAGCGGCTGCTTCAAAAGTCCTGGGGCTTTTTTCACAGGAACATCTCATGCTGGAACCGGTTCTGGCGTGCGTGAACCAGAAAATCTGCAACGGCTGTTTCCACTGCAGGGCGGTCTGTCCTTATAATGCGATAGATGAGGAAATTCTGAAAGACAAGTCTGTGGTCGCCCGTGTGATTGAAAGCAAATGCCACGGCTGCGGGAACTGCATAAGCGCGTGCCCGGTTTCGGCTGTTGATTTGAAGGGTTATACTAACGAACAGATTCTGGAGCAGTTACAGAGTTTAAGGTAGCGGCGGGTGTAAACCCGCAAGGTAGGCAAATGTAAATTCGCACTAAATTTATGGAAGAGAAAAAAGAAAAAAACGGATTTGAGCCGCGTCTTGTCGGGATTTTGTGCAGATGGTGCTCTTATCAGGGAGCGGACCTTGCAGGCACAAGCAGGCTGAAATACGAACCCAATATGACGGTTCTGCGGGTGCCCTGTTCCGCGCGCATGAGCCCTTTGTTTCTGATGAAGGGTTTGACCAGCGACATTGACGGGATATTGTTTTCAGGGTGCCATCCCGGGGACTGCCATTACATATCCGGCAACATGAACGCAAGGCGGAGGTTCGTTATATTCAAAAAGCTACTTGAATTTGCAGGCATGGAGCCGGAGAGAATTCAGATGTCATGGTGCTCGGCCAGCGAAGACAAAAAATGGGCGGATATAGTTGATTCGGTGACAATAGAGGTGAAAAAAACAGGACCCAATAATAAATTTAAATGAAAGAACTGATAGACAAAGCAAAAGAATTGCTGAAAGAAAAAAAGGTTGAAACAGTCATCGGCTACAGGGAAATCAGAGGCTGTGTCGTGCCTGCTTATGTTGACAGTCCCTGTGACGCTGACTGTCTTATTTTTGACAAAAGATGCGTGTATAATCTTGCGAATTACCTGAAATGGTTTAAAAACAAAAACGTCGCCCTTGTTTTAAAAGGCTGCGACGCAAAGTCCATAAACGTATGGCTCCAGGAATTCCAGATTAAGCGCGAGAACATTTTTATAATAGGAGTTGAATGTTACGGCGTTATGAATGAAAAATCCGCAGATGCCGGATTATCCGATAAATGCGGGCATTGCGAGGCGCACGTTCCAAATATATACGATGCGGTTATAAAACATCAGGGGGATAAAAAAGAATCTGTTCAAGGAGAACCATTCAAAGACATTCAGGAATTTGAAAAACTGCCGCACGATGAAAGGTGGGATTTCTGGAAAAAGCAGTTTGAAAAATGCATAAAATGCTATGCGTGCAGGGAAATATGTCCCATGTGCTATTGCAAAGAGTGCATAGTTGAACGCAACATCCCGCAGTGGATAATGTCTTCCCCGTCTGTAAAAGGAAATTTTGAATGGAACATGGTAAGGGCTTTTCACCTGGCCGGCAGGTGCGTTGAATGCGGGGAATGCGAAAGAGCGTGTCCCGTGAACATTCCGCTTATGAAATTAAATAAAAAGCTGATAAAAGAAATGAAAGAATTATTTGACTATTCAGCGGGACAGAAAGAGGACGTTAAGTCGGCTATTGACGATTTTTATCCAGAAAAAGACATAAAAATAGATGATAAGATGATAAGATGATAAGTGAAATGAAAAAATTTATTATCAGCAAAAATGAGTTAAAGAAAATTCTGGCCGGGATTGTTGCGGAGAATATAAAACTCATTGCTCCGGTTTCAAGGGATAACGCTTTTTTTCTGGAAGAGGTCAGTGATGCAGAAAAAATCGCATGGGATTATTCAAATGTCGTAAAACCGGTTAAGGAGCATATTTTCCCGATGAGGGAAGTTCTTTTGGATTTCGGCAGGGGGACAGATCCCCCTGCACTTGATGAGCCAGAGGCTCGTTCTTCCGGCAAAGAGAAAAATCCGGCAGGGAACATGCCTCCGGTTAAAGAACAGGTAATATTCGGCTTAAGGCCCTGTGACGCGCGCTCCCTTCTTGTATTGGATAAACCATTCTTGCAAGAGAAATACGTTGATTCGTATTATAAGGAAAGGCGGGAGAAAACCACCCTTATTGCAATGGCGTGTCTTAATCCGGAAAAAACCTGCCTGTGCTCTTCTTTTGAAAACGGCGGTCCTTTTTCTTCTGCCGGAAGCGACGTTTTGTGCGTGCAAACCGGGCAGGACGAATTTTTGGTTGAAATCTTGTCTGAAAAAGGGGAAAAAATATTTAAAAATCCGTCTTTTGCGCAACCTTCCGGAGAAGTTCTGAAAAAGTTGGAAAATCTTAAGGCGGATTCAGAGGCAAAAATCTGCAAGGCCCTTAAAGTTCCTGAAAACCTGCGGGAGCTTTTTGAAGCAGGTACTTGGGAAACAGAATCCCTTTCCTGCATTGCGTGCGGAATCTGCAGGTATCTGTCAGCCACCTGCTATTGCTTCAACATTACGGACGAGTTTGAACAGCGTCTCAGGTACTGGATACCGTGCAGTTTTAAAAACTACACAAAAATGACTTCAGGCGAGATTTCCAGGGAGAAAAAAAGCGCAAGATTCAAGCACTGGTATTTTCATAAATTTTCCTATCACAAGGACAATTTCGGGGAATATCTGTGCGTGGGCTGCGGCAGGTGCATAAAATACTGCCCCGTAAAAATAGATTTTACCGAAGTGCTTGGAAAAATAGGAAACAGCAAACAGGAACAGTGAATAAAAGGTAATAAGGTTATAAGATGATAAGGTGATAAGTAAAAAAGCAGTGGAAATTTATTATGCAGAATATTTATCTGCCTGAACTGGCGAAAATTGAGAAAATAACGGAAGAAACTCCGGATATAAAGACTTTTGACATAAGTTTTGCCGACGCAGGAGCCAGAGAAAAATTCACTTATCTTCCGGGTCAGTTCATAATGATGTCTGTTTTCGGCTTCGGAGAAGCGCCGTTCGGCCTTGCTTCTACCCCGGACCGGAAGGGATATTTCCAGTGCAGCATAAAAAAAATGGGAAAAGTAACCAGCGAGATACACAGGCTTGATGCCGGCAATATAGTCGGCATCAGGGGTCCGTACGGCAACGGCTTTCCGGTAAAAGAAATTGAAGGGCAGAGGTTGCTTTTTATCGCCGGCGGAATAGGTCTTGCCCCTTTGAGGAGCCTTATTTATTACTGTTTTGAAAGAAGAAAAAAATTCCCGGACATAACCATACTTTACGGCGCGAGAACGGTTAAGGATCTGGTCTATAAGCCGGAACTGAAAAAATGGCAGGAAGACAAAAGCATAAAAACGGTTTTAACTGTTGACCCGGGCGGCGAAGACAAAAACTGGACCGGTAAAATCGGGCTGGTGCCTAAGATTCTTGCGGAGATGAACCCTTTTGCTGAAAATACCGCTGTTGTCCTGTGCGGACCTCCGATAATGATAAAGTTCACGTTTATAGAACTGCTGAGAATGGGTTTCAGAGAAAAACAGGTTATCACCACCCTGGAGCGCACAATGCAGTGCGGCGTAGGGAAGTGCGGACACTGTTCAATAGACAAATATTACGTGTGCAAAGACGGCCCTGTTTTCAATTACGAGCAGATTAAAACTTTTCTTGAAGAAATTTAAATTTGTAAAGAATCAAGCCGCCGAGAAGTATCCTGTAAACTATGAAGATTGTCAGGTTTTTTGTTTTAAGATAAGACAATAAAAATTTTATTGAAAGCCAACCGGATATAAACGAAAATAAAAAGCCCAGAACAAGAGATGCGTCCATCGCGGATGCAGTGAATTTTCTCATTTCCAGAATCCCGGCTCCGAATATTATAGGCGTTGCCAGAAGAAAAGAAAACCTGGCTGAATCCTGTCTTTTGTATCCAAGGAAAAGCCCTGCCATAATGGTCATTCCTGCACGGGATGCTCCTGGAAAAATGGCCAGAGCCTGGGCAATTCCAATTATCAAAGCGTCTTTGACATTGATTGAACTTATTTCAAGAGATTGTTCGGGATTCCTGTCCGCCAGATAGATGAATATTGAAAAGAATATCAGGTTTAAGCCTATCCATGCAGGATTTCTGAAAACCGTTTCTGCTAAATCCTCAAGAAAATATCCGGCCAGAGCGCCCGGGATGGTAGCCAGAACCACAAGCCACAGGATTTTGCCATCGTTTTCACGTGGTTTTTTCACTCCGTCATGTATTATTTTAACCCAGTCCTTTGCAAAATAAATCAATATGGCGCAGAGAGTTCCCAGATGAAGCATCACGTCGTAAGCAAGTCCCTGATATTTCCAGCCGAAAAAATAAGGGGCGATTGCAAGATGAGCCGAGCTTGAGACGGGCAGGAATTCTCCCACGCCCTGAAGTATTCCGAGAACAGCAGACTGAAAGTTACTCATAAGAACGGGCACGGATTATATATGTCAATCAGTTTTCCGCAGGATTTGAAGTTTTGTTTTAATTTTTCCCGGTCTATTTTAACCAGCGCAAAAGCGCCTGTGTGCATGTCAATCGGGTTTGAACCGGAAATATAGCCGCACAGCGCGCCTATCAGGGGCTGGTGGCCTATTATCACCGGAAAATTTCTGTTGATTATGCGGGGGCGGACAGCGTTCATTAATAAGACCGGATCCGTCTGGCATGCAAGTTCTTCAAGAGTAAGAAATTCGCAAGGGTTGTTTAAAAGAGAAAGAATCATCTTGGAGGTTTCCATTGCCCTTACAAGAGGACTGGTCAATATCAGGTCAGGATTAAATTTAATGGAAATGAGTTTGTTTGCACAGGAGGTTATTTCTTCTTTTCCTCTTTGAGAAAGTTTTCTTCTGGAATCCGAATCAGCTCCTGATTCGGCGGGCGTCATAGCATGGCCGTGTCTCAAAAATACCGCGTTTATACCGTCATTCATTTGCTTTCTCAATGCCCCGCAGATATTTTATCATCGTGTCCAGATGATTCTGTTCCTGCGATATTATGCCTTTTATGAGCAAAACCTGATTTGATTTCAGGGGGAACTTTAATAAATCATTGTAAATTTTAATACTTTCTGTTTCTCTTTCAATGTGAATCCGCAGAGTTTTTCTGAGGGATTTCCCGGTTTCTATTATTCTCGGCTCGGGTTTGATTTGAGGAAGCAATTCGCTCATGAATTCCAGATGGCTTGCTTCTTCCCTGGCAAATATTCTGAATTTGTCCGATATTTTTTCCCCGCCTATTATTTTTTCCTGAAAAAGAGCGGCTTCTTTTTCATACATTAAAACGTCGGTTGCTTCCTCGTTCGCCAATCCTTTAGTTAGTTCTTCGTAATTCATAATTATATATTCTATAATTTTATTTATGAAAAAGAGACTCTATATATCAATTTTAATAACAACTGTAATTTGTATCTCAACTATAATTTATTCTGGAACGGATGCTTTAATAAATACTGCTCCGCTCTGGCCGCCTTTCATAGCAATTATTTTAGCTTTAATAACAAGGGATGTGATAATATCCCTTTTTACAGGCGTATGGGCCGGCGCTGTGATAGCGTTAAAACCGTCCGGTGTTGCGGATTTGATTAAATCCCTTGCCATAGGTTTTTTTAATGCGCTTGATACTTACATATTGAAATCAGTGGCAGATTCCGACCATGTTTCTATAATTTTATTTACTCTCCTGATAGGCGGAACAGTGGGAGTGATATCTTCTTCAGGAGGGCTTGAAGGTTTTGTTTCGGTAATTGCAAAAAAAGTATCCTCAAGAATAAAAGCTCAGATTTCAGCCTGGCTTTTGGGAATGGCAGTTTTCTTTGACGATTATACAAATTGTCTTATAGTCGGCAATATGATGAGGCCGATATTTGACAGATTTAGAATTTCAAGAGAAAAGCTTTCTTTCATAGTAGATACCACGGCAGCGCCGGTTTCATCCCTGTTTCTTGTTTCAACATGGATAGGATTTGAAATTGGACTGATAAGCGAAGCAATGAAAGCCCTAAATATTCCAATGGATGCTTATGCTATTTTTTTGAGTTCTATACCGTACAGATTTTATGTAATAATAGTGCTTTTGTTCATACCTCTGCTTATTTTTATGAAGAGAGAATTCGGCGCCATGTTTCAAGCAGAGGAAAGGGCAGTGACGAAAAATCAACCTCTCCGTCCCGGCTCAAAACCCTTAGGCGAAACAGACATTTCTTTGAAAGCAAAACCCCAACAAAGGTCTGCAATTCTTGCAATATTACCAATACTTATTCTTATATTTGCCGTAATAGTCAGTCTTATTGGAACAGGTATAAATAATTTAAACGGCAAAGAAAAAACCATAAGTAATATTTTAGGCAGCGCTAATTCATATAAGGCGCTTTTGTGGGCATCTCTGGCTTCAAGTCTTGCGGCAATATCAGCAGTGATTTTTTCCAAAGCGCTTACATTCAAAGACGCAATTGATTCATGGATTTCAGGGATAAAGTCCATGCTTATGGCAGTCATAGTATTGTCTCTTGCCTGGGCGATAGGAGGGATAACAAAGGAATTAAAAACTGCCGAGTATGTTATAGCCATTCTTTCAAGCCATGTATCCAGCTGGTTTCTTCCTGCCGCCATATTTGTATCTGCCGCGCTTATATCCTTTGCAACAGGCACATCATGGGGAACTATGGCTATACTTTTTCCAATAGCAATTCCGCTGGCGCATAAAATATCTCTTGCTTCAGGTTTTCCTGCGGGAGATGTTTCTCTTATCTATATAACAAGCGGCGCTGTCTTGTCAGGTTCTGTATTCGGGGACCATTGTTCTCCGATTTCAGACACGACCATATTGTCTTCTATAGGAAGTTGTGTTGACCACATTGACCATGTGAATACTCAATTATATTACGCGGTTTTCGTAGCAATAATATGTCTTTTATTCGGATACATTCCGGCTGGGTTTGGAATAAATCCGTGGATATTAAACGCCGTTTCCTTGTTTGCAATATTTCTTATAATGCTTAAAATCGGCAAAAAAATCCAGGAGGGAAACAATGTTTGACAAATTCAGGGATATGTTTGAAATGAGAAAGAAAATGGAAGAAGTAAAAAAAGAATTGGATTCAATTTTGCTTGACAGCGAAGATAATCTTGTGAGGATTTCCATTTCAGTCTCCCAGGAAGTAAAATCCGTTACGATAAAAGAAGATTTGCAAAAAATAGAAAAGAAGAAACTTGAGGATTCCTTGGTTGAAACCATAAACAGGGCAATCAAACAGGCGCAGATGTCTGCGGCTGAAAAAATGTCGCGGATATCATAAAAAGGGGGTTTCTGATGCATGACGCGATTATATTGACGGGGTCTTTCTGTTCCATAGTAATCCTGGCGGTTTTCTGGAAGATAACAAAACAGCTGGATAAAGTGGTGATGATGTTTGAGATATTAAACAAACGGGTGCACGACCTGAATGAAGTGGCTTCGTGGCAGGGCAAAAACCTGGCGCATTTTGAAGGCAGTATCAACAAACTGTGCGCCGTTTTTTCAAAAGGAGACAACTCGGATAGCTGGAAGGGATAAAAAAACGCCGCCCGGATTTATCGGGCGGCGTTAAATTTTTTATTGCTGGTTACTCAACTTGCCGAAGCATTAGTTCATTATCTGATAAGAAACAAGCTGGATTTTTTCCTGCACGTCCTCTCCGAGAATTTCTTCGTACACAAGACCTGTTCCGGAAGCGTAATATCTTGAGGCAGTTCCTGCGTCTCCGTCGCCGATTTTAGCGGTTATTTTCAGGCAGTTTTCAAAAGACCCCGCCGGGACGGCTGTTTTCGCGTTAAGGGAGGTTATCCTGTATGTGTTTGAACCTTCCTCCCACGTCTTGCCTCTGTATAGCGGGAAAGGTATTTCGGTCCTTTTGCCGGCCAATATGCTGTCTGAAGAATGAAGGCCTTTTTCAGTCAGCTGAATGAAGAACGTGCCTGACTGGATTTTGGAGCCTCTTATGACCGTGACTTTGACCGTTGTCGTGTAATCCTTCTCCGAATATTCAACGAACTCAACGACTACCCGTTTGGTTCCGAGGAATTCGCTGCTTGTGTATTCATATTCATATCTCATCTTTTTTTCCATCGGGAAATAGCTGAGGGGCGACGGCGAATTTGCCGCATCTTTTGTTTCTTCCGTCAGACCGGACGGGAGTTCAACGGGTTTTTGAACCTGAAGCATGTTCAGGGAATCAACTGGAGCGGCGTTTTGCAGAGCGCTCAACGCTTCTGATTCGGCGTATAAAACAGCCTGTCCCGCGCAAATGAGCGCTGAAAAAATAAATACAATAATCCTTTTCATGATAAGTTCCTCCTTGCTTGAGCGGCATTTTTAAAATGCCGCATACTGAACGTGATTTTTTTGTGTTATTATATCCCGGTACTTTGTGCTAAGTTTCGGAGGTGGGAGAAACTTAACGCGCCCGACTTTCGCCGACTGGCGGAGCGGGACTTCACTTCGCAGGTAGGTTTGAGACTTTACGGATACCGGCGAAGCTTGTAAGATACGGAAACTTCTGCTTTAAATTATGATACCAAAAACCGCAAAAATTGTCAAGTGTTATGGAAAATACTGACATTTTAAAAAAATTTTGACAAGCGAAATCAAAATGAAGTTGTAAATTTGTATAATAAATAAATCAGCATCATTGCGCGGGGGAATCCTGTGAGAAGCAGGAACTGCCCCGCAACGGTGATACCCTGCATAGTTTAGCGGGGGTAAGTCCGGTCCACCGCGCATGCCTCAAGGCGGTATTTCCGCCTACTGTGGCAGGTCTCCGTGGGGAGAAACAGGATAAACCCTGCCTTGCGGAGGCGGGGTTTTTTGATTTACCCCCGCACCAACCCGGTTGGCGCGGGGGTTTACGGCGGGAGAGGAGGAAGAAATGAAAATTCTGATTTTTGTTCTGATGAACTGTATGCCCGGTTTTTCGCAGGAAAAGGAGCAGCGGATTGTCTCGCTCATGCCGTCTTACACGGAGATAATTTTTGAATTGGGCGCAGGCAGCCGTCTGGCCGGAATTTCTAATTTCTGCAATTATCCTCAGGGAACAGCCGGCATTGAAAAAATCGGGGATTATTTCACCCCGAACATTGAAAAGATATACTCTATGAGGCCTGATATTGTGTTTGCAGGCAAATGGAAAAATTCAAAAGCTGTTTCTGCTCTTAAAAACCTGGGGATTAACTTGGTGGAAATTTCCGAGGAGCGCAAAATTGAAGATATTTTCGCGACAATCAGGATCATCGGGAAAAACACCGGCTCGGAAAAAAGAGCCGGAATCCTTGTGTCCGGCATGAAAAAGGAGCTCGGTAAAATAAAAAAGTCCTCCAAAAAGACTGCAAAAAGCGTTTACGCTGAAATTGACAGGGGATACTGGACCTGCGGAAAAAATTCTTTTATATCGGACGTGATTAAGAAAGCAGGGGGGAAAAACGTCTTTTCCGGCGTTAATATGCCTTATTTCCAGGCTTCATGGGAGGACGTGATAAAGGCAAAGCCGGAAATAGTGGTTTTGATTAATTCGGAAAAAGAGGAATTTCTGAAAAGGCCGCTCGCGGAGAAAATACCGGCGGTGAAAAGCGGAAAAATAATAACAGGCATTGACAAGGATGTTATTTCAAGGCCCGGCCCGCGCATAATTTCCGTCATAAAACAGCTTAAAAAGGAATTTGATGGCAAAAATTAAACTAACGATTCTTATCCTAATATTAATCGCGGCTTCTATGGTTTCCATTATTGCCGGGCCATCAGTCACTTTTGACAGGGACATTCTTCTGCGCATAAGACTGCCGCGCGTTTTTGAAGCCGTAATAGCAGGCTCCTCGCTTTCGGTCGCCGGAGTCATTTTTCAGGGCGTGCTTAAAAATCCTCTTTCAGACCCCTACATACTCGGCACTTCAAGCGGGGCTCTGCTGGGAGCGATAATTTGTTTCATGTCCGGCATAGGACATTCTAACGTTTTGTTTTATCCGGTTGTCGTGTTTTTTGCTTTTGGAGCGACTGTCTCTAGTTATTTCCTGGCAAGAACCGATAAAAACGTTTCAAACGTGAATCTGCTTCTTGCCGGCGTGGTCGTAAGCACTTTTCTGACCGCTCTGGTTATAGCTTATTTAACGCTCAACAGGGAGAATGCTTTGAATATCTTTTCTTTCGTAATGGGAGGATTTTACCAGACCGACAAGACCGTGCTGGCCGTTGCCTTTGTGTTTTCCATGGCAGGGATAATTACAGCCGGAATTTTATCCCGTTATCTGGATGTAATGTCTTTAGGCGACGAGAAAGCGGTTCAATTAGGGCTTGACGCAAATAAAATAAAATTTATTTTTTTCGGCCTGGCCGCGTTGATTACCGGATGCGCCGTTTCCGTTTCAGGGACGATCGGTTTCGTGGGGCTGCTGGTTCCGCACGTCGCAAGGCTGATTTTCGGTCCCGCTCATTTGAGACTTCTGCTTGTATCCGGCATCGGAGGAGCGGTTTTTCTGATTCTTGCGGACTGCATAGCCAGAAGCGTGTTTTCACCGGCTGAACTGCCTGTGGGCATAATCACTGCTCTCAGCGGAGCCCCTTTTTTCCTGTGGCTTTTGCGCCGCAGCCGCGCTAACGCCAGCGAGTAGTTGCAGAAATTGCCCGACTCTTATGACTTGAGACCTGAGACTTGAGACTTGAGACTTGTGACTAACTATGCCTGTTCTTGAAGTCAAAAATCTGAGTTTCGGATATAACGGCGCCGGGGTGTTGAAAAACGTTTCTTTTTCACTGGATAAAGGGGACTTTACCGGGATTTTGGGACACAACGGGTCCGGAAAATCAACCCTGCTTAAAATTATAAGCGGGATTTTAACGTCAGATTCAGGAGCGATTCTTTTAAACGGCAAACCGGTTTTATCCTATTCCAGACAGGAAACAGCGCGGCTGATAGGCCATGTGCCGTCCGAGATATTCGTGCCTTATGAGTTCACTGTTTTTGAGACCGTATTAATGGGAAGGTCCCCTTATCTGAATTGGTGGCAGGGCTACGGCAGGAGGGATTTTATAAAAACCCATGAGGTTCTTGAAAGAGCCGGAATTTCACATCTTAAAAACAGACATTTGAATTCTCTTTCAAGCGGGGAAAAACAGCTGGTTTTCATTGCCCAGGCTCTGGCCCAGGAGCCGGAAATTTTGATTCTTGACGAACCTACTTCTCACCTGGACATAAACCATAAAATAGAGATTTTTGCTCTTCTGTCGGGACTGATAAAAGAAAAAGGCATATCCGTAATCGTGGTCACTCATGATTTGAATCTGGCGGCGGGTTATTGCAATAAAATTCTTCTGTTAAGAAACGGGGAGACGATATATTTCGGGAATACGCGGGAAGGCCTGGAAACTGAGAAAATTTCCAGGTCCTACGGCGTAAAGAACACTGAGGCTCTGAAACGCATTATGAAAGGCCTGACAGCGTAGTGCGGCGTGGTCCTATGTTGATATAGGTCAAAAGTCCCTTGTTTATACAATTCCTTTATCTTATACTATTCTCATGAAAAAATTTATTTACATTCTACCCCTGCTGGTTGGTTTCAATTTCAACGTTTTTTCAGGCCCGGCTTCTGAAAATCCGATTCAGCCTGCTGTTTCGGCCGTTCGTATAACTCACGGCACCGATTGCGGACAATGCCGCCCTCTTCCGGAAGAGCTTATTTCCGGGATATCAGGCAATTTCGGCCTCTCCGCCGAAGGCGGACAATTTAATGTTTCTGCGCCGGCTGAAATCCCCGGTGTTGAGACCCTGACGCCCCAGCCTTCTTTTGCAAAAACAGATTTTTCCGGCATATACGATTATTATTTCGGCTATATCAACGAGATGATTGTAAAAGCGATTGACGCCTCCCAGAAATCCTTTGAGGGCGCGGTATACAGCATTACCATGAAGGACATTCCTGACGCTCTCATAAAAGCCAAGGAAAGGGGAATCAAGGTGCGGCTTATAATAGACGAAGCGCACATTTATCCGAGAATGGACGCGCAGATAAAAAAACTTATTAATGCGGGAATAGACCTAAGGTCGCTTCGCGGGACCAGAACTTACGGCGTAATGCACAACAAAATCACGATACACGACGGCGAGCTCGTCACCGTGGGCTCTTATAACTGGACGTTTGGCGCTACTTTTTCAAACTATGAAAATGCGCTGGTGTTGCGCCATCCCATTTATGTTACCGGCTATAATAAATACTGGGACTGGATGTGGTCAAAAGCCAGAAAACTTTCCGATGGACCTTCGCCCGAAGTGCCGGAGGGGCATTACGGGACTCCGCCCCAGGACACCAAGCCCATAATGAATCTGAACGGCACTCCTGTGCCGGCGTATCTTTTCTCCCCCGGCTCTACTTCTCAGGAAAGGCTTGCCAAGATTATAGATTCCGCAAAAGGCTCTATAGACGCTTTGACTTACACCTTTTCTTCAAAAGTTCTTGCGGATGCGTTAATCAACGCCAAAAAAAGAGGGCTCAAAGTGAGATTTCTGATAGACAAGAACAGGGGCAAGGAATCCGTAATGACCAAGTATCTTTTTGACAACGGGGTGGAAATGAAATGGGGGATAGGCAGAAACGGCAAAGGCGCCCTGCACAGCAAATTCGCCATACTGGACGGAGCTCTTCTGGAAACAGGCTCTTTCAACTGGACCGAGAACGCGAGCATCAATTCTTTTGAAAACATGGTTTTTGTAAACGATACCAAGGTGCTAAAAGCCTATCAGACAAAATACGACACTCTTTTTACCGGCGCGGAAGTTCCCACTGCTGCAGATTTTACAATAGAGCCTGCCGAGTAGTGTAACTTAAGTTACATACCTTTTTTGAAAAAATTGAAAAAATTGACTTATTTGCGGTTTTTTGATATACTTTCTTGTTAATAAACGGGGTTCAGGGAAATCGTTGTTAAAACTTTTATCAGCGGCATTTTAGGAAGCGCCTCCTAAAATTCTAAACCCCTTAACCCCGTGAAATTGCCCCGACGTATCGTCGGGACACCCGCAAAGCGGGATTTCACGGGGTAAAAGGAGAAATAAAAATGACTTCATCAGGTCAACTCAATCAGGACAATAAAAAGGCTGATTTCAGCCAGACGGCCTCGCTTCCCCAGGGATACGGAAACACCGAAGGGACGCTTTTGCCGAGAGATCCCAACTGGATGTTCATTTACTGGGAAATAACCGACGCTTCCAGGAATAATTTGCGCAAAGAACACGGGCAGGATCTTTTTGATAAATCCAGGCCCGTCATAAGAGTGCACGACGTAACGGGTATTGAGCGTTTTGACGGAGCAAACTCTAATAGGTATTTTGATATTCCGATAATGCTTGACGCCAGAAACTGGTACATAAACGTGCAGGACAGCGGAAAATGCTATTGCTGCGAAGTCGGGCTGGTCCTGCCTGACGGAAAATTCCTCGGCATTGTAAGAACCAATAGCGTCTCGCTTCCTTCCGGCAGGGTTTCAGACGTCACGGATGAGAAGTGGATGAGCATTTCTTCGGATTTTGACAAACTTCTTCAGCTTTCGGGCGTGGAATATATCGGCAAAGGCTCGGGGGAAGTCGCAAAGTCCCTGGCTCAGAGATGGGAAATGCTGAGAGCCGTTTTTTCAAGAGCCGCTTCATGGGGGATAAGCTCCATATCTTCCCATGTCAGGGAAAAGCCCCAGGAAAAAAAATTCTGGCTTGTTGCCGACTGCGAACTGATACTTTACGGCGCGACAGAGCCGGACGCTTTTGTGACCGTGGCCGGCAGAAAAGTGACGTTAAATCCTGACGGAACTTTTTCAATGCGGTTTGCTCTTCCCGACGGCAACATGGACCTTCCTATAAAAGCCGTTTCCAGGGACGAGTCTGATACCAGGAAAATAGAAATGAAAGTTTCAAGGGCAACGAACACTTAATGGCAAAGCAAGCTTTGCAGCTACCTTAGATTTAGGATCAAGATTAATCAAGATTAATGGAAAACCAAGAAAAAGGCTACCTCGCCCTTGTTTTGCACGCTCACCTTCCTTTTATCCGTCATCCCGAGTACGAGGATTTTCTGGAAGAGGACTGGTTTTTTGAAGCAATGACGGAAACCTACATCCCGTTGCTTGACATTTATGAAAGGCTTACCAGGGAAAACATAGATTTCAGAATAACCATGTCCCTTACCCCGCCGCTGTGCGCGATGATGACCGACGAGCTTTTGCGCGAGAGATTCAGGAACTATCTGTACCAGCGCGTAGAACTTTCCGAAAAAGAAACCGTAAGATTAAGAAATACCCAGTTCTACGAATCCGCAAAGATGTATGAGGGAAAGTTCAAAAGGATACGGGAGCTTTACCAGGATTACTACGGGGAGAACATTCTCAACGGCTTTAAAAAATTCCAGGACATGGGAAAACTGGAAATAATAACCTGCGGCGCCACGCACGGGTTTCTTCCCCTGCAGGTAAAAAAAGAAGCCGTCCACGCGCAGGTTAAAACCGCGGCGGACGACTACAGGAGATGCTTCGGCAGAAATCCCAGAGGAATATGGCTTGCGGAATGCGCTTACAACCCGGGAGACGACGCGTATCTCAAGACCAGCGGCATAAGGTATTTTTTCCTTGAAACCCACGGCATAATTTACGGAAGTCCCAGACCCAGATACGGGGTTTACGCTCCGGTGTATTGTCCGAGCGGGGTGGCGGCTTTCGGAAGGGACATGGAATCGGCCCATCAGGTATGGAGCGCGGAAATGGGTTATCCCGGCGACTACAGGTACAGGGAATTTTACAGAGACGTGGGTTATGACCTTGAATACGATTACGTAAAGCCCTACCTGCACTCGGACGGCGTCAGGAGAAACATCGGCATAAAATATTACAAAATAACCGGCAGGGTTCCGTTAAGCGAAAAGGCTCCTTACAATCCGTGGGAGGCTAAGGAAACCGCCGCTGGGCATGCGGGCAATTTTATGTTCAACAGGGAAAGACAGATAGAACATCTTTACGGATTTTTGGGAAGGAAGCCAATACTCGTTTCAATGTACGACGCCGAGTTGTTCGGCCACTGGTGGTATGAAGGCCCGGATTTTATAGAATACCTGTTCAGAAAGATTCATTACGACCAGAAGACCATAAAACTCATAACCCCGAGCGAATATCTCCAGATTCAGCCCGATAACCAGGTGATACAGCCCTCAATGTCTTCATGGGGGGATAAAGGCTACAACGAGGTTTGGCTGAACGGCACGAACGACTGGATGTACAGGCACCTTCACAAAGCGGTTGAAAGAATGATTGAAATGGCAAATAAATTTCCGGATGTCGACGGCGTTCTGAAGAGGGCTTTGAATCAGTGCGCAAGGGAGATATTTCTTGCCGCTTCTTCGGACTGGGCTTTTCTTATGACGGTCGGCACTGCCAAGACGTATTCCACAAAAAGGTTCGTGGACCACGTACACCGTTTTTTCGCTCTCCACGGCCAGATAATGTCAAATTCAATAGATGAGAATTTTCTGAAAGACATTGAATGGAAGGATAACGTTTTTCCCGCCATTGACTACCGGGTTTATTCCTCAACCCGCGCACCCGATAATATCTTTACCAGGTAGTATTCCCGCTTTTTCGCTTATTTTCTCAGACAAATCAATGAATTCCTGATTCTCGCCCGCATTTCTGGAAATATCAATCAGGAAATTCTGGATGTGAAATATCAGGTCATCCATCCGGAGCATTTTTGAAATTTCAAGAATGCTGCCGACCATTTTCAGATTTTCAGCCGTCGGGCTTGTTTTAAAATCTATCAGTATTTTTAAAAACTTCAGCAGGGTTTCGGCCTCCGGCTGTATCTGGACTTTGATTCCGTGTTTTGTCAATTTTTCCGAAAATCCGATAATCTTTTCAAGCAAGGCCGGAACAGCCGCACCGCGGCCGGAGCAACGAGCCTCTGGCTCATCAAGTGCAGGGGGCTCTGTCCCCCTGCCACAGGTGCCGTGAGTTATACGAACGGCCTCTTCCCGGATGTGTATAAACTCGTTAAGATAAGAATTTATCAAATATTTTGCGCATCTTTTTATTTCATCGGCAGGATCCCTGCCCGGCTCAAAACCGTTCCCCGACAAATGCTCCATTAACAGAAAATGCTCTTCAATAGCGCTTTCAAACGCGGCTCTGTGTTTTGTCTGGATGTTACGGGAAACAAGTTTAAATACGGACAGTTTCTCTGAAAAAGGCAGAGTCTGAAGGTCGACTGCCGTAAATCCTTTGATTGCTTGCGGGGTTTTATCGGCGTCCAAGAGAGATACGGCGTTTTCAAAAACTTTCTGCGCGTCGTTTTTTGAGAGGTATATGGCCGGAAGAGACGTCGCCGTTTCGGAGAGACATGCAAAAGTCTTTCTGAATTCTTCTCCTGTCGTTTTATTCCTGAGATTGAGAATGCCCGCCGCTGACATGTTTTTCTTGATTAATTTTTCAAAGCCGGCAACGTAGCCGTAGAGATAAGGAAATTCTTTGTCCTGATAAATCGTTCTAATCAAAAAAGCCGCGAAGATATGCTCCAAAGAAGGGACTGAAGAAATTACAAGTCTTTCATAAATTTCCAGGCCGTTCGCAGCGCTCGCGGCACATGGGGGTCGGGTGGCATAGCGCCCGACACTTGATGAGCCAGAGGCTCGTTGTTCCGCGGCAGCGCCGCTGTTCCGTCCGTTTCCATATGAGGTAAAATTTGAAGGAGCGGTTTCAAGCAGAGAAAGAAATCCTTTTTCCAGGCCTTTATAGCCCAGATCCTCTGCTGTTTCAACGGCTTTTGCCGCGTATTTCAGATTCTGGACCGCTTCTATGCGGGATATGTCTGAAAAGAACCAGCCGCAGCTTGTAAACATGTACATGGAGTTCTTCTGCATTTCAAGCAGTTTAACGGCTTTGATTTTCTCGGCGCGTTCAAGAGTCCTTTCGGAGTTTCTGGAGAAAAACGAGTTGAAGTTCTCTTCTGACCTGTCAATCATCAGGTTTATGTAATCGTTTCTTGCCTGCCAGACATCCCTAAAAAGCGGAGCCGCCTCTACTTTGTAAATTTCATACAATGCGTCCCTGAGCCAGTTCATGGCGGCTCTTAACGGATGCCTCCAGTTGAGGTGAAAATTTTTTTCCTTTCCGCACTCGCAGCCGCCTTTCCATCTTCTGACTCCGTGGAAACAGCTCCATGAAGCGCCTTCTCCGTCCGGGCCTTTTTTGAGTTCAACTTCTAAGTGGGGTTTGTGGTCGCTGAGGAACAGGGAAAGGCTTGTCGTTTCTATGCCGTATTTTTTTAATTCGTGCCTGAACGCATGCGCAATCGTCATATCCGCGAATTTATGGTGATGCCCGTAGCTTTCCCCGTCCGCCGCTATCAGCACGAGCTGGTCCCGGGTCGGGTCCGTATAACAGAGGGAAATTCTCCGGACAAAATTTTCGGAGTTTTTCAGAGCGTCTTCAAACGAGACTGCCCCGGAAATTCCGGCATCGTAAAAGAAAACCGCTATGCTTCTGTGTTTGATTCTGTTTCCTTCGGCATCCCTGTCGCGCCAGGCATAAGGCTTTTTCGGGTCAATGCTTCCGTTTGAAACATCTGTCCATTTATTCGTTTCAGGAGACTTTATTTTTTCAGCCTGATGGGGGGACAGAATCACGTATTTCATTCCGTGGTCAATCAGGAGTCTGAGAGTGTCTTCATTGACGGCTGTTTCCGGCAGCCACATCGCCTCGGGCCTGAAGCCGAACCTGTATTCAAAATCCTTTATGCCCCACACAATCTGGGTTACCTGGTCCTGAAAACTCGCCAAAGGCATTATTATGTGATTATATGCCTGGGCTATCGCGTTCGGATGTCCGCTTGAATCTTTTATCCTCCCGACCGTGTTTACAATCTGCTCATGGATGAAAGGATATTCTTTTTCCAGCCAGTTCAAAAGCGTGGGGCCGAAATCAAAATTCAGATATTCATAATTGTTTACTGCTTCTATTATTTTCCCTGCATTATCGGTTATTCTGGCATAAAGATTGGGGATGTAACATTCCCTTGATATTCTCCGGTTCCAGTTGTCATAAGGATAGGCAGAAGGATCAAAGTCAGGCTCGCCGGTCCAGGGATTTTCCCGCGGCGGCTGATAAAAATGCGCGTGAACCGCTAAACATTTTTTCGCTTGTCTGGTTTCCGGCATATATTAGATTATATTTAAAACCGGCTAACTTTTACACGGGAAAAACGTCAGAAGCCGGATAATTTCTTCTTCGTAAGCGGATAGGGAGCCGTGTTTATGAACGGAAAGGTTTCTGTCGTTTATTATGGCGCGGAATGTTTCATTTTTAACTGCTTTAAGGGATATACGGTCAAGTTCTTTGAGAAACGTCCGGAAATTTTCAATGGTTGAATAACTCTTGGTTTTCCCTAAAAGCGAGTAATCAAATTCATCGTGTTTCATTCTGAGTCTGTGGGGAGGAACCCTTGAGAAGATGTCCGCGTAAAAACAAAGCTCTTTGCCTCTTAAAATTTGAGAAGGCGGTTCCGGAAAGATTCTGTAAAACAAATTTTTAAACAGGGCGTTGAAAAATATAAAAGCGCGGGGGACGAGCGGTTTTGACGGCTTGGTCTGCTCGGAACTGCCGAAATTTTCTCTCAACCGGTCCTGCGCTTCCTTTTGCATTTCTTCAAGAGGCTTTATCAGAATATCTTCTGAAGTTATGCCGGCGGCAATTAAAAAAATTTTTTCAAAATGCAGAAACATTTTTTTGTCCGGGCTGAGAAAATAAACCATGCCTTCCGGTTTTATCCCGGCTTTTTCAAATTTTCCGGGCTCAGGCGGTTTCGCAAGAGCATGCTCCTCAATCACAGCCGTTTCTATGGAATAATTTAAAGCTTTTCCGGATATTTCCCGCGCCTTTTCAAGACTTAAGCATTCGGGCAGAAAACCGGGATTTTCTCTGATATACTCCGCGGCTTTTTCAGGCGTGAAAGAATAAATTTTTTCAATAACTTCAATCAGGATTTTTCTTTCAGGCAGGGGATCCTTGATTAAAATAAAATACATATTGAAAAGTGAAAAGGTACCTGTTACCTTTTTTAAAACGCGAGTTTTTTTGCCTTGAGCCAGAAAAACAGCAGACAGGCCGAAGCCAGAGAACATGCGGCTCCCATCACAAAAGGAGCGGAGGGGGAAACCTTTGACCAGAGAAAACCTGCTATCGTGCTTGCCGCAAACATTAAAAGCCCTGCGGACGCGTGGAAATAACCCATGGCAGTTCCCCTGTTTTCAGAAACGCTCAGGTTGGATATTACCGCTTTGACAATCCCCTCGGTAAAAGTCCCGTAAAATCCGTAAAACATGAACAGAATCCAGATTGCCGGGGCAGAAGCTGTCAGGCCGAAACCCGAATATACAATCGCAAACACAATCAATCCGAACATAATGGTTTTTAATTTGCCTATTCTGTCGCTTAACCAGCCAGCCGGAGTCGCAAACAAAGCGTATACGATGTTGTAGGCAGTGTAAGCGAAAATCACGCTCGTTGTGGTAAATCCTGTGTCTTTGGCTTTTAATATCAAAAACACGTCGCTTGAGTTCCCTATGGCAAATATTGAATAAATCAAAAGAAATATTTTGAATTCACGGGACATAGGCGGTTTCTGCGCGGTCCCGGCAGCTGCAAGCGGGGGAGTTTGTCCTGTTTGAGGCGCTTCTTTGACGAATTTCAGAAGAATTAACACGCCTGCTATGGCCGGAACAAAGGCTATCAGAAAAACCGTCCTGAAATCCAGATGCATGACGCTTAAAAGAAAAATAGAAATCAAGGGGCCGGCAGCCGCTCCCAAAGTATCCATTGCCCTGTGAAAACCGAAGGCTTTTCCCCAGTGTTCTTTTTCCGTTGAAGACGCTATAAGAGCGTCCCGGGCCGAAGTTCTGATTCCTTTGCCTGTCCTGTCAACCAGCCTGGCGAAAAGCACGCAGTGCCAGGAAACCGCAAAAGCGAGGAGAGGTTTTGATATTGAGGAAAGGGAATAACCGGCAATCACAAAAGGCTTTCTTTTTGCAACCCTGTCTGACCAGATTCCTCCGGCTATTTTCAGAAGACTGGCCGTTGCTTCAGCGGCTCCCTCAATAAAACCGACTGCAGTCATCGACGCTTTCAGGACCTGCGTGAGAAATATCGGCACTACGGGATAAAGCATTTCGCTTGAAATGTCCGTGAGTCCGCTGACTATCCCCAGAAAAACCACATTTTTGGTAAGACCTGATTTACTGAAAATTTTGCTCATTAAGAAGGATTATATAAAATTATGATTTTGCCCGATGAATAAAGCCGAGTGTAACCAACAATTTATTGATTTTTTTGCATTGTTTTAGGTATACTTTGAATAGATTTGCTCAAGAAAGACAGCGTATATGCGTACCCGAATCCTGCGGACAATGCGGTGACGTTCCATTTAAAGAGCGGGGTTTCGCCGATAAAGAAGCAGATTTTGATATTTGACATAATAGGCAGGGTGATACATGAAGTAAAGGACGGTGAATTCAGCGGTTCCGGTATTTATGAGGCGTAGTGGACTGTGCCTGGCAATGTTGCTTCAGGCATATACGTGTATATAGCGAAAGCAAAGAATGAACTGACCGGCGAGATAAAGAAAGTCACGAAGAAACTTGCAATAGTGCGTTAAAGGAGAATTGCAACATGGAAATGCTGGATTATATTGATATATTCTCAAAATTTAACGAAGCAGACATTAAATATATTGTAGTAGGGGGGATAGCTGTTAATCTTCATGGAATTCCTAGAATGACTTATGATATTGATTTGCTTCTTGATATGGAGGATGAAAACTTGAAAAAGTTTTTGTGTCTGGCGAAAGAATGGGGGTTTAGTCCAAAAGTCCCGGTAGATATCATGGATTTTGCAAAAACAGAAAAAAGGGAGGATTGGATTAAGAATAAACACATGAAAGCTTTTTGTCTGGTCAACCCTCAATGGGCTCTTTCAGAGATTGATGTTGTTGTAAACACGCCTGTGGATTATCAAACATCTCGCAAAAAAGCAAAAATCATTCCTCTTCGCAATATTTCCATTCCTGTAATATCTATTGATGACCTTATAAAAATGAAGAAAAACACAGGCAGAAAACAGGATGAGGCAGACATAAGGTATCTCAAAAGATTGAAAAATGAAAAATAGAAAAAACCGCGGATTTGATTATTACTTAAGCAAAGAGATTTTAGAGGATTACAAAAAGAAATCTCCGGAGTTGCGTCTTAAATGGCTGTATACAGCCAATATTTTACGAAAGGAATATCCGCCGGATGTGGTCCGGCGGCATAACAGTCTGAGAATGTAGCGGCTGATGTCTGCCCCTGCGAAAGCAGGGGTAAATCAGCAAAAATGCAGCAGTGGCGTCAGTCAGCATGTCGTTGAGGATAAAAGGCTTTGTTTTCCTGAA